>JBBSUL010000071.1:0-17847 GCA_038234375.1 Solirubrobacterales bacterium | reverse complement strand
GCGCCGCTCGACGATGAGCCTGTCACGGCCGAGGAAGAAGCGCTGGTCCAGGAAGCGCGCGAGGAGATCGCTCGCGGCGAGACGATCAGCCTCGACGAGGTGCGCGCCGAGCTGCAGTGACCAACGGCCGCTGGCGCGTCGAGCTCGCGCCGTCCGCGCGCCGCGACATCAAGCGCCTGGACCGCCAAGTCCAGGGCCGGATCGTCACAGCGCTCGACGGGCTCGCTGAACAGCCGCCTGTCGGGGACGTCAAACGCCTCGCCGGCCAGCCACCGGAATGGCGGCTGCGGGTCGGTGACTACCGCGTTCGCTTCATCCGCGACCCAGTCACTCGCACCGTCACTATCCAGCGCATCTTGCCGCGCGGCCGCGCCTACCGCACCCGATGACTCAACCGGGCCGGATCGGCCACCGACTGCGAGTGCTGCCTTGCGCGAAACGCGGAAGCCTGCGGCCGCGAAGTCAGGCACCTCGCTTGGCAATCGCGACGGCGCGCAGCGCGGCGAGGTAGGACGGTAACGCCCAATTTTCGCGCGGGCGCCGGGCTCGGCTGCTCCTGACCGACGACACCTCTCGACACACCACTACGGCGTTCTCATCGGGGCACCACTTGGCCGCGGAAGGTGTAGGCGTCCATGCCACCGGGGGGCATGAAGCCGTCACGTCCACGTCGGCGGTCAGACCACCCTAGCCGCGGCTCTGGCAGGCGGCACCGCCGATGACCACATACTGCACCTGGCGGCGGTCGAGGACCTCGAGGATCAGCTCGCGGCCGGGGTCGTGCGCCGACGCCGCGGGAACCTGGTCGCCCATCAGGCTGCGGCGACGTCGATGTGCTCGCGGGCCTGGCGTCGGCGCACGCTCTCAAGCGTCGCCCACAGCGCGGCGCCGAACGGCCGCAGGCGCGACGAGCCGTCACCCTCGAGCACGCGGATCAGGTCCACAAGCGACGCCACACGCACCTCCTGGCCGGGGAGCTCGATCGGCTCGCTGTCGCGGACCAGGTCGCGGTAGCCGGCGGTGCGCGGCGGCCGTGCGTGCACGATCAGGGTCACCCCGCTGATCGCCCATCGCCCATCACCCATCGCCGTGTAGCCACAGCGGGACAGGACCACGGCAACGCCCTCCGGGTCAGCGGGCACGACCTCCAGCATCGCGCCCGCGTCGTCCAAGGAGATCGGCCACCCGTGCGCAGCCGCGGCGACCCGGCCGATCAGCACGAACTCGCCGTCGGCACAGACCAGGTCGGCCAGCAGCAGGGGCACGTCGACCTGCAGGCGAGTCAGGTTGCGAATCCGCGCGCAGGGCTCAAGTGGACCCGCTACGCCGTCGCTGCGCGCCTCGTCCGCGCGCCCAGCCAAGAGCAGCTACCCACGAGAAACCACGCCGTCCCGACCCGAGACGCCAAACCGCAGAAACCCCAGCATTCAAGGGCTAAAAGCACGACGCCCCCACCTGGATTCGAACCAGGGACCTGCGGATTAGAAAGCCGCTGCTCTATCCAGCTGAGCTATGGGGGCCGGCGAACGTGTTGCAATCGGGGCGGCCGGACTTGAACCGGCGACCTCCGCGTCCCAAACGCGGCGCTCCACCAGGCTGAGCTACGCCCCGTACCCGACCACTGTACGGGGACCGACGACGCGGCGGCAACGCCCCCGCCGCGTGCCCGTCGCTCGCACGTGTGTCCACCAGCTGCCGTTCGACTCGCGGGCGGCCTCACGCCGACCGACGGCAACACGTGAGGCCGCGTCGCTGCTCGAACGCACGCCGCGCCCCCAACCCCCTCATGCGCCCGACCTCCAGACTCCGATCCTTCCCGCTCCTGGCCGTAGCGGCCGCCTGCGCGCTGGCGACCAGCCCGGCACAGGCGACCGCCCCCCGCGCCGTGCTGCCGTGCGTGGAGGTGGCCGGCGTGCAGATCGCCTGCCCGACCCCGCCGACCACGCCGCCCGCCACGACCCCGCCGGCGGTTTCCCCCGATCCTACGGCGACGAACCCGAAGCCGACGAAGGCCAAGGGCTGCGCGAACGCCACGCTGCGCCCCACCTCCCAGAACCTCGCCAAGATCAACAAGGCGACGCTGTGCCTGGTCAACCGCGAGCGCACCAAGCGCAAGCGACGCGCGCTCAACCGCCAGTCCAGACTCAACCGGGCCGCCGGCATCTTCGCCAAGCAGCTCGTCGCAGACCGGTTCTTCGACCACACCGCCCCCGACGGCACGACGATGCTCTCCCGGATCAAGCGCACCGGCTACCTCAAGGGCCGGTGGCGGCGCTGGTCGGTGGGCGAGAACATCGCCTACGGGACCGGTCAGCTCGCCACCCCGAAGGCCATCGTGGCCGCCTGGATGAAGTCCCCCGGCCATCGCAAGAACATCCTCCAGACGCGCTACCGTCAGATCGGGCTGGGCGTCACCCTCGGGACCCCGGACGAGGGCGGCGGCAGCGCGGGCGCCACGTACGTGCACGACTTCGGCCAGCGCGTCCGCTGAGGGTGGGCGGTGCCCCGGCGCGGACATGGCACCGGCACGCTCATGCGATCGGCGGCTCGATCGGCCCAAAGGCGTACCATCGGCCCCATGAAGGCCCTGTCCACGCGCAACGGCGCGTTCAAGCAGACCGTCCGGGTCCGCGACCACCAGCTGCTGGCCGACGAGCCCGTCGACGCGGGGGGTGAGGACACCGGCCCCTCCCCCGAGGAGCTCTTGGCCGCCTCGCTGGCCTCGTGCACGGCGATCACCATGGAGATGTACGCCCAGCGCAAGGGCTGGGACCTCGGGGCGACCGAGGTGGCGTGCGAGTACACGCCCGCCGAACGTGGCTGCCCCACCCGCTTCGACCTCGTGCTCCGCCTGCCCGACGACCTCTCCGACGAGCAGGTCTCCCGCCTGAGCATCATCGCCGCCAAATGCCCCGTGCACCGCACCCTGGACGGCGAGGTCATGTTCGACGAGCGTGTCGAGCGCGTCTCGCTCGCCGGCTGACCGGACCCGGTGAGCCCGCGCGCGCCGCGGCCGGCGGCTACGGACCGCGGCGCCCTCGCACATGCGCTGCGCGCGGTCCTGCTGGACCCCGCCGAAGCCGCCGCCCTGGACGTCCACGGGCGTGTGGACGCGGCGGTCCTCGTCCCGCTGTACGTCGCCGCGGACGGCGAGCTGACCGCCGTGCTGACCCGGCGACGCGACGACATGCGCCGGCACCCCGGGGAGGTCGCCTTCCCCGGTGGGCGCCAGGACCCGGGCGACGCCGACCTGCGGCGAACAGCCCTGCGCGAGGCGCATGAAGAGATCGGACTGGACCCCGCCGGGGTGCAGCTCGTCGGCGCGCTGCAGCCGACCCCGACAATCGCCACGAACTTCGCTGTCTACCCGTTCGTGGGCCTCATCGACCCGGGGCAGACGTGGACCCCGTCGGCCGGCGAGGTCGCCGAGGTCCTCGAGCTGCCGCTCACCCGCCTGCGCGACGGCTACGGGCGCCGGCGCCTGCACCGCCGCGGGGTCCCGTTCCGCACCGACGTGTACGTCGTGGACGACCACCTGGTCTGGGGCGCCACGGCCCGGATGCTCGGTGACCTGCTTGAGCGCCTTCCCCCGCAGCTGCTCGCGAGTGCCCCGTAGAACGGCGACGGCGACCCGCGGGCGCTTCGGTCACCAGGGATACCCGTTGCATTCGCTGTTCCTGCACCGGATCCTGCACGCGTCCGGCACCAAGCTGTGCGGTTCGTTCGTGCAATCGCCGCTAAAACCCCCGATCATGACGGTATGACGGACGACAGCACCCGGCCGCGCGACAAGCGGGACATACAACCCGACATGACGCCGTACGACGAGCGCTCCGGGATCAGCGCCAGCGACCGCTTGGCCGCCGAGAAGGAGCGCCGCCCCGGCGCCGTGCAGACGATCGCGCGCACGCTGGCGGGCTTTGCCATCTTCGCGGTCCTCGTCGTCGGCGTCTTCGTCGTGCTCGGGGCCGTCGAGGACGACACCGTCCCGAGCGCCAACTGGTCCAAGCCCAGCGCGCCCGTCGTCAGCCCTGAGCCGCTGGCGCGCCAGTAGGGGCCCCTGGCCACGCCCCCTGGCCGGCGATCGGCCGGTCCCCCAGCAGCGACCGCGTCGCCGTCAGCGCGGCGTCCGCCCAGCCCTCAGGGTCGGTGCCGTCGGCCCGCAGCAGCGCGTACGGAATCTCGTTCGTGCGGTTGGCGTGCAGGACCTCGTCCACGCCCGCGTCCAGGACGGCGTCGTCCAGCGTCCCGGTCGCCTCGTAGACGACGCCGCGCACCGTGGTGTCGGTCGTCTTCTCCAGCATCATCTTCAGGCGCGAGCCGTGCAGCGCGGCGATCCGCCCTTCGTCGGGCCCGGTGGCCGATCCGAGCGCCCACACGAGGACCGTCACGTTCTCCAGGGCGTAGCGCAGTGTGCCGATGCGGTCCGGATCGCCGATCCAGCATTCGCAGCCGGCGTCCTCGAGCACGGCACGGCGCTCAGGCGACCGCGTCACCGCCCGGACGGCGTGGCCGTCGGCGACGAGGCGGCGGGCGTAGGCCAGCCCGCGGGTGGAGCTGCCGACGAGCAGGACCCTCATCCAGAGCCCTCCAGGTCGCGCCGGAACTCCTCGGCGGTGATCGGCTCTTGGCCCTTCGCCTTGCGCCGGCGGTTCTTGACCGCGAGCACCTGCGCGATCTCCTCGTCGGCCGCGCTGTCGGCGCCCTGCTCGACCGCGTACGCGTCGGCGGCCGCGTGGCGCTTGGCGGTGTCGGTGGCCACGCGCTCGCGCATCGCCGCCTCGGTCAACTCCGCCTCGCCACGCCGGCGACGGCGGCGGTTGGCGGCCTCGAGCATCTGGTCGATGTCGTCGATCTCGTTCTGGGCCTCGACCTCGGGCGAGCGCGTGGGCTGCCAGTCCAGGACGTCCCGCCCGTCTCCCGGATAGAACTTGCCGAGCAGGAGGCAGGCGACGACCACGCCCCCCAGGCCGCCGAGGATGATGACCGCGAAGGGGTCCATCCGCCGAGTCTACGAACCCGGCCGGGCCAGAACGCGGCCACCGAGGCGCGGATAGGCTCGCCGCCATGGACTTCTCCCTCACCGACGAGCAGGAGCTCATCCGGCGCACCGCCCGCGAGTTCGCCGACGAGGTCATCGCCCCCCGGGCCCGGCAGAGCGCGCGCGAGCACCGCTTCGACGCCGAACTGGCCGTCCGCATGGCCGACCAGGGCTACCTCGGGGCGATCGTCCCGCGTCAGTACGGCGGGGCGGGCCTGGACTACCGCAGCTACGGGCTCGTCGTCGAGGAGGTCGGACGGGCCGACAGCTCCGCTCGGACCGTCGTCAGCGTGGTGACGTCGCTGGTCTGCTCGGCGATCCTCAAGTGGGGCACCGAGGAGCAGAAGCACGCCCACCTGCCCCGGCTGTGCTCGGGCCAGGCCCTCGGCTGCTTCGCCCTCACCGAGCCCGACACCGGCTCGGACGCGGCCAACCAGAAGACACGGGCGACGAAGGTGGACGGCGGCTGGCGGTTGAACGGGTCCAAGATGTGGATCTCGCTGGGCAGCGTGGCGAAGGTCGCGCTCGTCTTCGCCCAGACCGACCCGGCGCTCGGGCACAAGGGCCTGGCCGCCTTCCTCGTGGACACCGACCAGGACGGCTTCGCGCCCACCCCCATCGAAGGGAAGATGGGACTGCACGCCTCCGACACCGCGTCGATCGCCCTCGACGACGTCTTCGCTACCGACGACCAGCTGCTCGGGAGCGTGGGCGACGGCTTCAAGGTCGCGATGGGCTCGCTGGACTCCGGGCGCTTCAGCGTGGCCTCCGGCGCGGTCGGCGTCTGCCAGAGCTGCCTGGACGAGTCCACCCGCTACGCGGTGCAGCGCGAGCAGTTCGGACGGCCGATCGCCTCCTTCCAGCTCGTGCAGGCGATGCTCGCCGAGATGCGCGTGCGCACCGACGCCGCTCGCCTGCTCGTGTGGCGCGCGGGCTGGCTGAAGGACACCGGCGCGCCGAACACCACCGAGACGTCGATCGCCAAGCTGTTCGCGACCGAGGCCGCCGTCTGGTGCGCCAACGAGGCCATCCAGGTCCACGGCGGCGCCGGCTACGTCGACGACCACCCCGTCGAGCGCCACTTCCGCGACGTCCGCGTCACGACACTCTACGAGGGCACGAGCCAGATCCAGAAGCTCATCATCGGCCGGGCGCAGACGGGCATCAACGCCCTCGTGCCGCCCGCGGCCGACGCCTGAGCTGCTCCGGCCAGCGCGTGGGCGCGCGGGGAGGAACTGCTGCGCTTGGTCGACGTAAGCTCCGGCGTGGCTGCATCCCCGGCCCTCCGCACGATCCCGTGCACATGGAAACGATGGTTGCGACCCAGCCGTAACAAACGGGCTTCCGTGGCGTTCTTTTCTCCAGAGACTTCATGACCACGCACCTCTTCACGTATCCCAAGGTCGTCCCCGTGCCCCGCCCGGGTCAGATCACCGTCACGCCGGCTCCCTCCGTGGGCCCCAGCGGCGCCAAGGCAGACGCCCCGCGCCGCGCGGCCTGACGCACCGCACCGCACCCCGCGCCGGCACCGTGAGCACCACCGCGCCGGACGCCGGCTCCGGCCCCCGCCCGGGATCGCTGGAGTGGCTCGCCCTCACGCAGGGCGACGCCGTGCTCGCCGTCGACGCCGGTAGCGGCCGCAGCGCCACCCGCGCCGAGCACGAGGCCCGCGCGACCGCGCTGGCCCACGGACTGGCCGCCGAGCACGGCATCGCCTCCGGCGACCACGTCGCTGTGGCCCTGCCACCCTCGACGCTGCACCTCGAGGTCCTTTACGCGCTGGCCAAGCTCGGCGCCGGCCCCGTCCTGCTGGCGACCGGCCACCCCGCCCCGGAGGGCCCGGCGCGGATCGCCGGCTGCCGGCTGATCGTCGGGACGGCGCCCACCCAGGCCTCGGACCCGCCGGTGCTGCCGGCGACGGCCTGCCCGGGCCTCCGCGAGCGGCACGCGACCGGCGGCCCGCTGCGCAGCGGAGCCGGGGACCTCGCCGACGGCATCCAGGCCACCGACGCGCCACACCCGCGTCTGCTGCTGCGGACCCGCTCGCCGGCACGCCTGGCCGCGCTGGCGGCCACCTTCGGCGACCTGCTGGGCCGCGTGGGCCTGCCGGCCGGCGGCGTCCACCTGCTCGGCCCCGCCGCCCACCGGTCCGAGGCGCAGTTCTGGGCCGGCGTGGCGCTCGTCACCGGCGCGACGGTGGTGACGCTCGCAGACCCCGCGCCCGCCGCGCTCCTGCGCGCCCTCGCCGACCACGAGGTCACCTCGCTGGTCCTCGACGCCGACGAGCTGCGGGCGCTGACCGCCCTGCCGCCGAGCGTCACCGACGGCGCCGACCTGCTCAGGCTGACCCGCATCGTGGCCGCCGTCGGGCCCGGCGTGCGCACGCTGGACGGCGCCGTCGTCGCCGCGCTCGCCGACCTGTGCGGCGAGGACGTCCTGCACGCCGTCTACGCCACCCCCCAGACCGGTCCGGTGGCCCACGCCGGGGCGCTCGACCTGGCCTCGGACCCCGTCGCGCTCACAACGCTGGCGGGCGTCGAAGCGGGCCTCGACGACGCGGGCCGGCTGACCGTGTGTTCCCCGGCGACCGCCGACGGGGCCCTCGGGGACCCGTCCGCCCGCGACGGCTGGCCGCCGGCGCCGGCCTGGCAGGACGCTCCCGTCCCCACCGACGACGCGGCCACCGCGAGCGCGGACGGGCGCGTGCGCCTCACCGCCGGAGCCGACTAGACCTCGCGCTCCAGCGCCTCCGCGAACGGGCGCGCGGGTGTGTCGCGCAGGTACCACTCGGCGTCCAGGGCCGCCTGGCACCCCGATCCGGCTGCGGTGACCGCCTGGCGGTAGGTGTGGTCCACGAGGTCCCCGGCGGCGAACACCCCGGGCCGCTTGGTCAGCGTGGACTTGCCGACCGTCACCACGTAGCCGTCCTCGTCGGTCTCCACCTGGCCTGCGGCGATCTCCGACTGCGGGACGTGGCCGATGGCGATGAACGCCCCGGCGATGTCCAGCGTCCGCTCACTTGAATCCTCGGTGTTGCGCAGACGCGCGACCTGCAGCTGCGGGTCCCCCTCGAAGGCGACGACCTCGTAGGGCGTCAGGAACTCCAGGTTCTCGACCTCGCGCGCGCGGTTCTCCATGATCTGGGAGGCCCGGAACTCGTTGCGGCGGTGGACGACGACGACCTTCGAGGAGAACTTGGCCAGGAAGATCGCCTCCTCCATGGCGCTGTCGCCGCCGCCGACGATGATCGTCGGCTTGTCGCGGAAGAACGCGGCGTCGCAGGTGGCGCAGTAGCTGACCCCGCGGCCGCCGAGCTCCTCCTCGCCGGGGATGCCGAGCTTGCGGTGCTCGGCGCCCATGGCCAGGATCACCGTCCGCGTGTAATAGACGTCGTCGTCGACGTGGACCTCGTGCACACCACCGGGCTCGTCCGACAGCTTCACTGCGCTCACGTCGTCGGTCTCGTAGCGGGCACCGAACTCCTCGGCCTGGGCGCGCATCTTCGTCATGAGCTCCGGGCCCTCCACCCCGCCGCCGGGGAAGCCCGGGTAGTTCTCGACCTCCGTGGTCTGCTGCAGCAGCCCGCCCCAGGCAAAGCCCTCGACGACGAACGGCTCCAGGTTCGCGCGGGCGGTGTACAGGGCCGCGGTGTAGCCCGCGGGCCCACTGCCGATGATGATGACGTTCTCGATGCGGGGCTCGGTCTCGGTGCTCATGGCGCGGGCGCTCTCTCCAGACGGGTGACGTGGTTCACGGGCGCACTTTACTTTGTATAGTAGCGCTGCGCGCGGCTGCGGCGGCGGCCTGCTCGCGCTCCCGGGCTCGCTGCTGCGTCCAGCCGTTGACCGTGCCGCGCAGCTGAAAGTAGGCGATGCCGCCCGGGACGGTCGGCAGCCAGAAGGCGAACAGCCGGTAGGTGAGCACGGCGACGGTGGCCAGACCGAAGTCGACCCCGAAGGCCGAGAAGGCGCCGATCATCCCGCCGTCCACGCCGCCGATGCCGCCCGGGAGTGGCAGCAGGTTGCCCAGCAGGCCGACGAAGAAGCCCATGACGAGCACCGCAACCGGGGGCGCGTCCCCGAACGCCCGGAACGCCGCGTACAGGACGCCGACGTTGAAGGCCCACCAGGTCACCGTCCCGACCATGGCCGCGTCGGGGCGGCGGACCATGCCCAGGGCCAGGCGGACCCCGCCCGACAGCGACGCCGGCCCGGTGGCCAGGCGGTGCATGATCCGCGCCGCCCGCGGGTTGGAGGGCTTGTAGCGGTCCAGCCGGCGCTCCAGGTCGTCGGGGACCAGGCCGATCGCCAGCATGATGAAGATGATGAGCAGCGCGATGACGGCGGGCAGGAGGGTGAGCGCGAGTGTGGACGACCCGTCGACCAGGCCGAAATACAGTCCGAACCCGCCGAGCACCATCGCCGCCATGTAGACGCCGTAGAGCAGGACCAGGAAAGCGATCATGCGCTCGGCCACCTCACGGCGGGGCATGCCGGAGCGCCGCAGAGCCCAGGCGGTCAGCGCCACGCCCCCGGCGCCCCCCGCGGCGAACAGCCGGGTCGCGGCCAGCCCGGCCATGGTGATGAGGTAGCTCTCGCGATAGGTGATGGGCGAGCCCGGCGGGACGTGGACGCCCTGGAAGAGCACGATGTAGCTAGCCATGGCCAGCACCTGCAGGCCGAGCGCCACCGCGATCCACCACGGGTCGCCCTGGCCCAGGCGCTCCCACGTGCCCTTGGCGTCCGACAGCTGCGGCAGCACGAAGTACAGGAACGCGACGGCCGAGACCACGAACAGCCCGAGCAGCAGCGCGCGGTCGCGCGTCATCTGCATCTTCGGCATCGCCTCGTCGTCGTCGACCTCCTCCTGGTTCGCGGACGGGCGGCCGGTATCCGCGGTCATCCCGCGGCCCCCCATCGCTCCAGCCGCTGCAGCAGCATGCCGACCTCGCGCAGCGCGGGCGCGGCGTGCGGGGCGGCGGCGCGCACGCCCTCGGTCAGGGCCAGGCCCGCCAGCAGGTCCACCACGTAGTGCTCGCCGAGGTAGACGAGGGCGAAGCCCAGCGTCGAGGCGTAGGCGAAGCCCGCGGCGCCGTGCACCGGACCCACCTCCCGCAGGAGATGAGCGGCCATGACGGAGGTGGCGAAGTGCAGAGACGGCATCGCGGCGAGGGGGTTGCCTCCCAGGAAACCGTACATGGGGCCCCAGCGGTCCCCCCAGAACGTCTCACCGTGCTCGACCATCATCCGGCGCAGCTCGGGCGCCCGGCCCTCCTGCGCGGCGTACCACGGCGGGGCGGTCGGCAGGGTCCAGTACCCGATGAGCCCGAGGTCGAAGACGCTGTAGGTGTGCAGTGCTGCGTGCTCGAAGCGGTCCCGGTGGCACAGCAGGATGTACGCCGCGGTGCCGTGCGGCACGAGGAACCACAGCCAGTGCGACCACACGAGGACCTGCTCGGGCCCCCGCAGCGGGCCCGTACGGCCGAGCGCCCGCTGCAGGCGCGCGCCCGGGAGCTCGCCGAGGCCGAGAACGCGATCGATGGCCACCGGGTAGTCGACGCGCACCCGGGCCTGCAGAGCCTCCGGGTCGTCGTGAGGCATCTGGTAGTGGGCGATGTAGCCCCACATCTGCAGCACACAGGTGGCGACGTCGCGGCTGCGGGTGCGGGGGAGGGCGACGCACAGGGCCAGTGGCGCGGCGACCGCGCAGGCGGTCACCACGGGCACGGGCAGGCGGGCGCGCCGGCGGACCAGGGGCGCCGCGACACCAAGGCCCACCACCGCCCAGGCCCCTCCACGCTTGGTGCGGCCAGACAGTCGCAAGGCCCGGAATCTATAGGGCGAAGGCCGGACGGCGAGGGCACGCGGCCCGAGCGCGCGTCCCCCGTGGCCGTGACTCGGGTAGAACGGACCTCCGTGCCGCCCGACGATCTTCAGCCCGGCGAGACCTTCGCCGGCCACCGCATCGACGCGGTGGCCGGACGCGGCGGCATGGGCGTGGTGTACCGCGCGACCCAGCTCGACCTTGACCGGACGGTCGCCGTGAAGCTCATCACGCCCGCCCTGGCCGAGGATCCGGCGTTCCGTGACCGGTTCGTCCGCGAGACCCGCGTCGCCGCCGGCATCGACCACCCCAACGTCATCCCCGTCTTCTACGCGGGCGAGCACGAGGGGCGCCTGTACCTGGCCATGCGCTACGTCCTCGGGGACGACCTGCGCACGCTCGTCCGGCGGGAAGGCCTCCTGGACGCCGCCCGGGCCGTGCGGATCGTCGCCCAGGTCGCCGCCGCGCTGGACGCCGCACACGCCTCGGGCATCGTCCACCGCGACGTCAAGCCGGCCAACGTCCTGCTCGGGGCCGGCGAGCACGCCTACCTCACGGACTTCGGCCTGACCAAGCGCGTGCACTCGGCCTCGGGCACGACCCAGGCCTCCGGCTGGGTGGGGACGCTCGGCTTCGTGGCGCCCGAGCAGATCCGCGGCGAGCGCGTCGACGCCCGCGCGGACGTCTACGCCCTGGGCTGCGTGCTGCACCACGCGCTGACCGGCAGCCCGCCGCACCAGCGCGAGTCCGACGAGGCGACGCTCTGGGCCCACGTCCACGAGCCGCCGCCGGTCCTGGGGCCCGACGTGCCGGCCGCCCTCGCGGAGGTCGTGGAGCGTGCGCTGGCCAAGGCGCCCGACGACCGTTACCCGTCCGCCGGGGACCTGGGCCGGGCGGCCCGGAGCGCCACCGGCCTGGACGACGGCGTGGTGCCCGAGCGCGTCGTGGCGACCGGGCCGGCCGCGCCCGCCGGCCTGCGCCCGCCGGTCGACGCCGAGACAACCGCGCCGGCCGCCGCGAGCGGGACGCTACCCGCCCCGACGACCATCGACCCGACGGGCGGCCGGCCCCGTCCGGCCTTCCTGATCATCGCCGGGACGAGCGTCGCGCTCGTCGCCGCCCTCGTCGCGCTGCTGCTGAGGACCGGCGATCCGCCCACGCCGACGAGCACGACGGCCCCGACCACCAACCCGCGCCTGCCCAGCGCGGACTTCGCCCCCGCCCGGCTCGACGACGCCGCGATCCCGGCCGGCAGCCGGCCCAACGATGTCGTGAGCACGGCCGGCATCACGTGGGCGTCGAGCGCGACGGACTCGACGCTGACACGCATCTCCTCCCGCCGGCCGCGAAGGCTGGGGACCGCCCGCGTCGGCGTCGGCGTGCAGAACCTCGCGGTGGGCTACGACACCCTGTGGGTGGCCAAGCAGAAGACGCGCTCGCTGCTGCGCCGCGACCCACGCACGGGCGACAGCTCCGGGGCCGCGTTCACGCTGCCGGCGGGGCTGCCGGTCGTCGTGGCCACCGGGCAGGGCGGGGTGTGGGTGGCCCTGCGCGGGCCCGACCAGGTGGTGCGCCTGAACCCGCAGACCGGGGCGATCGACCGGACCGTGCCCATCCCCACCGGTGTGCAGGACATGGCGGTCGGCGAGGGCGCCGTGTGGGTCGTCGAGCGGCGCCACCGCGGGGTCGTCCGCGTCGACACCGCCAGCGGCGCGACCAAGGTGATTCCCGTCGGCGACGCGCCGCGCGGGATCGCGGTCGGCAACGGCTTCGTGTGGGTGTGCAACAGCGGCGACGACACGATCACCCGCATCTCCCCCGACACCCGGCGCACGCGGGGGACCTTCCGCGTCGGCGACACCCCGACCGGGATCGACGTCGGTGGAGGCAGCGTGTGGGTGACCAACAAGTTCGGCGGCTCGGTCACCCGCATCGACGCCGGCGGGCGGCCACGGGTCCTGCAGACGATCACCGGGCTGACCAACCCGTTCGCGGTGGCCGCCCGGGGCAAGGACGTCTGGGTCACCGACCCGCCGACCGGCACGGTCCGCCACCTGCGCTTCTGATCCGACCCCCGCCCACCTGGCGGTCATAGGTCGCGGACGGATACGAGCCCGGACCGCAGGGCCTCGGCGACCAGCCGTGAGCGCTTCTGATTCTGCGGCAGGTGCTCGATGCCGAAGCGCGCGAACAGCGTCCGCAGGCGCGACTTGACCGCGTCGACCGAGAGGTGCAGCTCGTCGGCGATGTGCTGGTTGGTGGCGGGCACGGCGAACTCGTCGTGCTTGTAGGGCCGGGCCAGCGCCACGAGCACCTGACGCGACAGCGGCGGCAGGTCGGACAGCGCGACCTGGTCTGAGGCCACGTGGGTGGGCATAGAGTCCTCGGACTCCGGGCGCCGGAAGGCGATCTGCGTGCGTCCGACGCGCAGCACGTCCCCGTCGCGCAGCCGGTGACGACCGCTGATGCGGGCGCCGTTGACGTACGTCCCGTTGCGCGACAGGCCGTCGTCGCTGGCCGTCCACTCCCCGCCGATGCGCTCCAGTTCCGCGTGCAGGCGGCTGACCTCCGTATCCCACGGCAGGTCGATGTCGTTCTGCTGGGCACGCCCGACGCTCAGCCGGTCCGCGGCGTCCTGGAGGTCGACGATGCGCTGCGGCCCGTCGACGACGCGAAGCACGAGGAACGGCTGCCCCCGCCGCTCGGCCTCGATGCGGTCGCGCAGCTCGGCCGGCGAGGCGGCGTGGGCCGACAGCGGCGATCGCTCAGCGTCCGGCATCCCCGACACGATGCCACAGCGATCGGCAACCCACCCTGGGGTAGCGAACGCGCCACCTGCGGTGGACGAAGCGCACCCTCCAAGCGCCCGCTCCGGGCACCCATCGGTCGATGCTGCGGGTGCAACCGATTCCCCGCCGTCCAGGAGCCCCACGCCATGACCACCGTGCTCGTCCATCCCACCGCCACCGCCCGCACCGTCCGCACCGACGACGACCTCGTCGGCGCGCTGCGCGCCGGCGACGAGGACGCCTTCGCCGTGCTCGTGCGCCGCCACCAGCCGGCGCTCACCGCGTACGCGCGTCAGACCCTCGGCGGCGCCCACCACGACGCCGAGGAGGCCGCGCAGGACGCGTTCGTGCGCGCCCTGGGGTTCCTGCGCCGCTTCCCCGACCGGGACATCGTCCTGCGGCCCTGGCTCTACACGATCGTGCGGAACGTGTGCGTGGATCGCCTGCGGCGCCCAACTCGCACCGTCGCCCTCGAGAGCGTCGAGGCGGCCCTGCCCGCGGTCGACGCGGGCGGCGGCGATCCCCACTCCGCGCTGGAGCGCCGGGAGCAGCTGCGCCTCGTCGTCGGCGGCCTGCACGCGCTACCGGACCGCCAGCGCGCCGCGCTGGTCGGCCACGAGCTCGAGGGCCGCACGCACGCGCAGCTGGCCGCGACGCTCGGCGTGAGCGTCGGGGCGACCAAGGCCCTGGTCTGCCGCGCCCGCCAGGGCATGGCGGACTGCGCGTAGGGCGGGCGCCGGCTGGCGTGTGCGGTGGCTCGTCGTCCGGCGGCCCGCCGGACCTCACGCGGCACCACGGCTGGCCGCGACGAAGTTCGCGATCACCCGCGAGGCCTCGTCGCCCTCGGGGTGCCACTGCACCCCCAGCGTGAAGCGCCGGTCGGGGTGCTCGATCGCCTCGGGCAGGTCGTCACCCTCGGCCCAGCCGGTGACCACGAGGCCGGCGCCGAGCGCGTCGAGCGCCTGGTGGTGGTGCGAGCACACGCGGTGCTGGGTCTCGCCGGCCGTGCGCGCGGCCAGCGAGCCGGGCGTCAGGCGCACCTGGTGGGCGTTGCCCGCGAAGGTGCCCACGTGGCGCCGGTGCTCCTCGGTTCCGATCCGGTCGGGGAGGTGCTGGTGCAGCGTGCCGCCGAGGGCGACGTTGAGGACCTGCATGCCGCGGCAGATGCACAGGACGGGAACGTCGCGCTCGAGGGCCCGGCGGACCAGGGCCATCTCGCTGCGGTCGCGCGCGGGCACCGCTCCCGCGGTCTGCGGATGAGCGACCTGGCCGTAGACGGCCGGGTCCACGTCGGCGCCGCCGATGAGCATGAGCGCGTCCAGCCGGTCCAGCGCCGCGTCGGGCTCGGCCTCCAGGTGCGCGTCCGGCGGAACGAGCAGGACGCCGGCGCCGGCGCGCTGCACGGCGGTCACGTAGGCGTGCGGGACGAGTGACGCGGGCACGTCCCAGGGTCCGAAGCGCGCCGGTTCCAGGGCGGCGCAGATGCCGATCGTCACCCGATCCATGCGGGCAGGGTAGGCGTCACCCCGTGCGCGGCGACGCGCCCGTAGGATCCGCGCCATGAGCGAGTTCGAGCTGGTGACCGCCTACGACACCGTCAACCTCTGGCGTGACGGGGGCGCCGCGAAGGTGCAGCTGGCGCGTCCGGAGGCGCTGAACGCCTGGAACGCCCAGCTCAGCACGGACCTGAAGGCCGCGCTGGACGCCGTCGGCGCCGACCCCGAGGTGCGCGCCGTGTGCATCGCGGGCGAGGGCAAGGGCTTCTGCTCGGGGGCCGACCTGAAGGACGTGGGCGGCCGGACCACCCCGGACGGGCGGCCGGACCTGTACACCGCCCTGGTGGAGCGCTACCACCCCGCCATGACGGCGTTGCGGGCGATGCCCAAGCCGGTCGTCGCCGCGGTCGACGGCGGCGCGGTAGGGGTCGGGCTGTCGCTGGCCCTGTCGGCCGACCTCGTGCTCGCGGCCGAGCGCGCCTACTTCCTGCTGGCCTTCGTGAACATCGGCCTGGTCCCCGACGGCGGCGCGTCGGCCTTCGTCGCCGCTCGCGTCGGGTTCACCCGGGCCAACGAGATGGCGATGCTCGGCGAGCGGGTGGACGCCCGGCAGGCCGCGGACTGGGGCCTCATCAACCGAATGGTCCCCGACGGTGAGCTGGAGGCCGAGGCCGACGCGCTGACCCGGCGCCTGGCGGCCGGGCCCACGCGCTCGTACGCCGGCACCAAGCGCCTGCTCAACGCCTGGGCCCTGCAGTCCTGGCAGGACCAGCTGGAGCTCGAGGCCCGGACCCAGCAGGAGATGGCGGGCTCCGACGACTTCGCCGAGGGGGTCATGGCCTTCATGCAGAAGCGCCCCAGCGCCTTCACGGGACGGTGATCGTGCCGCCTTACGACCCCTCCGCCGGTTCGTGAATAGAATCCCCGCGGCCTTGCGACCGAACCGTCCGACCTCACCCCGCCGGCGCCTGCTGATGGCCGCCCTCGTCGTCGGAGGGCTCTCCCTCCTGCTGACCTCGACGGCCTCCGCGGACTTCTTCACGCCCGAGTCCGGGGGGTCGCCGAACGCCGACAGGATCGACACCCTCTACAAGTTCATCCTCGGCGTCGCCGCCGTCGTGTTCGTCGGGGTCGAGGGCGCGCTGTTCTACTGCCTGTGGAAGTTCAAGGCCCGCAAGGGCGCCGTCGCCGCCCAGATCCACGGCAACACGCGCCTGGAGATCGGCTGGACCGTCGGCGCCGCGGTCATCCTGGTGGTCCTGGCGGGCGTCACCTTCGCCGCCCTGCCCGGGATCCGCAACCCGGAGAACACCGGACCCAACGGCCTGCAGTCGGCGAACGGCGTGCTCACCGCCGGCGTGACCAAGCGCCTGCCCCCGAACGGCAAGTCGCTGAACATCGAGGTCAACGGCCAACAGTACGTGTGGCGCTTCACCTATCCCGACGGCGACGACAACACGCTGAACAACGTGTTCTCCTACGAGCAGATGGTCGTGCCGGTCGACACCGCGATCACCCTGGACATCCGCGCCCAGGACGTCGCGCACTCCTGGTGGGTCCCCAAGCTCGGCGGCAAGTTCGACGCGATCCCCGGCTACACGAACCGGACGTGGTTCAAGATCCCCGCCAAGATGGAGGGCCGGACCTTCACCGGCCAGTGCGCCGAGTTGTGCGGACGCAACCACGCCAACATGGTGGCCAGCGTCAAGGCCGTCTCGGCGGACGACTTCGAGACGTTCCTCGCCGACCAGAAGCGTGCCGTCGACGAGGGCGACAAGGCCGCCGCGAAGTCCCGCAAGGCGTTCGAGAAGTCGCTCAGCCCCGACCAGGCTCCCAAGCCGTAAGCAAGGCCCTCTCTCATGGCTACCGAACAGATCACGCGCGCGGCCCCCGCCGCGCCCGTCCCCCAGATCGTCGCGCACGAGGTCGTGCGTGAGCGCGAGGGCTGGACCTCGTGGGTCAACACGACCGATCACAAGAAGATCGGGATCATGTACCTGGTCCTCACCTTCGTGTTCTTCCTGCTCGGGGGGGTCGAGGCGCTGCTCATCCGGTTGCAGCTGTCCCAGGCCGACAACACGCTGCTGACGCCGCAGACCTACAACGAGCTGTTCACGATGCACGGGACGACGATGGTTTTCCTGTTCGTCGTCCCGATCATGGCGGGCTTCGGCAACTACTTCGTGCCGCTGATGATCGGCGCGCGGGACATGGCCTTCCCGAAGCTCAACGCCCTCTCCTTCTGGCTCCTGGCCGCCGGCGGCGTCGTGTTCTACGGCTCGCTGTTCTTCTCGCCGCCGGAGTGCGGCTGGACGTGCTACTCGCCGCTGAGCTCCTCGCAGTACCTCCCGTCCGGGGGCGTGGACGCGTGGATCTTCCTCATCCACCTGACCGGCATCTCGTCGCTGCTGGGTGCGATCAACTTCTACGCGACGATCGCCAACATGCGCGCGCCCGGCATGGGCTGGGGCCGCCTGCCCCTGTTCGTATGGTCGATCCTCGTCTACGCGATCCTGCTCATCCTCGCCCTGCCGGTCATCGCCGGCGCGGTGACGCTGCTGCTCACCGACCGCCACTTCGGGACGCACTTCTTCGACGCCTCCAGTGGCGGCTCGCCGCTGCTGTGGCAGCACCTGTTCTGGTTCTTCGGGCACCCCGAGGTCTACATCATGGTGCTGCCGGGCTTCGGCATCATCTC
>JBBSUL010000070.1:0-17907 GCA_038234375.1 Solirubrobacterales bacterium | reverse complement strand
CTTCCAGGTGTTCCTCTCGGGGTCGAAGAGCTCGGCCTGCTGGACGGGGAACTCGGTTCCCGGCCCGAGGACCTCGTCCTTGTCGCCGCCGCTGAACACGACGACCTCACCCGTCGGCAGCGCGATGTTCTGCCCGAACCAGCGCACCTGGTTAAGCGGTCCGGTCTTCTTCTGCGTGGCCTTGTCCTTGGAGCCGCTGGTGTCGATTGTGGTGATCGACGACTGGTCGGTGGCGAAGTAGCTGCCCGGCGAGGGCAGCAGGACCCCGCCCGCGGTCAGGTAGCTGGCCTTCGTGTACTTGCCGTCCTCGTCCGGGACGAGGGGGAGCATGGTGCTCGACGTCGATCCGCGGACCCCGGCCGCCAGCACGGATTTGATGTTCGCTAGGCCGAGCTTCGTCCACCTGTTCGTCTTCGGGTCCAGCGTCGCGAGGTCGTTCCAGTTGGTCTCACCGATCGACTGGCCGAAGGGGTTGAAGTCCTGGCCGGCGGCGTTGAAGAACGAGTGGCCGTTGGGCAGCAGCGACATCCGCGGATACAGCGGCAGGTCGTAGTCGGCGCTGGCGGGCAGCTGCGTCCACTTGCCGGTGCCCGGGTCGTAGCGCTCGACCTGCTTGACGTTGGTCAGGGAGTCCTTGGGGTGATCGGGGTAGATGGGCTTCAGGAGCTTGCCGACGCCGCTGAAGTCCAGGTACGTGCCGTCGCCCTGCGCCAGCAGCGTCGGGTACCAGCGCCGGCTGGCGGTGTCACCGGTCTGCGTGAACGTGTTGGTCTTGGGGTCGTAGATCCGGGTGGACTTCAGGCCGGTCAGCTCCACGGCGCCGAACGGGATGCCGTCCACACCGGGGTCCAGCGAGTAATCGGTGCCGCCCTGGACGAGCAGGCGCCCGTCGGGCAGGAATGACTGATGGCTGCCGAACAGCGCACCGTCGTTGAAGGTCTCGGTGGTGGACAGACCCGGGATGAGGGGCTCGCCCCCGCCCTTCTCGCCGTTCGGGTTGGCACCGCCGTCGAACGGGGTGGCGGCCACCCACTTGGGGTCCAGGCCGGCTGTGGACTGGGCGCCGGTGAGCAGGCGCGTGCTGTCGTTCGTGAACGTCTTGCCGCCCTCGGCGACGATCGAGAACTTGTTGTTCTCGGTGCCCTCCAGGGCGTCCCAGAACAGCGTCTTGCCGTTGGGCAGGTTGACGAGCGTGCCGGCGGCCGGCTTGCACACCAGGCCGGTGCCGTCGTCGGTGCCCTCTATGCCCCCCAGCCCGGCGTTGGGTGTCGTCTTGCGGACGCACTTGGCGTCGGTCTTCTCACCGTCGATCGTCGGCTCGGTGAACGGCAGCGAGAACTCGCCGTTGGTCTCCGGGCCGCCGGTCGTCGGCTTGGGCCGGGGCCTCAAGAGCCCGACGACGCTGTCGGCCAGCGTCGCCTTGGTGGCTGTCGGCTGCGGATGCAGTTGGACGGGCGGCCGCGTGGCCAGAATCTCGTCGACCTTCGACGCCTGGGCCGGGACGGCCGCGAGGCCCCCGATCCCGATCGTCGTCACGGTCGCCGCCGTGACCCCTCTGCGCAGCTTGGACATCTGTAAGACCCCTGTTCGCTCGTACGATCCGTGCCGATGGCGAGACCCTCCCGCGGGCCTTCGTCGTAGATACCCCGTTGACAGGGTGTCAAACTGTTTCTACGACCGCGGGAGGCGTCCGGTCGAGTGGACGGTTCGTGGGCTGACGGCGTAAGCCTCGGGGCGACGGGCCGGTTAGCCAGCCTGTAAGGCCTGGGCGCGCTCCTGGCGCACGAACTCGGCGGAGCCGATGAACGGGCCGACGGCGCCGAAGACGGCCACCGCGGTGGCCAGGCGCAGGTTGACCACGCGCAGCCGCACCCCGGCGACCATCAGGCCGCACATTACGAACCAGCCGAGCCCGTGGGCCATCCCGAACACGAACTCGACGGGGTGCAGGCCCGGGACGATCCAGGCGACGAGCAGGATCAGGTAGACGGTCGAGTGGGCGAAGGAGGCCCACTTCAGGGAGCGCCAGGTGAGCACGCGGAGCTACCCGCCGGCGTCGACGAGCAGCTGGGCCATGCGCCGCAGCGGGGCGTCGGCGTCCTGCGGCCACGCGGCCACGTCGGCCGGCCACCAGGCGAACTCGTCGTGCTCTGAGTCCATCACGAGCTGGTCCTCAACACCCTCCGCCAGCCACGCCTGCCCGACGAACATGACCATCTGCTGCGGCAGGCGGACCAGCGCCTCCCCGCGTACGCGCGCGGGGGCGACAGCCCACTCCTCGTGCAGCTCGCGCACGAGCGTCTGGGCGGGGGACTCGCCGAGGTCGACCGCGCCGCCGGCGCCGAGGGCCCAGCGCCCCGGCCATGAGCTCAACCACTTGGCCCGCCGTCCGGCCAGCCAGCGGCCCGCCGCGTCGCGCACGACGCACAGGGAGGCGATCGAGGAGGACGCGTCGCCTTCGACCAGCCGCAGCCCCCAGCGGATCGGCTGCAGGCGCAGGTGCAGGAGGCCGCCTGAGTCGGTCGACCACTCCACCAGGCGCGCGGCCACGCCGTCGTGGCTGGGCGAGCCGCGGTCCGCGAGGGCCTGGATCGCCGCGTCGGCCGCGTCGGTCGTCTCCCTCGGAGGCTCGTAGTGGTCGGCGTCCCACGTGGCGTGGATCTCGTCCATCGCCCATGGGCCGCGCGCCAGGATGCCGGGGGGCTGGCTCATCGTCTGCCTCATGCTACGCGGGGCGCGCCGGGTTCGGATCTGTCACGGCCCGGCGGTGCCGTCGGGTGCGTGCGGGAAGCTGTGCGGGTGGACCGCGCCGTCATGACCTTCGCTGCGCACGCCGGCCGGCGTGTTCCCGCGTCCGGAGTCGCGGCGTCCGGGCTGCCGCTCTGGCCGCCACGGGTCCGCGGGTCGTCGTCGTGGCGCCGCGCGGGCCCGGGCACCGTACGGGCCACCCGCGACGTCCGTGTCGAGGGGGAGGCACGCCACGCGCTGGCGGTCGTGGACCTCGACGGCGGCGGGGGGCGCGTGACCACCCGCGTGCTGGGGGCCGGTGTCCGGCCCGGGGCCCGCGTCGCCCTGGTCTGGGACGGGCTCGTGCCGGTGTTCGCGGCGGAGACGGCGTGCGGCGGCACGGCGGCCGCCGGATGACCGGTCCGCGCGAACGCAACTGGTGGGGCTGGGGGTTCGCCGACGCGCGGATCGACCCGCACGCGGTCGCGGGCCAGGTCAGCGCGGTGCTCGGCTTCCCCGGGGCCGCGGAGGTGGAGGATCCGGTGGCGCTCGCGGACATCACGCTGCCCGCTCCCCGGCTGGATGTGGGCGGCCTGTCGGGCGCGTCCACCGACACGCTGGACCGCCTGCACCACTCCCTCGGCACGTCCTACCCGGACACCATCAACGCCTTCCGCGGCACCGTCGAGCACCCGGTGGACGCCGTCGTCCGCCCGGGGAGCGAGCGTGAGCTGGAGGCCGTCCTGGAGTGGGCGGAGGGCGCGCACGCGGCGGTCATTCCCTACGGCGGCGGCACGAGCGTGGTCGGCGGGGTGGAGGGACGGGTGCCCGACCGCTTCGCGGGTGTCGTGTCCGTGGACCTCGGCCGGCTGGACCGGGTGGTGGAGGTCGACGCGGTCTCGCGCTCGGCGCTCATCCAGGCGGGGGCTGCCGGCCCGCGGCTGGAGGCCCAGCTGCGCGAGCACGGGCTCACGCTGCGCTTCGTCCCGCAGTCCTTCGAGCTGTCCACGCTCGGCGGGTGGATCGCCACGCGCGCGGGCGGCCACTTCGCCACCGCCCGCACCCACATCGACGACCTCGTGGAGTCGGTGCGCGCGATCACGCCGGCCGGTGCGTGGGAGTCCCGGCGCCTGCCCGGCAGCGGCGCCGGGGTCTCGCCGGACCGGATGCTGCTGGGCTCGGAGGGGACGCTCGGGGTCATCACCCAGGCGTGGATGCGCGTGCAGCCGCGGCCCGTGCACCGCGCCTCGCAGGCGGTGCGCTTCGCCTCGTTCGCGGCGGGTGCGCTCGCCGTGCGCGCGATCACCCAGTCGGGTCTGACGCCCGCGAACCTGCGCCTGCTCGACGAGCTGGAGGCCCAGACCACGGGCGCCGGCGACGGGACCAGCGCGGTCCTCGTCCTGGGCTTCGAGTCGACCGCCCCCGAGGTCCCGGTGGACGACGACCTGCGGCGGGGCCTGGCGCTGTGCCGCGAGCACGGCGGGGTCTACGACCAGCCCGCGAAGGGGGCGCCTCCGTCGGGCGGGGCCGTCGACACCTGGCGCGACGCGTTCCTCGCGATGCCCTACCTGCGCGACGCGATGGTGCGCTGCGGCGTGCTGACCGACACCTTCGAGACCGCGATCACCTGGGAGCGCTTCGACGCCTTCCACGCGTCCGTCGTCGGCGCGGTCCGGGAGGCGGTGGGCGAGCCGTGCCGGATCTCGTGCCGCTTCACGCACGTCTACCCCGACGGCCCGGCGCCCTACTACACGGTGATCGCACCGGCCCACCGGGGGGATGAGGTCGCGCAGTGGCACGCGCTCAAGCGCGCCGCGGGCGACGCGATCGTCGCCGGCGGCGGAACGATCACCCACCACCACGCCGTCGGCCGCGACCACCGCCCGTGGTACGACGCCCAGCGTCCGGACGTCTTCGCCGCTGCGCTGAGCGGGGCCAAGGCGGCCGTCGACCCGCGCGGGCTCATGAACCCGGGGGTCCTGATCGGCTGAGGCGCGCGTTGAGGACGATAGTTGGCGGCCTGTGGTGTCGAAGATCGACACCGAACTGGCGCAGTGGTCTCGATGCCCATATCTTCCGGCGTCAACCCGAAAACCATCAGACTCGACTTCGACGAGAACTCACATCTCTCAGTGGTCAGCGGTTTCTCCCCGCTGGCGGCCATGTTCTTTCGTCGGGCCGCCGGACGCTCATGTCAGGGGCCTCATCCCTTGCCCGTCGTGGCCTGCGCGAGGTCGGTAGGACAGTCTTGCACCGAACCCGTGATGCGCCGGCCGCGACCTCGGCGCCCAGGCCACAGGACGCTATGGGCGGCCGGTTCGCGTGGGCGGCGGCACGGCCGAGGTCGTACCCGGCGCCGCTGGAGGCGCGCCCGGGCGTGTCGTCGCTCCGGTGGCCGGAGGGTCCGTGGGGCCGGACGGAGGTCGCGTCGGGGATCGCGCCGTCGCGCACACGGCCACGACACCGGCGCTGACCTCGGTGAGTGCCTTGCTGCTGAACCGGACCCGCCACGCCCGCGGCTGCCCGCGGGAACCGGATACGGGTAGCGGGAAGCTGTCCAGCAAGAGCAGCGTTGAGTTGACGGCGTTGGAGTAGGGCCCTCCTCCCGTCACGACTTGGCCGGGCGGGCAGACTGCCTCGCCCCGTGCCGTGCCGCCGGCGGGGACGATGAACGCCCTGTAGGCCAGTTGGACCCCCACCGGGAGCTGGAGCTGCGAAGGCGCCGGCTGATCATCGATCACGGCCGACGCGATCAGCACGGAGGCGGCGATCGTCGCGATCACGACGCAGGCGAGGAGTCCTGCCGTGCCCCTCATCGCCATGGGGGAAGACTACGACGGTCGACGGCGGGGTGCAAAGGCCAGCCCAACTGGGGGTGACCTGGAGTGAGAGCGACCCGCTTGATCGTGAGGTGACCCGGTCCGGGGTCGCTGACGATGAAGCTGACCGACCGGATGCCGGTCAGTGGCATGGCGCCCTTGAGCACGTCGATGAACTCTCCCCGCGCGTTGACGCGACCGAATCCGTTCCACGGCATGATCACGGTGCGCGTGGTGGCGGTGGCGTCGCTGAACCACGTGTCGAAGCGCAGCGGGTCGCCTCGGGGGCCATCCATGGTCACGCGGATTCGGATGCGCTTCCCGGAGCCCTGACCCCCCACGGTCACTGCCATGGCTCCGGCTCCGCGCCAGTCCGCCGGACGGGCGAACGCCCGACCCACCACAGCGGCGGCCTTGCTCGTCGTGTCGTAGTTCCAGCGCAGCTGCGCTTGACCTCCCCAGTGCACGAGGCGTGCACGGCTTCCGGGGCCACGGATCGTTGCCCAGCCCGCTCCGCCCCGGGCGAATTCGTCGATCTGCCATGCCCGCACGCGCGGCGGGACGAGGCGGACGTCGCGGAAGACGCCGATCTTTTGCAGGCGCATGTACTGCAGTCCCAGCCACATCTCGCCGGGCTCCCACCCCAGCGGGCGGTAGCGGATGAGCTCGGCCACCGGAACGCCCGCTTCCACATCGGCCGCGAAGGTGTCCACACGCTGCTGATACCAGTTCTTCCATTGGTTGCCGTAGACGATGTTGACGGGCAGCAGGGCCAAGACCAGACCACAGAACACCGCCGGTCCGAGGCGCCGCACGCGTCGGCCGCCATAAAGCTCCCACGCCAGGTACACCCCGCACACGAGCGGCGTCGCGACGAGGGCGTATCGGTCGGGCAGGCCGAAGAACGGGACGGCGCCCGCTCGGCTCTTGCCGGACTCGAGCGCCAACGCGAGTCCCGCCGCGAGGAAGGCCAGCAGCGCCCAGGAACCGACGCGGCCTCGGCGACCGCGCCAGACCAGCGCGGCCGCACTGGCGAGCGCGACGACCATGGCCAGGACCGTTCCCAGCCACAGTACTCCCGCGCCAGGTCCAAGTCCGAGGGCCAGGAACTTCGCGCCCGTGAGGAGGTCGGTTCCGATCCCGGGGCTCGCCGGCACCCACGTGGAGCGGGGCAGGTGGAAGAAATAGAGCCCGCTGAGGACGAGCGTGATGATTCCCGAGAATCGCAGGATCGTCCGAGGCCGGCCCTGTGCGCCCCGCGACTCCAGGAGGCAGGCGACCGCGACGGCTGCAGCGAACGGCAGCGCGGTGGCACCGGTGAACGGGATCGTCACCAGGCAGCCGGCCAGGAGGAGCGCACGGCGTACGGTCCACGCTTCCCGGCTCCAGGTCAACAGGAACAGCACCGCGCAGGCAAGCACCGTCGCGAAAACGAACGTCAGCTGCCAGCTCCAGCCGAAGTTCTCCCAGTTGCCCAGGTGCAGGAAGATGACGGGGAAGAACGCGTCGGTCCAGCGGGTCCGTCCGCGCACGTGGCGCAGGAAGACGATGAACGCCGCGGCCAGGAGGGAGAGCAGCGCGACGTTGAAGACCATGCCGACCCGAAAGTCGGGCCACAGACGGAAGAGGAACACGTAGATCAGCTTCTGGATCGGGACCCGGTGCTCGTTGTTGGGCTCCCAGACCCAGCTCCAGAAGCCGTCCTGGTGCCCCGTTGCCGCGGCAATGACGTGCCAGTCCTCCTGGATGGGGACGTTCCGCCCCGCCCGCAGCACGAAATAGGCGGTGCTCGCCGAGAGCAGCACCAAACAGGACCACACGAAGATGCGTGCCCAGCGGTCGTCCGGAAAGGCACGCCCGGGAGAGACGTCGTGCTCGGCGGCCCCCGACGGGGTCGTCGGGCGCGGGGCGGCCTTCTCGCCTGGGACGCCTGGCCTGCGCATCACCGGTACGGGCAGCACGACGGGCGCGGCACCGGTCAGTTCGAGCGCGAGTGGCGCAATGGGGAGCGCAGGGAAGGTGACGCTGAACGCCGCGGCCCGTCCCCTCGGTCCGCTCAGCTGCGGCACGCGCGTCGGCTCTTCGTCGGGCGAACCGATCAGCAGCTGTGCGTCGGCCGGCAGACCTGATCCGGGCGCGATCACGCGCACGAGGTACAGATCTTCACCCAGCTCGGCTATCTCGCAGAGCAGGTCAGTGCGGCTGCTCATGATCGATCGACTACGGGGGCGCGCACGGCGTCGTCATGCCGTGCCTCAGCGTGTCTGGGGCGCGCTGAACTTCCGTCGCAGGCCGACACCCACCAGCAGCATGCCTACTCCCAACGCCCCCAGCCAGCCGATCTGCAGGCCGGTGTACGGAAGGCTACGTAGGCTGTTCGCCTTGGCCGAAACGGGAAGGGCCACGTCGCTGGACTTCACAAACGCCGTGGGGCGGGCGGACTGGATCCGTGCCCCGAGCACCCCCGCCCGAACCGTACCGTCCACCGGGGTGGCCTTGCCGTTGCCGATCGCGCCCAGAACACCGCCTACCGCGCCAGAGGGACTGTTGGCCACGCCCTGGACCTGTGCCCCGAGCACCCGCCCTGACGTACCGTCCACCGGAGTGGCCGTGCCGTTGCCGACCGCGCCGGGAAGACCGCTTGCCGTCTGGGTGGCGGGGGAGACCGCGCCGGAGGGACCGCTGGCCACACCCGGGATGGGCGGCAGCGGCGGCAACGGCGTGCCCGCCCCGTACTGCGCCGTGGCGACGCCGGTCACGCCGAGCGAACCCGTCACCGCCATGACGGCCGCGAGGGCCACTCTCCGCATCCTGTGTCTCGGTGGTCCTCCAGGATTCGACATCAGTTCCTCCCCTTTGGTCCGCATCGTTTCCGTTCGTCGTCGGACGCCTCGTCCTCTGGCGCCCCAGCGTCGGACGCCGCGAGTCTAGCATCGATATTCCCGCCGTGGGACGATTTCTGAGCATGTGGTACGAACTCTTGCGTTGGCCCGGCCCCCGCGGTTCGGCGTTGGTCGCGCAGCATGCGATACAGCGCGATCGCGTACCCCGGGGCGACGCGGAGCACCTTGAAGCTCGAGACGCCCATGTCCGCCTCACGGTTGATCCAGGCAATCGGGACCTCCACGATGTCGGCGCCCGCGAGGATCGGGGCCAGACCGGTCTCAGCGTTCGCCGCGAAGCCGTCCTGGGTGATCGTCAACCCGCGCAGGAGATCGGCACGGTACAGCTTGAGATTGTTGGACACGTCGCGCACGGGGCGCCGGGTCACGAGCCGCACGAGCAGGTGGAAGGCGCGGTTGCCCAGCAGCTTGCCGGCCGGGTAGTTCAGCAGGACCGATCGATAGGAGAAGCGGCTGCCGATGGCGCCGTCATGCCCGGCCGCCACGGCGTCGAACAGGTCCCGCAACTCGGAGACGAGCATCTCGAAGTCACAGTCCATCGTGAGGATGTAGGCGCCCGTCGTTGCGGCGTAGCCGTCGCGCAGGGCGAGGCCAACGCCTGCCGGGGGAGTGCGGCGCACGATCTTCACACGCGGATCGCGGTCGGCCAGCCCTTGGGCGATGCGCACCGTGTCATCGGTGCTGTTGTCGTCCACGAGGACGATCTCGTGCACGTAGGCGTCGTAGCTCTCACGCAGAGCGTCGACGAGCCGCGCCACATTTGGCGCTTCGTTATGACAGGGAACGACGACCGAGACGGCACCGCGGAAGCGCTCATGGCGGGTCAGATCGGGACGCCGACGGCGGGCGGCCGGGCCCGAAAGCCGCGCGCTGATGAACAGCTGTCCGCACGCTTCGCGCACGCCCGGCAGGTGCTCGGCCACGAATGCTGCGGATTGCACCGCGGGCACGAGGCCGGCGGGCGTGCGTGGGTGCAGGATGTCGTAGGGCACGACGACGCATTCCTCGAACCCCTGTAGCGTCATCGCCCGAGACACCGTCGGCTTGCGCAGCGCGATCTGGCACTCCGCGTTGCGGCTCCAACGCGCTACGCGGATGCTCTGTGCCTTGAGGAAGACCTGAGGGTTCCAGTAGTTGGCCTCGAAGAACAACACCTGCCCGCCCGGCCGTAGCAGCGACCGGATCCAGTCGAGGTTCTCCTGCCAGCGGTCATGGGACAGGATCGCGGTACCGACGACGTAGTCGAACCGCTCGGCCGGAAGGTCGGCCAGCGAGCGGACGTAGACGACCTCGCAGCGGCGCGTGCGCATCGCGTCCATCGCGAGGCCCTCGTCGAAGACCGCGGCAGTGAGCACCGAGTCGGGCAGCGTCGCCTCGAGCTCCCGTGTCCACAGGCCGCTGCCGGCACCGACTTCCAGGATCGACTCTCCGGCAGTCACGTGGAGCGCATGGCGCACGGCGTCGGCGCGCCAGCGCAGACGGGTGGGTGAGGTCGCCGGATAGCGTCGCCAGTACGCTTCCCGAGTGCGCTCCATCTCCTGGAGGTTGCCCAGCAGGCCGGGACACGAGCTCATGGCGGGGCCTCCGCTGCCACCGCGCCCCACGACTCAGCATTGCGCTTGTGGATCTCGCGGATGGTCTCCCGGACACCCACGAGGGGCCGCCATTCGGGGTAGTGCTCCTGGAACGGCCTCAGGTCGCTGATCCACCACCGGTGGTCGCCTTTGCGGGCCGTCTCGTCCAGGCGCCAGGTCAGTGAGCGGCCGGTGACCTGCTCGCAGAGCTCGATGGCCTCCAGGACCGAGCAGCTGTTTGCTCGTCCTCCGCCGAGATTGAACACGGCGCCAGTTCGGGGAGCGGCATGGAACGCGTCGAACGCCGCGACGACGTCGGCACTGTGGAGGTTGTCGCGCACCTGCTTGCCGCCGTGGCCGAAGACGGTGTACGGGTCGCCGGTGACGGCGCAGCGAACGATGTAGGACAGGAAGCCGTGCAGTTGCGTACCGGCATGGTTGGGGCCGGTGAGGCATCCGCCCCGGAAGCAGACCGTCGGCATGCCGAAGTATCTGCCGTACTCCTGCACCATGAGGTCGGCGGCGGCCTTGGAGACGCCGAAGAGCGAATGCAGCGACCGATCGATCGGCATCGACGGATCGATCCCTTCAAAATACCGGTGCTTCGGGTCGAGCTCCAGCCGCGAGCGCAGCTCGACCAGCGGGAGCTCGTTAGGACGGTCTCCGTAGACCTTGTTGGTCGACATGAAGATGAACGTCGCGTCGGGTGCGTGGTGGCGCGTAGCCTCGAGGAGGTTCAACGTGCCGGTGGCGTTGACGGCGAAGTCGGTCTTCGGATCCGAGGCGGCCCAGTCGTGCGACGGCTGAGCGGCAGCATGAATGATCAGCTCGAGGTCTCGGGCACCTGAGACGAGGCCGTCGATCGCCGCCTCGTCGCGCACGTCGACCTGGGCGTGGTGGAACTCCGGGAAGATGGCGGTCAGCTTCGCGGTGGCCGCCTTCGTCGAAGCGGCCCGGCCGAAATACTGCGCGCGCATGTCATTCTCGACGCCGATCACGTCGAACCCACGGTGGACGAAATGCCGCACGCACTCGCTCCCGATCAGGCCGCCCGCTCCGGTTACGAGCGCCGTCGGCACGGTCGCTAGACCTGCTCCGGCTTGGCGAAGCCCCAGTGGCGGTACGCGAGGAAGGTGACCGGCGCGATGCCGGCCAGGACCACGATCTCCGCCAGGACCTTCGGTGCCGCAGCGTCATTGACCAGCGTCTGCACGAGCCCGGTGTTCACGGCGATGGCGCCGGCGGTGATCACCGCGAACCGACCGATCTGCTCGCGGCTGCGGGACTGCAGGCCGAAGGTCCACCGGCGGTTCAGCTCGTACGACGTGGACGCCCCGACGGCATAGGACAGGGTTGTCGCCATGGCCAGCGGCAGGACGAGTCCCAGCAAGGTGAAGCTGATCAGCACGATGCCGAAGCAGGTTGCCCCGACACACGCGAAACGCATGGGCCGCAGCGCCAGCAGGTTTGCGGTGGGGTGGCGTCCCAGCCGGGTCAATCCATCCTTGGGCCGTCCCATTCGCTCAGGATACGGCTAGGGCGATCCGTTCGCAATTCGCAGCAGGCGTCCAGGCGCTCACCACCCGCGACCAACGCTCGATCAGCAGCCGGGCCATATGGCCGCCTGAGAACGAGAACTCCCACAGCACGATGTGCTGTCGCACCAGATTGCGCGGGGCGGGGTGCCCTGGCGGTTCTAACGCTTCGCGCGGAGGATGCGGAAGGACCGCAGCACGGCCACGGCCTTGCGACCGCGGCTGTCACGGGCGAGGACGCGCAGCGAGTAGGTCCCTCGCGGCAGCGGCCTGCCGGCGACCCGCCCGGTGAAGGCGACCGAGTTGTCACCGGCCCGCGAGCGCTGCAGCAGCGTCCCGCGCTTGATCGTTCGGGTGCAGCGCTTCCCGGACTTGGCCGCCGACGCGGCCAGGCATCGGCGTCCGACCCGACGGCCGGCGACCTTCTGCTGCACCACGATGCTGACGGTCGCAGCGGGCGAGAGGCGGTATTTCAAGGTCGCACCGACACCGGGGGCACCGGCGGCGCCAACGCGAAATGCCCTCGGCGTCAAGCGGAGGGCGCTGACGCTGAGCTTGGCAGTACCGGAGACCGGACCCGCCGCGGCCTTGGGCGGCGGTCCCGCCGACGTCCCGGTGCCGAAGTTCGTGGTGTAGCTGGCCCCTGGGGTCGGGGCACCGATCGGCGCGGAGGGACGCACGGAGATGCCGATCTCGTGGTTGGCGGGATCCAGGATGTTGGCGCGATGAAGCGGGCTGGCCATCCACGCGACGATCAGGCCGCCCGGCGTGGCGAGGGTGCCAGCGCCCCACCCAAGGTTCTCTGAGAATCCCTTGCCCGGGTAGCGCACCAGGGCGATGCGCTGGGCCAGCGGGGGTTCACCGTCGCCCTGATGGCTGAAGAAGCGGGTGGCCACCATCAGCGCGTTGTGAAGATCAGCGGATCGGTCCAGCGCCGCGTTGCGCGTGACCGGCCCCAGCCCCGCCTTGGCGCGCTCGGCGTTGATCAGGCACACCGTGGAGTCGGCGACGGTCGCCGTGTTGGACCGGTCGGGGACCACGTCGGTGTCCGAGCAGCCGGCCTGAGCTGCGCGCGCCAAGACCGCGCGAGGGGCCCGGAGTGCTCTGCGGCCCGAAGCCCCCGCCTGCCGCCGCCCGCGAGCCTTGACGTTCACGACAAGCACACGTACGGCCTGCTGCTGCGGTGCGCCGTCACACGGATCCACGGCGACCACCACACGGATCTTGTGGCGACCGCGGAGGCGGAACCGGTAGGCGACGGCGAAATCCTCAGGGCCCCCGGGGGCGAACGTGTCAGACGGCTCACCACCGGGCGCCAGCTGCAACGCGCACGCGCGCTGACCGAACCCGCTGTGCGGTTCGCCGAAGGCGACGGTCAAACCCGCGACCAGTGCGCCCGGCGCACTGGCCCGCACGCGCAACGTGCTCTGACGCCCGACGACCGGCGAGGGAGACAACCCAACCGAAAGGATCCTGGGAGGCAGACTCAGCGTGGGCGCAAGCGCGGGTGTCCCTGACGAAGCGCTCTCCCCCGCCGGCCCGACAGGCCCGACAGGACCGGCCGGCCCGACAGGCCCGGCCGGCCCAGCAGGCCCGGCCGGCCCAGCAGGACCGGCAGGTCCGGCAGGCCCCTGAAACCCGGTCGGCCCAGCAGGTCCAGCCGGACCCTGCGGACCCGCCGGACCGGTCGTCGGGCCCGTCGGCACGGATGTCGGGGCGCAATCAGTAGTACAGGTGGTCTGCCCAAGGACGACCGGGGCGCGGCACCGAGCAAACCGGCGGGGTAGAGCACCTCATCAACGCGGGGCCCTGATCGGGTGAGGCACGCGTGTCATCATGGCGACGCGATGTCTGCCGAGGCCAAGAACTTCGAGGCGATCACCAAGGCGAAGGTCGCCCACAACAAGACGTGCCCGTTCCCGCCGCACACCGTCCGCATGAGCCCCTACGAGATCGACCGGATGCAGTGGGACGAGGGCGACACGATCGCCGGACTGGTCCTCGAGGCCGATCCCAAGCTCGGGACAGGCGCCTTCCGGCTCGTCTGCGACGGCATGGAACCGCCGGAGCTGGAGCTCGAGGAGACGGACGTCATCATCGCTCCCACCGAGCCGCTGCGCGTCCCGGTGCCCGTCGGGCCCAGCCGGCCCGGCGAGCGTGAGTTCGAATCGCGCGACTGAGACGGGGGCGCGCACCCGGCGCACGGCGCGATGTCGTGATTTGTAGACATCAAAGGGCTTGGGCGGTACTGTCGTGAAATGCCGACACAGAGGTTGTTGCCCGGCGAGGTGTGGCGGGTGGCGTCGGGGGATGATCTCGGACGCGCACTCGCGGAGGTCCGTGTTGCCCGGGGCATGAGCCAGCAGGAACTGGCCGACGCGATCGGGGTGCAGCGCAGCTACCTGGCGGAGATCGAAGCCGGCGGGTCGGTGCTGATGATCGAACGGCTCCTGCGCGCATTCCGGCGGATGGGCGCCGAGGTGAGCGTCACCGTCCCCCCGCCCCCTTCAAGCGATGCCCGCTGAACCGCTCCGGATCTGGCTAGACGGTCGCCACATCGCCGATCTGACGCGGATCCGCGGCGTCCTGCGCTGCCGCTACACCGCCGACGCCCTCGGCCGGTGGCCACGCAACAGCCCGGTGATCTCGTGCTCGTTGCCGCTGTCGGGGTCATCCCAGCCGGCGGAGCCGTTCTTCCGCGGGCTGCTGCCCGAAGGCCGGGCGCTGGAGGCGCTGGCCGCGTTGGCGGACGTCAGGGCGTCCGACACGTTCGGCCTCTTGGCCCGGTTCGGCCGCGACATCGCCGGCGCGCTGATCGTCAGCCCTGGGGCGCTCTCCACCCGCCGGTACGGGACCGCGCCTTACACCGACGACGAGCTTATCGACGAGGTCGCGGGGCTCGACGACAGGCCCCTGGCCGTCCACGACGACAGCGAGCTGTCGATCGCCGGGCTGCAGAACAAGCTGCTGCTCGTCCGGCTCCGGGATGGCCGGTGGGCCCGCCCGTTGCACGGTCAGCCTTCGACGCACATCCTGAAGGTCGACAGCGCATCGCGGCCCGGCATCGTCGACGCCGAGGCGCAGTGTCTGAAGCTCGCGCACGTCCTTGGCCTGAGCGACCTCAAACCGGAGCTGACGCTCCTCGGGGCACAGCAGTGTCTGATCGTCGAGCGGTTCGACCGCCACCGGCTTGACGACGGTGAGATCGGCCGGGTGCATCAGGAGGACCTGTGTCAGGCGACGGGGTCACTGGCCAAGTACGAGTCGCGGCGCCGAGGGGGACCGGGCCTGCGCGACGCGGCCGCGATCCTGGACCGGTTCGCCCCCGATCCCGAGGTGCAGCTGCACCGGCTGCTGGCCGCGGCGACGTTCACGCTGGCGATCGGGAACGCCGACGCGCACGGCAAGAACCTCGCGTTCGTGCACGACGACGCGGCGACCGTCACGCTGGCACCGCTGTACGACACCGTGCCGACCGTCATGTGGCCGTCCCTGCGGACCGAGGCGGCAATGTCTCTGAACGATCGCTTCTCGCTCATGCACACCGACCGGTTCGACCTGATCGACGAAGCGATCAGCTGGCCGGTCGGCAAGGTCACGGCGGCACGGGTGGTCGTGGAGACGCTCGAGCGCTTGGCGGCCGCCATCCCGGTCGTCCTCGTAGCGGGCACGCCGCTGCGGCGCACGCTCACCCGCCGGGTCGAGCACCTGCTCACCGGGGCGGTCGCCGGTCCTCCGGCGTCGCCGATCGACGAACGCCGCCCGGGCAGCACCCGAGGGTGACCGGCGACGGCGACGGCCGGGAGGCCACCGTAGTGTGGCGCGCGTGGCCCCAGCCCTCAACGACCGCGTCGACTCCTACCTGGACCAGGCGCGGGCGAAGATCGCCGAGCGGAGGTTCGCGGATGCGGAGGGCTTCGAGCGCGTCGCCGCCCAGCACGCCGCGACGCTGCGCGACGGCCGGGTGGAGCAGCTGGAGCTGTGTCGGGTGCGTGCACTGCGGCTGCGTGCGCAGGACCAGGACGCCGCAGCCGCCGCCCAGCTGCGAGATGCGGTGGCCATCGCCGACGGGCTGGACGCTCCCCGTGAGCAGCGCTTCGAGCTGCTGCACGACCTCGGGGTGGCCCTGACACACGCCACCGACCTGGAGGGGGCGGTCGGGACCTTCCGCCAAGCGCTTGCCGTCGGGTATCGGATCAGCCCGACGTTCTGGCCGGCCGTGCAGACCCGCGTGCTGATGAGCGTCCCGCTGCGGCGCCTCGGCCGCCGGGGCGAGGCCGACGCGGCGCTCCGGGAGGCCCTCAAGCTCGCCCAGCAGCTGCGTCCGCCGGGGGCCGACCGGCTCATCGCGCAGATCGAGGGCGAGCTGGACGAGGTGCGCGGCTCGCACGGACCCCCGAAGGCGGCTCCGCCACCGCCCGGGCCGTCGGTGCCCTCCCCCGTGCTCGACGAGCCGCTGCCGCAGGCGCACTTCGACGAGGCGGCCTACCGGGCGGCGCTGGCCGACCTGGAGGCCCTCATCGGCCTGGCGCAGGTCAAGGCGCAGATGCGGCGGATGGCCGAGCTCCTGCGCATCAACGCGCTGCGGGCGGACGCCGGGCTCAAGCGCGCGGCGGTCTCCCTGCACCTGGTGTTCGTCGGGGCGCCCGGCACCGGGAAGACGACGGTCGCGCGCCTGTTCGGACGGCTGTACCACGCGCTGGGGCTCCTGAACTCCGACCAGGTGATCGAGGTCACGCGCGCCGACCTCGTCTCCGGCTACGTCGGCCAGACCGCCACGCTGACCAACAAGGTCGTCGACTCCGCCCTGGACGGCGTGCTGTTCATCGACGAGGCCTACGCGCTGGTCCGGGCCGGCAGCCCCGGCGACTTCGGCCCCGAGGCGGTCACCGAGCTGCTCAAGCGCATGGAGGACGACCGCAGGCGTCTGGCCGTCATCGTCGCCGGCTACCCGACCGAGATGGCCGAGTTCCTGGAGTCCAACAGCGGCCTGGTCAGCCGCTTCGCCGACACCATCACCTTCCCCGACTACGACCCCGACGAGCTGCTGGAGATCTTCGTCGCCTTCGCCGTCCAGACCGACTACGGCGTGGACGAGGACGCGCGCGCCGCCGCGCTGAAGGCGCTGCGGGCCCTCCACGCCGGCCGCGACCGCTTCTTCGCCAACGCCCGCGCTGCGCGCAACCTGTTCGACGACGTCATCGCCCACCAGGCCGAGCGCCTGCTCGCCGTCGGCTCGACGGCGCCCAGCCGCGAGCAGCTCATGGCCATCACGGCGGCGGACGTCGAGGCGGCCGTCGCCGCCCCGCCGGCCTGACGGACCGACCGACTGGCGCCAGGGCCACCCGCGTGGAGTCCGGGTGTCGTCTGTCAGCACCGAGGCTCCACCCAGCCTGCCGGGTCCCCCGTCTGGGGTGCGTGGAGTCTGAGTGTCGTCTGTCAGCACCGAGGCTCCAGTCAGGCTGCGGTACGTCAGCGCACGACGAGCTTGCGGCCGAAGGCGCGTGAGAAGAGCTCGATCTCGCGCTCGGCGGCCCAGCGCGGGAGCGCGGCGACGTCCTCGTCGGCGTCCAGGACGAGGCGCACCTCGTCGTCGCGGACCTTGACGTGGGCGGCGCGGACGATCTGGTCGCGTGCGCGTTCCAGGTCCTCGGCCAGGCGCAACAGGACGGCGCAGCGGTCCAGGCGCTCGCGATCGGCCCTGCCGATCAGCGGAGCCAGGTGGCCGGCGTCGGGCATGCCCTTGCGGTGGTAGCGCGCGGACTGACCGATGACCGCCACCTCGGTGGGCGTGAACCCCGGCAGGCCGCCGTTGAGGATCAGGTAGCGCGAGTGCTTGTGATGGTCGTCGTAGTCGACGGTCATCCCGATGTCGTGCAGGCAGCACGCCGCCCACAGCAGCTCCCGCTCCAGCGGGTCACCGGGGTGCAGGCCGGCGTCGGCGAGCTCGTCGAACAGGCCGAGGGCGAGCGTCGCCACGTGCTCGGTGTGGGCGGGGTCCACGCCGTACCGGGCGGCGAGGTTCAGGACGCTGGTCCGCCGTACGTCCTCCATCAGCGGCGGGTCCTCGTCCGCCAGCAGGCGCTCGAAGAACACGCCCTCCCGCAGGCCTGCTTCGGTCGCCTCCAGCGCGGTGAAGCCGCCCACCTGCATGACGGTCTGCACGACGACGGCGCCCGCGAGGATCAGGTCCGCGCGGCCGGGCTTGACGCCGGGCACGGAGCTGCGCTCGGCGGCGGGCAGGTCCGCGAGGCGGTCGACGAGCTCGTCGAGGGCCTCGGCGCTCAGCAGCTGGCCCTGAACGCCGCCGGACGGGAGGCCCGCGGCGCGCTGGGCCGCGGCCGCGAGG
>JBBSUL010000069.1:0-18010 GCA_038234375.1 Solirubrobacterales bacterium | reverse complement strand
CGACCGCGCCCAGGCCGAGCGGGCGGACGCGCTCGGCGTGCTGCTGACCCTCCAGCACGGGGAGGGCGGCGACAACCCGGAGGAGACCGCGGTGCCCGACGACCGCCTGCGCCTCATCTTCACCTGCTGCCACCCGGCGCTGGCGCCCGAGGCCCGCGTCGCGCTGACCCTGCGCGCCGTCGGCGGCCTGGCCACGCGCGAGATCGCGCGGGCGTTCCTCGTCCCCGAGGCCACCGTCGCCCCGCGGATCGTGCGCGCCAAGCGCAGGATCGACGTGGCCGGCATCCCGTACGCGGTCCCCGCCGACCACGACCTGCCCGACCGGCTGGCCTCGGTCCTGGGCGTCCTCTACCTCGTGTTCAACGAGGGGCACGAGGCCGCGGCTCAGGACGCGCTGGAGCGGCCCGACCTGACCGCCGAGGCGCTGCGGCTGACGCGGCTGCTGTGTGTGCTGATGCCCGACGAGGCCGAGGCCGCCGGGCTGCTGGCGCTGATGCTGCTCACCGCGGCGCGGTCGCCGGCGCGCGTCGACGCGTTCGGCGTCCCGTCGGCTTGGCGCAGCAGGACCGCGAGCGCTGGGACCGAGACCTCATCGCCGAGGGCACGCACGCCTTGGAGCGCGCGCTGCGCCGGCGGATGCTCGGCCCCTTCCAGGTCCAGGCGGCGATCGCCGCTCTGCACGCCGACGCGCCCTCGCACGACGAGACGGACTGGATGCAGATCGCGGCGCTCTACGGGTGTCTGGCCGACCTGACACCGTCCCCCGTCGTCGAGCTCAACCGGGCAGTGGCGCTCACGATGGCTGGGGACCTTCACGCCGGCCGGGCGCGTGTCGACGCCGTGCGCGAGGCGCTGGCCGGCTACGTGCCGTGGCACGCCGCCGACGCCGAGCTGCACCGTCGCGCCGGGAATGTGGCGGCGGCTCGTGCCGCCTACGCGCGGGCGATGGCGCTCAGCGCGAACGGCGCCCAGCGCGCGGATCTGGAGCGCCGCCAGGCCGCGCTGTGAGCAGGCCGCGGGCTACGCGGCGAGCGCGGTGACTTCGCAGGCCTCGGTCTCGGCGAGGTGCTGGTGGGACGGGCAGTAGCCGTTGCGTGCCAGCGGCTCGCGCTGGCACGGCGTGCCCCGCCGCGTCGTGGCCCGACACTCCAGGGGGTTGCCCTGGGCGTCGTAGCCGTGGCGGGGCTGGCGGGCCAGCCACTCCTCCGCGCAGGCGACGTATCGGGAGACGACCTGCCAGGCGCGGGCCTGCGCGGCCATCGGCAGGTACGGGCGGATGTCGTTGAACAGCGTGCGCGCCGGCTTGGCGAAATAGTGGCGGTCGGTCGACAGCCGCTCCATCGTCGCCTCGCAGGCTTGGAGCACCGCATGGTGTCCGTTGCGCCCGGCGTGTGCGCCGACGTCGATGTCCTTGGCAAGCTCGCGGTAGATGGCCCTGCTGAACTGGTACATCGGTTGACCCTCCTTCGTGGACTCTCTCCTGCGTGGCGTCCCCCGCCAGGGTGATCCGAAGTCAGTATCGGAAGCGCGTATGAACGTCCCGACGATGCGCGTGTTGAGATGGTGTTAAGTGACGCGTCGGCGTGGCACCGTGCCGCTCGACCGGGCGCGTGAACGCTCTGAAGCCGCCGCTCAGCGCCAGGTCTCGCCGACCGGCGCGTCCTCGCCGAGGACCACCGCGTGGACGTCGTCCAGTGCCGGATCGGTGTCTGGGAAGTCGCTGCGGCGATGCGATCCGCGGGTCTCCTGTCGCAGCAGCGCGCACCGCGCGACCAAGCGCGCTAGCGGGTGCTCGTCCGCGAGCAGCGCCGTCAGCCCCTCGGCGTCGCGCTCGATACCCGCGTGCTCCCACAGTGCCTGCCGGGATCGCTGCGCGGGCGGGGCGATGGGCATGGCGGCCGGGGGGGTGGCCCCGGGGTCGGCGGGGGGCTCGTCGAGGGCGGCCACGGCCGCCCGGCGGCCCCAGACGAAGCACTCGCTCAGCGAGTTGGAGGCCAGGCGGTTGGCGCCGTGCAGCCCCGTGCACGAGGACTCGCCCACCGCGTACAGGCCTCCGACCGACGTGCAGCCGTCCAGGTCGGCGACGATCCCGCCCATGACATAGTGCGCGGCGGGGGCGACCGGGATCCGCGTGACGGCGGGGTCCAACCCCGAGTCGCGCAGCGCGCCGACGACGTTCGGGAACTTCGCCATGTCCACCGCGCGCATGTCCAGCTCCACGTGGTCGGCGCCCTGCTCGCGCATCGTCGCGTGCACCGCTCGCGAGACCTCGTCGCGGGGGGCGAGCTCCTCGACGAAACGCTCGCCGGTGCCGTCGTGCAGGGTGGCGCCCTCACCGCGGATGGCCTCGGTGACGAGGAAGCCCTCACGCCCCGGCACGCCGGTCACCGCGGTGGGGTGGAACTGCACGAACTCCAGGTCCGCCAGGGCTGCGCCGGCGGCGTGGGCGAGCAGCAGACCGATCCCCAGCGAGCCCGGCGGGTTCGTCGTCCGCGACCACATCGCCGCCGCGCCGCCGGTGGCCAGCACGGTGGCACGGGCGCGGATGGCGCGGCCGTCCTCCAGCACGACGCCGACACCCCGGCCGTCCGCGGTCCACACGGTGGCCGCCCTCGCTCCCTCCAGGATGGTGATCTGCGGGTGGCCGGCGGTGACGGCGCTGAGCTGGCGCACCACGCGGCGCCCCGTCGCTGAGCCGCCGGCGTGCGCCACCCGGCGCCGGGAGTGCCCGCCTTCCAGGCTCAGGGCCATACGCCCGTGGCGGTCGGCGTCGAAGCGCACCCCCAGGCGCTCGAGGTCGGCGACGGCGCGCGCCGCCTCACCGACCAGGACGTCGGCCGCCGTACGCCGCACCGCCCCTCGCCCGGCGGCCTCGGTGTCCTCGCGGTGGATCGCCGGCGTGTCGTCGGCGGCCAGGGCCGCGGCCAGGCCGCCCTGCGCCCAGTAGCTGGCGGTCTGGGCCAGCGGGGTGGCCGCGACAAGGACGACGTGCGCGCCCTCGCCGGCGGCGGTCAGGGCGGCGTAGAGGCCCGCGCCGCCGGCGCCGACGACCACGACATCGGCGCGCAGCTCGGTCTCGCCTGCAGTCACGATGGCGGTAGCGTAGTGACGTGACCGCAGGCGTCCTGTTCCGCCATCCCTCGTCCCTGGCCCACGACACGGGGCCCGGGCACCCCGAGCGGCCGGCGCGCATCGCCGCCCTCGCCGAGGCGCTGAGCGACCGGGACTGGCTGGGGTACGGCGTCCACGAGTCCCCGCCGGCGACCGCGGCGCAGCTGGCCGCCGTGCACCCGGAGCCGTACACGCGCGCCCTGGAGGCGCTGTGCGCGGACGGTGGCGGCTGGATCGACGGAGACACCGTGACGTCCGCGGACTCCTACACGGCGGCCACCCACGCGGCCGGCGGCGCGTGCGCGATGGTCGACGCGCTGCTGGCGGGTGAGGCCGCGGTGGGCGCGTCGCTGCACCGGCCACCGGGGCATCACGCCGAAGCCGGGCAGGCGATGGGCTTCTGCCTGGTCAACTCCGTCGCCGTTGCCGCCCGCCACGCCGTCGACGCTCACGGCGTGCGCGTGGCGATCGTCGACTGGGACGTGCACCACGGAAACGGCACCAACGACATCTTCAGCGCCGACCCCGAGGTCCTGTTCTGCTCGATCCACGAGTCGCCGCTGTACCCGGGCACCGGGGACGCGGAGGACGTCGGCGCTGGCGACGGGGTGGGCCGGACGGTCAACCTGCCCGTGCCCGGCGGGTCGGGGGACGAGACGTTCTGCTCGCTGGTGCAGCACGTCGTCGTGCCGCTGCTGGAGGCCTTCGCCCCCGGCCTCGTGCTCATCAGCGCCGGCTTCGACGCGCACGCCGACGATCCGCTGGCGGACTGTGAAGTGACCGACGGCGGGTACGCCGAGATGGCCGCTGCGGTGCATCACGCGGCCGACCGGGTCGGCGCGCCCGTCGGCGTGGTGCTGGAGGGCGGCTACGACCTCGATGCGCTGACCGGCGGGGTGATGGCGACGCTGACCGCGCTGGCGCAGGAGGCGGGCGCACCGAATGAGCGCGACGTGCACCCGCTGGCCACCGCTGCGCGGGAGCGCCTGGCCGGGTACTGGCCAAGCCTCACGCCGCCGATCTGACACCGCGACGTGGCCCCCGCGCATGGGCGTGGCGCACAAAGCGCCCGTCGTGCCGTGCGTCCGTGCAGGACGCCAGGACGGGGCCGGGTGAGTCCGGTGGTCGCCGCGTGGCCGGTGGCTTGCGCAGGCGCGCCGGTCCGTTGACGCCGGCGGGTGTCCACACCGCCGGGGTGCCGGTCGCTGACGCCGCTGGGCGGGCAACTTTGGGCCCGTAGCCTGCCGGCCCGGACGATCATCCGGACGAGACCGGTGCTCCTGGCGCGGTGGCGTACCTTTCCGGGCCTGGGGTCGGCAAGCGTGCGGTGCCGACGCGTGAGACCGGTGCTCCTGGCGCGGTGGCGTACTTTTCCGGGCCTGGGGTCGGCAAGCGTGCGGTGCCGACGTGTGAGCGTGAGAGCGAAGGTCGCTGCGATCCGGGGTGACCAGTCGGCCAGACCCCGCGAAGCCGGTGCCGCAGCCGAGGCTGGAAGGTGCGTCCGCTGCGTCCCGCCAACCGGGACACAGTGGACACACCCCGGGCGTCACAGGCCGACGCTCGCAGGGTGCGCCCGCTCAGTCTCACAAGCCGGGACGCAGCGGACACACCCCCTGAAGCCGACCAGCACAGCACCGAGCCCCGACCCTCCCGGGGCCAAACAACGGCGGGCACGCCTGCCGCGAGGGCCGATGCGCTGCTGCACACGCGCCACCCTCCGGGGAGCACCGCACGTCCACACCCCCGGGACGCCGACCGGCCGATGCCCGCGACGGCCCCGGGCCGGGCGTGGCGCACGAAGCGCCCGTCGTGCGGTGCGTTCGTGCGGAACGCCAGGGCCGGACGGGGACCCGGGCACCGCTGAGCGGACGGTGCCTCACGAAAGGCCCTTGCGGTGCGTCCGTGCGTGGCGGTGGTCCGGTTCAGCCGGCCGGCGGCACGGACGGGTCGACGCCCGTGGTCGTGCCCGGCGGGGTGACGTCCGGGGCGCCGGCGGGCGGCGTCGTCGGAGTTGCGGCCGGCGGCGCGGTGGGGGTCCCCGGGGCGACGGGGGCGTCGACCGGGGCGACTGTGCTCGTCGTGCCCGTCGGCTCGGAGTTGTCGGTCAGCGCGACGAAGGCGACGACGAGGACGATCGCGGCCAGCGCGATCAGCGCGGCGGTGATCGCCAGGGGCAGGCGCCAGTTCGGAGCGGGGGCCAGGCGGGTCCGCGCCGGGGTGCCGCAGGTCAGGCACCAGTCCTGTCCGGACGCCACCACCGTCTGGCAGCGCGGGCACGCGATGGGGGCCGGCGCGCCGGGCCGGGGGGTCACCGCCGGCGTGCTCACCGGGCGTCGGGCTCCACGGGGTCGGTCGCCGCGGCAGGTCCGTCGCCGCTCGGTACCGGGCCCGAGCCTGCCGAGGTGGGGACGGGGCCGGCGGCGCCGGTGGGTGCCGCCGACGCGGCGACCGGCACCTCGCTGAGGGTGGTCGGTCCGCTGACGCTGACGCCGCAGGACGGGCAGAAGCGGGCGTCGCTGCCGTGCAGGGCGCCGCAGCGGGTGCACGCTGCGATCCCGGGCTCGCGCAGATCGGTGAACGCGCGCTCGTCCTTCATGACGCGCTCGAGGGCACGCAGCTCGCGGTCCACGGCCTCCAGCGCGACGAGCTTGGCCCGGACGAGATCCTCGCCGCTGCGCTCGAAGCGGTACAGGTCGAAGACCAGGCCGCCGAGGTCCCGGAAACCCAGCTCCCGCACGCGCCGCAGGTAGCGCAGGCGGCGCCGGAAGCGGCTGCGATCACGGTAGCTCGGCCCGTCGGCGGTCTGTGGGGCGACGTCGGCCGGGAGGGCGGTGGCCGGTGCGGCGGTGTGCGGCGCCGCGTCCGGGACGCCGAACAACCCGTCGGACCCCGGGGCGACGGGGTTCTGCGTCACGGTCGGCTGCGGACCGGCTGCGACGACCGCCGGCAGGACAGCGGTGTCCTCGCCGGCCGCGGGTGCGTCGGCGGGCGGCGGCTCGCTGGAGGCGGCCGGCGTGGGGACGGTCCAGATGCTCGTCTCCGGCGGGTTCGCCGGAGCGCTGTCGGGAAGCACAGACGGAGGCTCGCCGGCGACGGCGTCCGTGTCGGCGCGGCCGTGGTCGCCGGGGAGGTGCCGCTCGTTGTCCTCTGGCCCGCCCGGAGGGACGGCGCTGCCGGTATCCAGCGGCGCGGCGGTCTCGTCGCCGGCGTCCGCGTCGGGCTGCTCGACGGCGTCCGCGTCGACCGGGTCCGTGCTGACGGCGTTCTCGTCGTCGCGGTCCGCGTCCACGCCGGTCGGGCCGGCGGTGTCAGCCTGGACCGGGTCTGCGGTCGCCTCGGACGGCACGTCGTCCCCCGGATCATCAGCTTCTGGCTTGATCGGTGGCGAGGAGGGCCGCACCGTCCACATCGTCGTCACCGGATCGGCGTCGGTCGCCGGCGAGGACGGAATGGGGGGCACGGGCGGCATCGGCGGCGCCTGGCCGGTCGCCCCCGCGGAGTCGCCCTCGGGCGCGCCCTCCTGCGGCGGCTCGGAGGACGTCGGCTTGGTCTCGGGCGACGGCGGGGTGTCGCCGCGACGCAGGAACTGTGGCAGGCGGCGGTTCATGGCTGTCCGGACCCGGGGTGAGGGTCCGCGGCGGCGGAGTATAGCCGTGCGCCGGACAGCTCCGACCACGCCGCGACGACCCGCCGGGCCAGCCGCTCGGAGGACCACAGCGCCGCCCGGCGGCGCCCCGCGACACGCGGGTCGGCCGCCGCCAGGTGGGGGGCGAGTGCCCGTCGCCAGCGCTCGGTGTCGTACGGGCAGCACAGCGTCCCCTCCAGGCCGGTCAGGGCGACCGGGTGGATGCCGACCGGCGTGGCGACCACCGGCACGTCGCAGGCCCGCGCCTCGAGGACCGCCAGGCCGAAGCCCTCGGCCTCCGAGGGCAATACGACCGCGTTGGCCGCGTTGATCCACAGCGGGACCTCGTCAGGCTCCACCCCGCCCAGCGACAGCAGGCGCGTGCCGTCGGCGGCCTCGATCGCCAGGTCGTGGCGCTTGCCCGCGCGCTGCGGGTCGGCGGGGAACAGCAGGCACGGCTCGTCGACCTCCAGGCCCAGCCGGCGCCGCGCCTCCGGCCGGGGGATCGGCACGAAGCGCGTCATGTCCACGCCGCACGGCAGGACGGCAACGCGGCGGTCGGTTCCGGCGCCGCGGATCTCCCCGGCCAGCGCGGCGGACACGGCGGCCGGCAGCGTGGTCAGCGGCAGCAGCGCCCGGGTGATGCGCCCGGACCGCGGGTGGCGCAGGTCGGTGCCGTGCAGGGTGACGACGAGCGGGGCGCCGCCGCGCAGACCCGCGGCGGGCAGGATGGTCAGGCCGAAGTGCGCGTGGACGATGTCGTAGCCCGCGCCTCGATGGGCGCGGCGCAGCGCGCGGACGGCACGCAGGTAGCCGCCGGGTCCGAAGGAGAACACGTCGACGTCGACATCGGGCTGGGCGCGCAGGGCGATGACCTGGTCGCGGACGAAGGCGCCGAAGGCCGGGTCGGCCTCCGAGGGCCACATGTTGGTGACGACGAGCGCGCGCAAGAGCTGACGCAGAGTGTGCACGGTCTGGGCACGCAAGCGCCGTAGCGCCGTGGCAGCGGCTGGGCGCAGCATCGGGATCGACCGCGCGCCGCCCGCCATCCGGGCGCCGCGCACCACCAACGATTCCGGGAGGAACCCATGACCCACCCCAGCACCAACACCGGCCTGCGAAACGCGAGCACCCACCTCGGCCAGCGCACCGCCGTCGCGCTGCAGGTCCGCCACGCCACGCTGCGCGACCGCCTCGTCCTGCGCGGCGACGGCGGGCAGGGCACCGTCGAGTACGTCGCCCTGATCCTGCTCGTCGGCGCGATCCTCAGCGCCGTCGTCGCCTCCGGGGTCGGCAACGACTTCAAGATCGGCAAGACGATCGGCGACAAGCTCAACGACACGATCAACACCGTCGGCAGCAAGGGGAAGGGCAGCAAGTAGCCGGACGCGCGAGACCAGCCCTGCGTCGGGGTTGGTGGTGACGGCAAAAGGCAGCGGACTACCATGCGGCCCGTGGCCGCCACCGCCCCCCGCGACCGCCCGATCGGGGTCTTCGACTCCGGGGTCGGCGGCCTCACGGTTTTGCACGAGCTGCTCGTGCAGCTGCCGCACGAGGACTTCGTCTACCTCGCCGACACCGCGCGCTTCCCGTACGGCGAGCGCACCGCCGGAGAGCTGGAGGCCTTCGCGCTGCAGATCGCCGAGGAGCTCGTCCAGCGCCAGGTCAAGCTGCTCGTCGTCGCCTGCAACTCGGCGACGGCGGCGGCCCTTCCGGCCCTCCAGGCCCGGATGATGCAGACCACCCTCGGCGTAGACGTCATCGGCGTGGTCCGCCCCGGTGCCGTGCACGCCGTCGCCGCCAGCCGCAACGGCCGTATCGGTCTGCTGGCCACCACCGCCACCGTGTCCAGCGGCGCCTACGCCGAGGCCGTCGCCGCCGCCGACCCTCACGTGCAGCTCGTCCAGGTGCCGTGTCCCGACCTGACGCAGATCATCGAGGGCGGCTTCCCGTTCGACCAGCGCGTCGTGGACACCGTGCGCCGCTACTGTCGGCCGCTGCGGGAGGCCGGGGTGGACACCGTCGTCCTGGGCTGCACCCACTACCCGCTCGTGCGCCCGATGCTGCAGCGGATGCTCGGTCCCGGCGTGACGATCATCAGCTCGGGCGCGCCGCTGGCCCGCCAGGTCGAGCACGTCCTCGGGTCCCGGTCGCTGGGCAGCGGCCGGGAGGCCGAGGGCGACTACGCCTTCCTGTGCACCGGGGACGTCGAGGCCTTCCGCGCGCAGGGCACCCAGTTCCTGCAGATGCCGCTCGGGTACGTCAGCCGCGTGACGCTGGACCCGATCGCCGCCACGCAGCCTGGCGGCCGGCCGCCCACGGCCTGAGGCCACGGCGACCGCCGCACGCGCGAGGATGGGCCGATGACCCCCGCCGCCACCCGCTCCTACGACCGCGCCCCCGACGGCCTGCGCCCGGTGTCCGTCGAGCCCGATTTCGTGCGGACCGCGACCGGGTCGGCGCTGATCAGCCTGGGGGAGACGCGCGTCATCTGCACCGCGTCGGTCGACGAGCAGGTCCCGCGCTGGATGAAGGGCCGCGGCACCGGCTGGGTCACCGCCGAGTACGGGATGCTCCCCGCCTCCACGGGCCAGCGCAAGCGCCGGGACGCGTCCACGGGGCGGTCGGACGGGCGCACGATCGAGATCCAGCGGCTCATCGGACGCTCACTGCGCGGCGTCGTCGACCTCGCCGTCCTCGGCGAGCGGACCGTGTACCTGGACTGCGACGTGCTCCAGGCCGACGGCGGCACCCGCTGCGCGTCGATCACCGGCGCCTACGTCGCCCTCGCGCTGGCCACCCAGCGGCTGATCGCCGACGGCCTGCTGACCGGGAGCCCGCTGACCGGCTCGGTCGCGGCCGTCTCGGCCGGGATCGTCGACGGCCTGCCGCTGCTGGACCTCGACTACCCCGAGGATTCCCGCGCCCAGGTCGACGCCAACGTCGTCATGACCGGCGACGACGGCCTCGTCGAGGTGCAGGCGACGGCCGAGCGCACCCCGCTGTCGCGGGCGCACCTCGACGACCTGCTCGAGCTCGCCGCCACCGGCGTCGCGCAGCTGCGCGTCGCCCAGGAGCAGGCGATCACCGACCGGAGCGCATCGGCATGAGGCTCGTCCTCGCCAGCCGCAACCCACACAAGGCCGAGGAGCTCGCCCACCTGCTCGGCGGCCACGAGGTCGCGCCGCTGCCGGCCTCGGTCACGCTGCCGCCGGAGACCGGGGACACGTTCGCCGCCAACGCGAAGATCAAGGCCCACGCCGCCGCGGCCGCGCTCGGTGTCCCGGTCATCGCCGACGACTCGGGGATCGTGGCCGAGGCCCTGGACGGCCGGCCCGGCGTGCACTCCGCGCGCTTCGCCGGCCCCGACGCCACCGACGCCGAGAACCTCGTGCTCCTGCTCGCCTCCGCGCCGGCGGGCAGCGCCCTGGCCTACGTGTGCGCACTGGTCTTCGTGGATCCCGCTGACGCCACCCAGCAGACGTTCGAGGGGCGCTGCACCGGCACGCTGGACGACCGGCCGCGCGGTGACGGGGGGTTCGGCTACGACCCCGCCTTCCGACCCGACGACGTCGCCGACGGGCGAACGATGGCGGAGCTGCACCCAGACGAGAAGGCGGCGATCAGCCACCGGGGCCGCGCCGCGCGCGAGCTGGCGGCCTGGCTGGCCACCCGCTGAGTCAGTCGTCGAGGTTGATCGCCGCGGCCAGGCCGACCGCGCCGGTCACCGCCGCGTAGCCGTCGTAGTCGGACAGGAGCAGGGCGACGACGGCGATCGCGCAGATCCCGACCGTCAGCAGCCAGCCGATTCGCGACAGGGGCACGCAGCGTATCCTGCTGCATCTCGATGACGGACGCCGTCCCCGCCCCGATCGCGCTGGCCTACCTGGCCACGCTGAGCGCCGACCTGCGCAGTGCTGTCGTCCTCGACGGCGCCGGTGCCGTCCTGGGCGGCGACGCCGCGATCGCCCCGGACGCGCAGCGCCTGGCCGCCGACGCGCAGCCCGGGGCCGCACGCCAGGCTCCACACGGCGACGGGCGGCTGTTCGCCGCCCGCTCGGCGTCCCATCTCGTGGGTCTGTCGGTGGGTCCGCACGCCCTTGAAGCGGTCGTCGTCTGCGACCTGCTCGCGACCTTGGACGACCTGCGCGACTGGTAGCGTCGCCGCCGCCCCTGCCGCCAACCGCCCCCGGGAAGGACCGCCGTGACCAAGTCGGAGCTCATCGACGCCGTCGCCGCCGAGGCGGGACTGGAGCGCCAGCAGACCGCGGCCGCGCTCGACGCGGCACTGACCCTCATCGAGCGGTCGCTCGCCGGTGGCGGCGACGTGAGCCTCACCGGCTTCGGCCGCTTCCACGTGGGCGAGCGGGCCGCCCGCCGAGGCGTCAACCCGCGGACCGGAGAGGCGATGCGCGTCCCCGCCACGCGTGTGGCCCGCTTCACCGCGGGGTCCTCGTTGAAGAGAGCGGTGCGGTCCTGACGGCACCGCAGGCGTTCGGCGACCGTCTTGCCGCTGCGGTGGACGCGCGCCGGTCGCAGATCGTGCTCGGCCTGGACCCCGACCCGATGCGGCTGTGGCCCGCTCCACCGCCGGCGGCCGGCGGCCACACCGCCACCGCCGCGGGCGCGGCGGCGGCTGCCGTCGCCGCCCACTGCTGCGCCGTGGTGGACGCCGTCGCCGAGCTCGTCGTGGCGGTCAAGCTCCAGCTGGCCTGCTTCGAGCGCCTCGGCGCGCCCGGGCGCGTGGCGCTCGGGCGCGTCGCCACCCACGCGCGCGACGCCGGCCTGCTCGTGCTCGCCGACGCCAAGCGCGGGGACATCGACGTCAGCGCGCTGGCCTACGCGCAGTCGCTGCTCGGGTCCGTGCCGACGCCCTACGGGGATGTCGGCGGCCTCGGCGCCGACGCCATGACCGCCAGCCCGTACATGGGGGCCGACACGCTCACACCGCTGCTGGAGACCGGCCGGGCGTCGGGGGCCGGCGTCTTCGTCCTCGTGCGCACCTCCAACCCGGGGGCGGCGGACTTCGAGGGCCTGCGCCTCGAGGATGGCGGGCGGTTGTGGGAGCGCGTGGCCCGGACCGTTCACGACCTCGGCGCCGTCGGGCCCCAAAGTGGCCTGGCCGACGCCGGTGCGGTCGTCGGGGCGACCGCCCCCGAGCACGTCGCCCGCCTGCGCGAGCTGATGCCGCACGCGCCCTTCCTCCTGCCCGGGGTCGGCGCGCAGGGTGGCCGGGTGCAGGACCTCGCCGCCGCCTTCGCCCCCGGCCGGGCCGGCGGGCTGATCACCGCCTCGCGCGGGATCGTCGACGCCCACCGCCGGCCCGGTGCCGCGCCCGACCCGGCGGCGGCCGCCCGCGACGAGGCACGGCGCCTCCGGGGTCTCGCATGGGGGCTTGCATGAGCGTCCTGGCCCGCCCGGTGGCTCTACTCTCCGGTGTGCATGCAACGCCGCAGCCCCGCACGGTTCCTGGCCCCGCTGGCGCTGCTGATCGCGGTGATCGCCGTCTTCGTGGTCGCCCGGCCGCAGGACACGACGCCGCCCGGGCCCTCGACGTCGACGGCGACCCCGACCTCGACCTCGACGGCCAAGAAGCCCGACACTCCCGCCCGCTCCTCACCGAAGCCGTCGACCTACACCGTCAAACCGGGGGACACGCTGTCGGGGATCAGCAAGCAGACCGGGGTCCCGGTGGCGACGATCCTCGACCTCAACGCGGTCGACGCCAAGACGCTGCGCGTGGGACAGAAGCTCAAGCTGCGCGGCTAGGCCGCCCGTGGGCGGCCGGCGCCGCCCTGGTCGTGTGTGTCCTCGCCGGCCTCGGGGGGGCGGCACCCGCCGACGCGGCCGACCCGCCGTCGATCTCGGCCCCCGCCGCGGTGCTCGTCGAGCCCGCGACCGGCGACATCGTCTACCAGCGCAAGGCCGACGACCGGCGTTCGATCGCCTCCACCACGAAGCTCATGACCGCATTGGTCGTCCTGGACCGGCTGTCGCTCGACGACGTCCTCGCCCAGGTCCCCTACGCCACGAGAGGGGCCGAGTCGCTCGTCGGCCTGCGCACGGGCGAGCGGATGACCGTCCGCGACTACCTGCGCGGCCTGCTGCTGGCCTCGGGCAATGACGCGGCCGAGACGCTCGCCGTGCGCACCGCCGGCTCGGTGAAGAAGTTCGTCGCGCAGATGAACGCCCGGGCCCGGAAGATCGGGCTGAAGAACACCCACTTCGAGACGCCGGTCGGACTGGACGTCGAGGGCAACTACTCCACGGCCTCGGACCTCGCGGCGCTGGCCCTGGTGCTGCGCACCAGCGCGTTCATCCGGGAGACCGTCAACCGCCCCGACGCCACCCTCCGCGTCCGGGGGGACAACGGACGCCGGATCCGGGTCGTCAACCGCAACAGCCTCATCCGCACGCAGCCGTTCGTCAACGGCATGAAGACCGGGCACACCAACCGGGCCGGCTACGTGCTCGTCGGGTCGGGCAGCCGCGACGGCGTGACCGTGATCAGCGCCGTGCTCGGCACGGGGTCCGAGGCCGCCCGCGACAAGGACTCGTTGGCGCTGCTGCGCTACGGGCTGCAGCGCTACCGGGTGAAGGACGCCGTCAAGAAGGGCCAGCGCCTGGCCGGGGCCAGGATCCGTTTCCGCGACGGCGTGCCGCTGGCCCTCGTCGCCGCCGGGACCGTCAGCCGCACCGTCCGCCGCGGCGAGAAGCTGGCCGTCCGGCTGGTCGGGGTGCCGGACGAGGTCGAGGGCCCGGTGCCCAAGGGCGCCCGTCTCGGGACGGTGCTGGTGCGCCAGCGTGGCAAGACCGTGGACCGCGTGGGGCTCGTCGCCGCGCGCGCCGTCCCCGCCGCGACGGCGACCGAGCGCCTGGAGGACTTCGGCCGGCGGCCCGCCACCCTCCTGCTGCTCTCCGGGTTCGTGGGCGGTAGCCTGCTTCTCGTGCTGTTGCGTCGGCGATCCGCCCGGCGCGGCGCCGACCGACCCGAAGCCGAGATCGCATGATCATCACCGTCACCCTGAACGCGGCCATCGACAAGTCGCTGTCGGTGCCGAGCTTCCGGCTCGGCCGCCGCCACCGCACCGTTGAGCAGACGACGATGGCCGGCGGCAAGGGCGTCAACGTCGCCCGCACCCTGAAGACGCTCAACCAGCCGGTCATCGCGACCGGGTTCGCCGGCGGGCCGACGGGGACGCGGATCGTCGAGCAGCTCACGCAGGAGTCGATCCTCAACGACTTCGTGCGCATCCGCGAGGACTCGCGGACGAACACCGCCGTCTACGACCCCACGAACGGCGAGCAGACGGAGATCAACGAGCGCGGCCCGACCGTCACCGCCAAGGAGGTCGAGCTCTTCCACGACAAGCTCCTGTACCTGGCGCGCGGCGCGGACATCGTGGTGATCGCCGGCTCCCTGCCGGGCGGCGTCGACGCCGAGTTGTACGCTCGCCTCATCCGCGACCTCAAGCGCCTGGACGTCCTCGTCGTGGTCGACACCGACGGCGAGCCGCTGCGCCAGGCCGTGCGCGCCGAGCCGGACGTCATCTCCCCCAACGTCCTGGAGGCCGAGGAGCTCGTCGGGCACGAGTTCAACGACGAGGAGGACCGGGCGATCGCCGTCCGGGAGATGATCCAGCTCGGCGCGCGCGAGGCGCTCATGACGATGCCCGACGGCTGCATCGCCTCGGTCCTCGAGGGGCAGGAGCGCAAGCTCTCCCGCGTGTGGATCGAGCCCCGCGAGGCGGTGGCCGCGGTCGGGTCCGGGGACGCCTTCCTCGCCGGCTACGTGGCCTCGCGGTACCAGCGGCAGAGCCCGGAGCAGTGCCTGCGCTTCGCGGTGGCCTGCGGCGCGGAGTCCACCAAACGTCTCGGGGCGGGGCTCATCGAGCCGCGCGAGCTCGACCGGATCGTCGCCGAGACGGCCGTCGAGGAACTCGTAGCGCCCGCCGAAGTCTCGTAGGTTGGCCTCGACGCGCCCGGGTAGCCCTCGGACGGTGACCGCGCTGCTCTCCCTCGCTGTCGGCATCGTGCTCGCCGACTCGGCGATCGTGACGCTGGCGCTGCCCCAGATCCTGCGGGACCTCGACGCCGAGGTCGCCCAGGTCGCCTGGGTCCTCATCGCCTACAACCTCGTCCTGGCACTGGCGGCCGTCCCGGCGGCGCGGCTGTCGGTCCGCACCGGCCGCTCGCCGTCCGTCGCCGTGGTCGGGCTGGCCGTGTTCGCCGCCGCCTCGGCCGCCTGCGCGCTGTCGACGTCGCTGGAGGCCCTGGTCGCCGCCCGCGTCGTCCAGGCCCTCGGCGGGGCGCTGGTCATCACCGCCTGCCTGGAGCTGCTCGTGCTCGCCCGGGGCGACGAGCGGCGCGGGGCCGCGCGCTGGGCCGCCGCGGGCGTCGCGGGCGCGGCCGTCGGACCGGTGGCCGGTGGCCTGCTCACGGCGGGCATCTCCTGGCAGTCGATCTTCGTCGTCCAGGTGCCGCTAGTCCTGCTCGCGGTGCCGGTGGCGCTGGGCCTGCGTCCCGCCGCCCGGGCTGCCGTCTCCCGGACCCGTCCCGGCGCCCGCGCGGATCGCCCGCACGTGGCCGCGAACCTCGCGCTCGCACTGCTGTCGGCGGCCTTGACCGCCGCGCTGTTCCTGCTCGTGCTGCTGCTCGTCGAGGGCTGGCGCCGCTCGCCGGCGGTCGCCGCAGCGACGGTGACCGTCATCCCGGTCGCCGCGCTCGCGGCCAGGACGGTGGCGCGCGCCGCCCAGGCTGGGACCCGCTCGGAGGCGGTGGCCGGCGCGATCCTCATCGCCGGCGGGCTGGGCGCGTTGGCGCTGCTCCCGGACGCCGCGCTGGGGTGGACGGTGGCGCCACAGGCCCTGATCGGCCTCGGTCTCGGCCTGACCGTCGACTCGCTCACCGCCGTCGCGCTCGTAGACCGGCTGCCCCGCGCGCTGCACGGCGGCTGGACGATCGCCGCGCGGCACGCAGGGATCGTCGCCGGTCTGGCGCTGCTGACGCCGGTCTTCACCGCCGACCTGCGAGATGCCCGGGCCCCGGCGCAGGAGGCGATCGCCGCGCTCGTGCTCGACGCCCGCCTGCCCCCATCCGCGAAGCTCGACCTCGCGGATGACCTCGGCCGGCAGCTGGACGCCGAGGACGGGCGCGTGCCCGACCTGGCCCCGGCGTTCGCGGCGGTGAAGCTCGACGGTGCGCCGGAGCGGGCGCGCGCCCAGGCGCTGGAGGGCGCACTGGACGACCAACTGGAGCGGGCCGCCACCCGCGCCTTCCGCGACGCCTTCCTCGTCGCCGCCGCGCTGGCGCTGCTGGCCGTCCCCCCGGCGCTGGCCCTCCGAACCCGCCGGCGGCCGAGGGCGGCGGCGTGAACGCACGTGCCCTGCTGCTGCCCGCGCTCGCGCTGCTGGCCGTCGCGGCGGTCATCGGCGTCCAGATCCTCTCCGGCGGACGGGACTTCGCGCCCCCGTCGCCGCCGGACCCGTGCCGCGAGCGGCCCGTCGGGCCGCGGGCCCAGGCGCTCGAGAACCTCGCGGAGCAGGTCGTCCTCATCGGGGTCCAGCGCGCGGCGTGCATTCTCGGCGTCTCCCGCGAGCGCCTCGTCCTCGCGCTGCCCTCCGCGCGGGACCGGCAAGCCCTCGCCCGCGACCTCGGACGCGACCAGGGCGCCCTGGTCGCCGCCCTGAAGGCGGGGCGGACCGGGTCGGTGACCCGCCTGGAGGGCGCCGGTCGGCTGCCGCGAGCCTCGACGCTGCTGGACGGCTACGCCGGCCAGCTCGGGCTGCCGGGCTTCGCCGAGGGCATCGTGCGCCGGATCCCCGCCGGGGTAGTGGACGACCTGCTGCCGACCGGCGGGGTCCTCAAGCGGGCGGTTGCGGACATCGACGTCAGGACGGTGCTCCGCGAGCTCGACGACCCGGACGCGCTCCAGGCGCAGCTGGGCGACCGCATCCGGAAGGCCGCCCTGCGCGAGGCGCGGGCCCGTCTGATCCAAAAGATCCCTGCACCCATCAGGAACCTGCTGCCGTTCGGATGATCCCCAGCCCGCCCGCCCACCCGCGCGGCCCGGTCTCGTCGGGGCCCGCTGGTATTCTCGACCAGACCTTGGGTTGCCGCCTCACAGGTCATCTTGTCCGCCGCATCCCGACCCCGCTCGCGCGGGGTCTTTTTGTCCTTGCCATCGACTGAGGAACACGCCATGGAGATCGAGATCGGGCGCGGGAAGAAGGCCCGCCGCGCCTACGGATTCGACGACATCGCCATCGTGCCGAGCCGCCGCACGCGCGATCCCGACGACGTCGACATCACCTGGCGCCTGGGTCCCTACCACTTCGAGCTGCCGCTGCTGGCGTCGGCCATGGACGGTGTCGTGTCCCCCCGGACGGCGGCCACCCTCGGCAAGCTCGGTGGCCTGGCGGTCCTCAACCTCGAGGGCATCTTCACGCGCTACGAGAACGCCGAGGAGGAGCTGGAGCGGATCTCCCAGCTGCCCAAGGACCTGGCCACGCGGGAGATGCAGGCGATCTACCAGGAGCCCATCAAGCCCGAGCTCATCACGCAGCGCATCAAAGAGATCAAGGACCAGGGCGTCGTCACCGCCGCCTCCCTGACCCCGCAGCGTGTGGCGCAGTACTACGAGCTGGCCCTGGAGGCCGGCCTGGACATCCTCGTCATCCAGGGCACCGTGGTGTCCGCCGAGCACGTGTCGATGACCTCCGAGCCGCTGAACCTCAAGGAGTTCATCCGGCAGGTCGGCGTTCCCGTGATCGCCGGCGGCTGCGCCAGCTACCACACCGGGCTGCACCTCATGCGCACCGGCGCGGCCGGCGTCCTCGTCGGCGTCGGTCCGGGCGCGGCGTGCACGACCCGGGGCGTCCTCGGGGTCGGCGTCCCGCAGGCGACGGCGATCGCCGACGTGGCCGGTGCGCGGTCGACGAACATGCTGGAGACCGGCGAGTACGTGCAGGTCATCGCCGACGGCGGCATGCGCACCGGTGGCGACGTGTCCAAGGCCATCGCCTGCGGCGCCGACGCCGTCATGATCGGGTCGCCGCTGGCGCGGGCGTACGAGGCGCCAGGCCGCGGGTACCACTGGGGCATGGCGACGTTCCACCCGACGCTGCCCCGCGGTGCCCGCGTGCAGACGGTGCAGAACGGCACGATCGAGGAGATCGTCATGGGCCCGGCCCACGAGAACGACGGCACGTTCAACCTCATGGGCGGCCTGCGGACCTCGATGGCCACCTGCGGCTACCAGGACATCGCGGAGTT
>JBBSUL010000068.1:0-18045 GCA_038234375.1 Solirubrobacterales bacterium | reverse complement strand
CCCGGTGGCGCACGTTCGCGGGCCTGGCGACAGCAAACGTCCGGCGCCGGGCCGTGCGGCCGATGGCCGGGGTGACCGGTCTGCCGGGGTGCCGCGTCGCCGTTACCGGCGGGTGCGCGGCCGGGAAAGCACACCGCGTCGTCGACACCAGCGCACCCCCACACCCCCCGGGATGCCCGACGATGGCGCCCGCGACGGCCGAGCCGGGCGTCGGACCCCACGCCCCCTCAATGAGCCCGACAATCCGTACGACCGGGGCTCGTCGGCGCCCAGCTCAGAAGCCGTGCCCGACCAGCCAGTCGCCCACCAGGTCACGGAACTGCGGTGCGGTGCGCCCGAGGGTGACCGCGTGCCCGGTGCCCGGGAGCGTGACCTGGGTGACGTCACGGTTGCCGCCGAACAGCAGCTTCTCCTCGTTGCCGGCGGGCGGCGGGAACAGCTTGTCGTCCGCCCCGTTGACCAGCAGCGTTGGGACCTTGATCGACGACGCGTTGGTCAGCACGTCGACGCCGATGGTCTGCGGGGCCGAGCCGGTGTCCATGCACGGGTCGGGCGCGCGGATCTGGCTGACGGCCTGCTCGACGGCGGGGTCGGCGTTGAAGAAGTGGGCGGTCCGGAAGTCCGCGGCGGTCTTGCCGAAGAAGGCGTAGTGGTTCGGAAGCGCACCGGTGAAGCAGTCGATGGTGGTCCGCCCGAAGGTCGCAAGGCCCAGGGGGCTGATGCCGGTGTTCGAGAAGCCCGCCGTGATGAGCGCGTCGACGTTCTGGTAGCTGGAGGCGGCGGCCTCCACCATGAAGCCGCCGGCCGAGTGCCCGACGAGTGCGACGCGCTTGAAGCCCAGCCGCGCGGGCTTCCCGGACGCCGTGTAATCGCCGGACCGCAACTGCGTGACGATCTGGTTCAGATAGTCGGCCTCGGAGCCGTAACAGACCTGGTTGCCGTCGGGCTTGCCGCTTTCGCCGTAGCCGAGGCGGTCGATGACGACGGACACCAGCCCACGCTGCGCCGCCTGCTGGCCGGCGTAGTCGTAGCCGGGGACGCCCTTGTAGTTCCAGAAGAACTCGCCGTAGCCCAGGCCGTGGACGTAGAGGGCCGCCGCTTGGCGGTTGCCGGCATTCAGCCGGTCCGCCGGGCCGATGAGATGGCCCTTGACCGTGTAGGTCCGCCCGTCGGCCGTGCACGGGACCCGCGACGTGTTCGTGTTGCGCACGGTGAAGGACACGGGGATCTCCCGCACCGGCATTGAAGGGCTCGTCCGCGCTGATGCGCCGGTCCCGGCGGCCGCCGGGCTCACGCTGGCACCCATCCCCACGCCCGCGACGAGCGTCGCGGCGACGGCGGTGAACGCGACCCTGCAACATGTGACCATGTTCGGCCTCTACCCGATTTGACGCGGTGTCAATCTCGCGAGCGGCACCGCGCCAATTGTGTTTTCTCTGTCGTCGCGCCCCGCTGCCCTACGGCCGCTGCTAGGCTGGCCGCGATCGGCCGGGTCACAATGATCCGGCGAACAGCAGTGTCAGCGCACGCAGTCGTCGCCTCAAAGCACCTCCGCGAACGCAGCACGAACAACAGCGGAGGATTGATTACATGGCTACAGGAACCGTCAAGTGGTTCAGCGACGACAAGGGCTTCGGGTTCATCACGCCCGACGAGTCCGGCAAGGACCTCTTCGTGCATCACAGCGCGATCGTGGCCGACGGCTACCGCTCGCTCGCCGAGGGTGCACGCGTCTCGTACGACGCGGAGCCCGGCGAGAAGGGCCCCAAGGCCGTCAACGTCCAGAACGTCTAACTGACGCGGCGGGTTCGTCCCGCCGCCTCTCGAGTTCCCGGGCCCGGCCGCAAGGTCGCCGCCCCGGAACCTCCGCCCCCGGTCCTCCGGGGGCGGTCGTCGTTCCGGGGTCCGTCGTGCGCCCCTCCCTAACGTGACGGGGACCTACAAACACCGTCTCGTCAACGTCAGCCCGCCTCACTTTCATCGTTCAGGCGCGCCGCGAGAACCCGACCGAGGACGAAGGCAACTCCCTCGTCACCGCGGCGGCGCGACGAGTAACCTGACCTGGGCGCGCGCGGACCTATGTGCGCGCGGCGAGCCGGTCGCCGATGTCCGCCGGCAGCCCGTAGGGCAGCGTGCGCTCGGCCTCGAGCGCCTGCCTGCGGGGCGTGGCGGCGCTGTCGCGCAGGAGTGACTTGATGATCCGCAGCGCGTCGCGCGAGTTCGCGCCGATCTCCGCGGCCAGCGCGGTGACCGTCTCCTCGAGTGCGTCGTCGGGTGTGACCTGATCGACGAGCCCGAGCGCCAGGGCTTGCGTCCCGGTGACCCGGCTGCCGGTGAACATGAGGCGCTTAGCCGTCGCGAGGCCGACCCGCTCCGGCAGCCGGACCGACATGCCCCACACGGGGACGAGCCCCCACTTGGCGTGGGTATCGGCGAGTTGGGCGGAGTCCGTGGCGATGAGGAGGTCGCATGCGAGCGCGAGCTCGAGGCCGCCGGTGAGGCAGTGCCCGTGGATGGCGGCGATCACCGGTTGCGGGAGCACCTCGATTGCATCAACGGCCTGGGCTTCGGCTTGGTGATCGTGGTCGCCCCCGGCGATCGCCTCGAGGTCGTGACCGGCGCAGAACGAGCGCCCCGCACCGGTCAGCACCACGCAGACGATCGATGGGTCGGCAGCCACGTCGTCGGCGTGCTGGTGCAGACGCTCGAGCACCTGCGGTGTCAGCGCGTTGAGCTTGTCAGGACGATTGAGTGTGAGGGTCGCTACCCCATCGAGATCGCGGCGAAGGACGGACTCTTCCATGGTTTTGAGAAGTTATCAAAGTGCTGATATCTTCTCAAAAGTGGCTACCGCGACACGGAGATACGTCGCCGCCGACGTGCGGCGCGCCGAGATCCTCGCCGCGTGCCGGCATCTGTTCGCCGCCCGTCGTTACACCGCCGTGTCCACCACGGACATCGCTGCAGCCACAGGCGTGAGCTGGGCGCTCGTCGCGCATTACTTCGGTGACAAGGCGGGCCTGTACCGGGCGGTGCTGGAGAGCATCGCCGAGTCCGTGCGCGAGCCGGAACCGGTCGCCGGGACGCTCGAGGAGCGCGTCAGGGCGGTCGTCGAGCATGGCATGACCACAATCGAGCACAGCAAGTCATCGTGGCTCGCGGTTATCGGCGGCATGGAGGTCGAGCACTCCCCCGGCATCCCCGAGATCATCGAGCGCGGGCGTGAGCGGGCGGCGGATCTCGCACTCGCCGCGCTCGGCGAGGACATCGTCGGCCTGTCCTCCGGCCACGCGCGCGCGCTGGCTCGCAGTGTCGTCAGCCTCATCGAGACCGGCGCGCAGGAGTGGCTGATGCGCGACCGCTTGAGCCGCGAGGAGGCCGCCGCCTTCGTGACCACGAGCATCGTCGCGCTCGCCGGCGCCGCCCACCAGACCTTCGATCAAGGAGCACTCCGTGGCGACCACGACGACTGAGACCCAGGCGACGCCCGCTGAGCTTCTGATGAGCGCGCGGGACCTGCGCTTCCTGCTCAACGAGTGGCTGGACCTCGACGGTCTCACCCGGCGGGCGCGCTACCGCGAGCACTCCCCCGCGGCGTTCGACGACGTGCTGCAGCTCGCCGAGCGCATCGCGACGGAGCGGTTCGCGCCGCACGCACGGCTCGCCGATTGCCAGGAGCCGGAGCTTGACGGCGACACCGTCCGGCTCATCCCCGCAATCGGCGAGGCGCTCGAGGCCCACGCGAGGGCGGGGTTCGTCGCGATGTCGCTGGACGAGGAGGTCGGCGGCGCGCAGCTGCCCCACCTGCTGGAGACCGCGTGCGCCTGCTGGTTCAACGCCGCCAACGTGGGCACGGCGGTGTACCACGGCCTGACCACGAGCGTCGCCCGGCTGCTGCTCACGTGCGGGTCCGCCGAGCAGGTGGGCACCTGGGTGCCGCCGATGCTCGAGGGCCGCTTCCTCGGGACCATGTGCCTCTCCGAGACGGAGGCCGGCAGCTCGCTGGCCGACATCACAACGCGCGCGGAGCCCCGAGCCGACGGGACCCACCGCGTCTTCGGCTCGAAGATGTGGATCGGCGCGGGCGAGCACACCCTCGGCGAGAACATCGTGCACCTCGTCCTGGCCAAGCTCCCGGGCGCGCCGGCGGGGACAGCGGGCATCAGCCTGCTCCTCGTCCCGAAGTGGCTCGTCGACGAGCGCGGGGACCGCGGCGAGCGTAACGACGTCACGGTCGCCGGCATCAACCACAAGATGGGCCAGCGCGGAACCGTGAACACGCTGCTCAGCTTCGGTGAGGGCGCCCACCTCCCCGCCGGCGAAGCCGGGGCGGTCGGCTTCTTGGTCGGCGAGCCGGGGCGCGGTCTGGCCGCGATGTTCCACATGATGAACGAGTCGCGGCTCGCCGTCGGGATGGCCGCCGCAGCGATGGGCTACACCGCGTACCTGCGCTCGCTGCAGTACGCGCGCGAGCGTGTCCAGGGTCGCGAGCTCGGAGCCCTGGCCACGTCGCCGCCGGTCCCGATCATCCGCCACGCCGACGTGCGCCGCATGCTCCTCAAGCAGAAGTGCTACGTCGAAGGCGGCCTGGCGCTCGTGCTCTACGCGGCCCGGCTGCTCGACGACAGCCACACCGCGCCGAACGCGCGGGAACGCGAGCGTGCGCAGGTGCTGCTGAGCACCCTCACGTCGGTCGTCAAGAGCTGGCCGTCGCAATGGGGCCTGGCGGCGAACGACCTGGCCATCCAGGTGCACGGAGGGTACGGCTACGCTCGCGACTACGAGGTGGAGCGCCTGTATCGCGACAACCGGATCAGCTCGATCTACGAGGGCACGCACGGCATCCAGGCGCTCGACCTTCTCGGCCGGCAGGTGTTCAAGAACCGGAGCGCCGGCCTGCGCATCCTGCTCGAGGAGATCGACGCGACGGTGCAGCGCGCCCGTGCCTGCGGCGAGCAGGCCTCCGAGCTCGCCTCCGAGCTTGCGAAGGTCGCCGACGTGCTCGAGTCGACGAGCTCGACGCTCGTGGCGGCCCCCGACGTCGCGCTGGCCAACGCGACCCTCTACATGGAGGCATTCGGGCACATCGTGGTCGCCTGGCTGTGGGTGGAGCAGGTGGTGGCCGCGCACGGTGCCGAGGGCGACTTCTACGACGGCAAGCGCAACGCGGCGCGCTTCTTCTTCACGCATGAGCTGCCGCGCATCCGGAACGACCTCAGCCTGCTCGCCCGCCGGGACCGCTTGGCGCTGGACACCCAAGAGGCCTGGCTCTAGCGAGCACCTGACCACCCACGAGGAGAGACGACCCATGGCCATTCAGACCAAGATCAACCCGGCGACCGACGTTCAAGTGCTCGATGCGCTCGTCGTCGGTGCCGGCTTCAGCGGCCTCCACCAGCTCGAGCAGCTGCGAGCGCGCGGCTTCGACGTCAAGCTGTGGGAGGAGGCCCCCGGCCTCGGGGGGGTCTGGTACTGGAACTGCTACCCCGGGGCGCGGGTCGACTCGCCGGGCCGGGTCTACCAGTACTCCCGCCCCGAGCTGTCGGTGGAGTGGGACTTCGACGAGGCCTACCCGGGCTGGGAGGAGCTGCGCGACTACTTCGCCTACGTGGACAAAAAGCTCGACCTCAGCCGAGACGTCAAGTTCAACTCTCGCGTCACCCAGGCTGAGTTCGATGAGGAGTCGCGACGGTGGACCGTCGCCTCGGCGAACGGCGACGTCGTGAGCACGCGCTTTCTCATCATGTGCACGGGTTTTGCGGCCAAGCCCCTCATACCGGACATCGAGGGCCTGGAGAACTTCGCCGGGGAGTGCCACCACACGGCCCGCTGGCCGCAGGACGCCGTCGACCTCACGGGAAAGCGCGTCGCGGTGATCGGCACCGGCGCCAGCGGTGTCCAGGTGATCCAGGAGGCGAGCAAGGTTGCCAAGCACCTCACGGTGTTCCAGCGCACGCCGAACATCGCCATCCCGATGCGACAGCAAACGCTGTCCGAGGACGATAAGCGCGCCCAAAAGGTCAAGCTCACGGAGCGCATGGCACGTCGGCCCCACACGTTCGCCGGCGCCGACTTCGATTTCCTGGAGCGCCCCGGCCAGGAGCTCACGTTCGAGGAGCGCCAGGCGCAGCTCGAAGTGCTGTGGGCGGTCGGCGGCTTCCGCTATTGGCTCGGAACCTTCCCCGACGTCATGGCCGACCCGGATATCAACCGCGAGGTGTATGAGTTCTGGCGCGACCGCACGCGCGCGCGCATCCACGATCCCGCGATCGCCGAGAAGCTCGCACCGGTCGTTCAGCCGCACCCGTTCGGCGTCGTCCGGCCCTCGCTCGAGCAGTGGTATTACGAGGTGTTCAACCAGGACAACGTCGACCTCGTCGACCTCAAGGAGACGCCGATCGATCGCATCACCGAACTGGGCGCAGTGACCGCCGCTGGCGAGCACGAGTTCGACGTCCTAGTGCTCGCGACCGGCTTCGACGCCGTCACCGGCGGCTTGACCTCCATCGACATCCGCGGCACCACGGGCCAGACGTTGCGCGAGAAGTGGACCGACGGCGTGAGCGCCCACCTCGGTGTTGCGACGTCCGGCTTCCCGAACCTGCTCTTCCTCTACGGGCCCCAGAGCCCCGGCGCCTTCTGCAACGGCCCGACCTGCGCCGAGCTCCAGGGCGACGTGATCGTCGATCTCCTGAGCGATCTCAAGGAGAAGGGGCTCACCCGCGTAGAGGCCACCGCCGAGGCCGACGAGACGTGGCGCTCCATCGTCCTTGGCATCGAAGAGCAAACGCTCTTCCGCTTCGCGACCACCGGGTGGTATGTCGGCGCCAACGTCCCCGGCAAGAAACGCGAGCTCCTTCAGTTCGCCGGGGGCGTCCCCATGTACCTCGAGCAGTGGCGCACCTGCGCCGCCGCCGACTACGCCGGCTTCGCGATCTCATAATGGTCTCGGCGGACCGCGTCGCGATCCTCGAGCGCATGGCGGTCCAGCGGATGGACCACGCCCGTATCGTCGTCGCCGACCTCGCCGACGGGAGATGTCGCCGCGATCTCCCCCGACGGCTACATCTCCGGCGGCGAGCGGATCAGCTCCGTTGAGCTGGAGAACGAGCTCTTGGGCCACTCCAAGGTCCGTCGGCCGGGGCGAACGACTTCCTCGGCATGTAGGTGCCCGAGGAGTACGGCGGCCTTCATCACGAACGGCATCAACGCCGACCTCATCATCACGGCCGCGAAGACCGACCCGAAGGAGCACCGCCGCGGCCTCTCGGGCCCGAGAGCGGCTGTCGATCGCTCTCACCGGCGTCGCCGTCTCCGAAGCCGCCCTGCCGGCCACTATCGCCCACATCACCGCGCTCCAAGCCTTCGACCATTCGATCACGAAGAACCAGGTCGTCCGCCACATGCTCGCCGACTGCCGCGCGACATCGGCTGCGCGCAGGCCTTTGTCGACCACTGCATTACCGAGCTCGACACCCACACCCTTCCCAACCGCGCAGGTAGGTGTGAAGTCAGGACTGAGGCAGGCTGGTTTTGACGGAGCCTTCGATTCCCGGGATCCGTCCGGGCACCATGGAGTCTGGCCGGATATGCCCTGTCCCAGGAGGTACCCCGCCGAGCTGCTTGACCGCGGCGCTCGCGTCGTGATCGACAGCGACCGTCCGATCGCCCATGTCGCCCGGATCTGGGCATCCCCTCGGGAGAACGGACCAATATCGGGTGGTCGGGCCTGAACGGATGTCGAACGGGGCGCCGGCCGTCCAGTTGCGACTACGGCTTGACCATGACCTTGATCGACTCGCGGTCGTCCATCGCCTCATATCCGGCGGGCACCCCATCCAGGTCGACGGTGGAGTCGAAGACCAGGCCCGGCTCCAGGTTGCCGTCCAGGACGTCGGGCAGCAGCTCCTCGATGTAGGCCCGGGCGGGGGCGATCCCGCCGCTGACGGTGATGTTGCGCCGGAACGTGTCGCCGGCCCCGGGCAGCGCGCCGTACTGGGGCACCCCGACGCGGCCGACGGCACCGCCTGAGCGGGCGATCTTCACCGCGGTCGTGAACGCCTCGTCCATGCCGACGCACTCCAGCACGCTATGGACGCCCTGGCCGCCGGTGAGCTCGCGGACGCGGGCGACCGCCTCCTTGCCCCGCTCCGCCACCACGTCGGTGGCGCCGAAGCGCTGGGCGAGGTCGGTGCGGTCGGTGTGGCGGCCGAGGATGATGATCTGCTCGGCTCCCAGGCGCTTGGCGGCCATGACCCCGCACAGGCCGACCGCGCCGTCGCCGACGACGGCCACGGTGCCACCGGCCTGGACGCGCGCGCCGCGGGCGGCGTGGTGTCCGGTGGCGAAGACGTCGGACAGGGTCAGCAGCGACGGCATCAGCGCATCGTCGGCCGCCACGGGCAGCACGACGAGCGTCCCGTCGGCCTGCGGGATGCGCACGGCTTCACCCTGGCCACCGTCGACGTCGCCCGTGCCCCAGAACCCGCCGTTCACGCAGGACGTGTGCAGACCCTCCGAGCAGAAGTCGCAGGTCCCGTCCGAGAACACGAACGGCGCGACGACGACGTCCCCGGGCTTGACGGTGCTCACGTCGGCCCCGACGTCCTCCACGACCCCGATGAACTCGTGGCCCATGCGGGTGCCCTCCTCGGAGGCCGCCATCGACTTGTACGGCCACAGGTCGCTGCCGCAGATGCAGGCACGGGTGACGCGCAGAAGGGCGTCGGTCGGCTCGGTTAGGGTGGCGTCGGGGACGTCCTGGATGCGGACGTCGCCGGCGCCGTACATGACGGTGGCGCGCATGGACCGCACGCTACCGCTCGCCACGAGCGCTAGGCCGCCACACTGTGGGCATGACCCAGCTCGCCGTCATCCGCCCGGAGGCCTCGACTTCGAGGACCGCTTCTGGGCGCTCCTGCAGGCCACCGGCCTCGAAGTCCGGGAGTTCGAGGACCTGGACTACTTCTCCTACCTGCCGTTCTTCGCGCTTGCCGGGGCCAGCATGGAGACCCACGTGCACCGCCACGGCGACCACTTCCACTTCCAGGGCGTGACGGTGAGCGTCGCCGACGACCTCGTCGAGGGCTTCTACACCGTGCTTGAGCAGATCCTCGCGCAGCTGCAGCCGGAGGACTGAGCGACATGGGGCCGGAGGCCGGCCTCGTCCTGGAGGCCGTGGACGTGACGGTGAGCGTCCCCGCGGGCCGCATCCTGCAGCCGACCTGCCTGACCGTCGCGCCCGGCCGGCTGGTGGCCCTCATCGGCCCCAGGGGCGGCGGCAAGACGACGCTACTGCGGGTGGCCGGGGTGGCCGAGCCGGAAGACGGGACGGTGACGCTGGGCGGTGTGCCGGTGACCGACCGCTCGGTCGACATCGGCTACCTGCCGGTCGGCGACACCGTCCACCCGCAGCTGACCGTCCGTGAGGCGTTGGACTACGCCGCCGCCCTGCGGATCGCCGACGGCCGGGAGGGCGTGGACCGGGCCGCCCGTGTCGACGCGGTCCTCGCCGAGCTGCGCCTCGGCGATCGCGCGGACACGCGGGTGGCGGACCTGTCGACGGGCGAGCGCAAGCGCGTCGCCTGCGCCGTTGAGCTCGTCGCGCAGCCGGCGATGCTGCTGCTCGACGAACCCGGCACCGGCCTGGACCCCGCGCTGGAGGAGCGGCTGATGACGATGCTCCGTGCCGTCGCCGACCAGGGCCGTGGCGTGGTCGTGGTCACGCACGCGACGAGCTCCCTGGCGCTGTGCGACGTGGTCGCGGTCATGGGGGCCGGTGGCACCCTGCGCTACGTCGGCCCGCCGACCGGTGCCCTCTCCCAGTTCGGCGTGGGCGCCTACGACGAGATCTACAAGGCGCTGGCGGACGCCGACGGGCCTGCCGTCGCGGACGAGGGGGAGCCGCAGCGGCTGCGTCCGCCGCGGCCGCGGCGCCGCGTGCGGGCGGACCCGACCGGGTCGCTGGTACGCCAGACCGGCGTGCTCACCGGTCGCTACGCGCGCTGCCTGACCCGCGATGGCCGCACGCTGGCGGTGCTGGTGGCCCAAGCGCCGATCATCGCGCTGGCCATCGGCGCCGTCCTGCCCCGGGACGTGCTCGGCCGGGTCGGCATCGCCTCGTTCTATGCGGTGCTGCTGTCGTTCCTGCTGGTCACCGCCTCCATCTGGCTCGGGGTGACGAGCTCGGCCCGGGAGATCGTCAAGGAGCGCACGATCATCCCGCGCGAGCTGGCGGCCGGGGTGCGCCTGGAGGCCTATGTCGCGGCCAAGGTGGCCGTGCTGTTCGCGCTGGCCGTGGTGCAGGTGCTGCTGCTCGTGCTCTTCGCGGTCATCCTCCAGCCCTTGCACCAAGGGTTCACCGCCTACGTGCAGGTCGCGACGATCTGCACGCTCGTGGCCTGGGTGTCGGTCGGCATGGGCCTGACGCTGTCGGCGTTCGCGCGCAGCTCCGACCAGGCGAGCTCCGCGGTGCCGCTGCTGCTCATCCCCCAGCTGCTGTTCGCCGGGGCGATCGTGCCGACCGGGCTCATGCCCGGGCCGGTGCGCATCCTCTCGGAGCTGACCTACGCGCGCTGGGCGCAGGCCGGCCTGGACAACGCGCTGGACCTCGACAGCAAGCTGTCCGAGCAGGTGACGTCGGTCGCCGGGTACGAGCGCAGCTTCTTCGACCTGGCCTCGAGCTTCGCGGTCCTGGCCCTGGGGCTGTTCACCTTCGTGCTCGTCGGCGCCGCCACGCTCGCCTTGGACCGGCGGGCGGTCGCCTGAGCGCCGCGGGCCCTCGTGTCGCGGTCAGCGGCCGATGGCGACGCGGGCGGGCCAGCCCTTCACGTGCAGGCTCGTCCACTGGCCGCGGATCAGGGTCCGGGGCGACATCCCCAGCCAGCCGAGCCAGCCGAAGCGCACGTCCTGGATCACCGCGCCGCGCCCGGAGGCGTCCGCCACGACGTCGCCGGCGCGTAGCGCGCTGGCGGCAATCGGGACGAGGGCGAGGATGCGAGCCATGTTCAGAAGACTACGTACCCATCCTGAACGGACGATCAACGCCCCTCGCGCCAACTTCTGCCCGCCGAACCCGGTGTGCGCCCGGCACCACCGGGGAATCAGCCGGCCACAACCGGGTTCAGGTGCTCGAGCAGCCCCGCCTCCGCCGCCTGCCCCAGACGTCCGAAGGCGAAACCGAGCACCGGGTCCGCGAGCCGCAGCACGCCCTTCAGCGCGAGATCGGCGTCGTAGGTGAGCTCACTGCCGGTTCCGCGCGGGACGACCGTCACCGTGTCCGTGGACACGAACGTGCGGCTCTCCCCGCGGAGCACCACCCGCGTGCCGGGCACGAGCTCGACGATCTCGTAGTCGAGCGAGGTGGTCCGCCCGAGCATCGCCACGCTGACACGGAAGCCGGCGCCGACGCGGATCGGCGCGCCGTCGGTGGTCAGCGCGGCGCGCTGGACGGACGGGTCCCACTCGGCAACCGAGCGGAAGTCCGCGACATACGCGAACGCATCGTCGGCCGAGCGGGTGGACGGGACGGTCGCGACGTAGCGGGCCATGGTTCGACGGTACCCCTCGCCGAAGGCCACGCGACACGTCCGGGCGCACCGGATACACCGCCCTCGCCACGATCGGACGACTGCGACCGGACGGACGCATGACGTGACTGGCGCGGCGGCGCGCCCGCCACCGATATGGTTCTACGAACATGCTACGTTTGTCGCATGTCGGAGATCGCGGCGCGTGAGCTACGAAACCAGACCGCCGATGTGCTGCGGCGGGTGGCGGCCGGGGAACCGGTGACGATCACCTCCCGCGGCCGGCCGGTCGCGGATCTCGTCCCCGTGCGTCCGGCGCGCCGTCGCCCGATCGCGCGTGCCGAGCTGGTGCGCCGGCTGGCCCGCGCGCAGGCCGACCCGGGACTGCGCGGCCAGCTTGAGGAGCTGGCCGGGGAGACCACCGACGATCTCGGCGCGATCGGCTGATGGCGCCTCCACCGCGAGGTCTGCTCGACACGAGCGTGTTCATCGCACTGGAGTCCGCTCGTCCGTTGGACGCCGACGCGCTGCCGGAGGAGAGCGTCGTCTGCCCGATCACGATCGCCGAGCTGCAGGCCGGCGTCCTGGCCGCCACCAACCTGGACACCCGCGCGCGCAGGCTGGCCACGCTGGAAGCGCTCGCCGACGTCGAGGTCCTGCCGATCGACGCCGATGTTGCCGCGGCCTGGGCGCATCTGCGGGTCCATCTGCACCAGCAGCGGCGGCGGGTGAACGTCAACGACCTCTGGGTCGCCGCCACCGCGATCACCAACGACCTGCCCGTCGTCACGCAGGACGACGACTTCGACCCGCTCGAAGGCATGCTGGGCTTCGAGGTGGTTCGCGTCTGAGCGGGCCCGCTGTCCGTGGTCCCGGTCGGCGGTTCGTGGCCGGGCCCGATGTAAATCCGGGCACCGGCGGCCGCCACGTACGATTGCCGTCCCCTGTCCCGGCGACGTGCGGCGCGGGGTCAGGTTCAGGGCCGAGCCGACGCGGTGGCGTACGTCGGCGGCGCACACGCCGGTGAACGTGCGACACCGCGCCGGCACCCCGTCAGAGACCGGGTTCCGGTCCCTCAGGCACCACCGAGGTCGTGGCGCATCTTCTCGCGCAGGTCGGCGAAGCGGATCGTCTCGTAGACGATGAGGGCCACGAGCAGGATGGCGACGATCCCCACCGACGCCGCCGCGGCGATCTCGCCGGCCAGCGGGATGAAGGCCAGCAGAGCCAGGGCGCAAAGAACGCGGTGTGTGCTGAAGCGCCCCACGTTGCGCAGGCGGAAGCCAACATGGGCCAGGAGGTAGATGGCCACCCCGCCGAACAGCGCGACCGCGGGCACGAACTCCAGCGGGTCGGTCACGTGGCCGAGCGTCTTCTTCAGGCCGAGCGCGAGCAGGACGATGCCCGCGATCATCGGGAAGTGCAGGTAGGAGAATGAGTCGCGCGCGATCTCGTTGCGCTCGCGCCCGGGAGCGGCGCGCTCCAGGCGCCGCTCGGCCACGAGGGAGACGACGTCGAAGTACAGCCACCACAGTGCGCACACGACGGCGATCCCCAGGCTCGCGCCGAGGACGATCTCCGCCCCGATCTCCTGACCCTCCACGCCGATGCCGATGGCGACGATCGACTCGCCGAGGGCGATGATCATGATCAGGCCGTGGCGCTCGGCGAAGTGGCCCGGGACGATCTTCCAGCCCTCGGACCCGAACAGGTACGGACCGCCCGCGTCCAGGAGTATCGCCGCCGCCCACAGCGCCCCCTGGGCCGGCCCGTCCAGCGCGGACGCCGCGAAGATGAGGCCGACCCCGATCGCCGTGCTGACGGCCAGGCCGGTGACGGAGCTGCGCAGGGCGCGGTCGTCACGGCTGGCCACCACGAACAGCACGATGTGCATCGCCCGCACGAAGGCGTAGGCGATCGCGAACAGCAGGGCGGTGTCGTCGAACGCGTCCGGGATGCACCAGCGAGGCGATGAGCAGGGCGCCCATCGCGGTGGACATGGCCAGGCGGACGACGCCCTCGTCGGGGTCGATGACGCTGGTCAGCCACGAGTAGCCGACCCAGCTCCACCACATGACCCCGAGGATCAGCATGCCCTGGCCGAGCCCGTGCCAGGTCGGGTCGGCCGCCATCAGCGCCGTGCACTGCGTCAGCGCGAGCACGAAGACGAGGTCGAAGAACAGCTCGAGCGTCTTGACCCCGGCGCCTTCGGCGCGCTTGACGGCGGTGACGTGGGTCCGGCGCGACGAAGAAGCGCTGCTCATGCCCTCGCATTGTGCTCGAATGGCAGCCATGATCGACGCCCCCGCTGTCCCCCGCCTCGTGCTCGGACCGTTGCTGCGCTACGTCGGCCAGGGCCACGCCACCCTGTGGGTCAAGACCGACCGGCCGTGCACGGTGGAGATCCTCGACGTCACCGAGCCGACGTTCTGCGTCGGCGGCCACCACTACGCGCTGTTGTGCGTCGACGGGATCGAGCCCGGCGCCACCGTCGCCTACGAGGTCCGACTGGACGGCGCGCGCTGCTGGCCCCAGGACGACGACGTCTTCCCCGCCAGCGTCATCCGCATGCCGCGCGTCGGCGCATCGGCGCGCGTCGCCTTCGGGTCCTGCCGCGTCAGCGTGCCCCACGTGCCGCCGCACGCGCTGACCAAGGACGTCGATTCCCGCGGTCGCGAGGTCGACGCCCTCCTCGCCCTGGGCCGCCGGCTGCAGGCTCAGGACACCAGCGAATGGCCGGACATCCTGCTGCTGCTCGGCGACCAGGTGTACGCCGACGAGGTGTCGCCCGCCGTGCAGGCCCGCATCGACACCCGCCGTCGCGCCGCCGGCGTCGACGGCGGCGGGCCCAAGCCCCCGCCCGGCGAGGTCGCCGACTTCGAGGAGTACACGATGCTCTACGACGATTCGTGGGCGGACCCCGCCACGCGCTGGCTGCTGTCGACGATCCCCAGCGCCATGATCTTCGACGACCACGACGTGCACGACGACTGGAACACCTCCCGCACCTGGGTCGACGACATCCGGCGGGTGCCGTGGTGGCAGGAGCGCATCGTCGGCGCGTACATGTCCTACTGGATCTACCAGCACCTGGGCAACCTCTCGCCCGCCGAACTGGCGCAGGACGCCATCCTCGCCGCCGTCCGCGCCGACCAGGAGGACGCCACCGACGTCCTGCGTGAGTTCGCCGCGCGCTGCGAGCGCGAGACCGCCTCCACGCGCTGGAGCTTCCACCGCGACCTCGGGCGCACGCGGCTGCTCGTGCTGGACTCGCGGGCCGGGCGGATGCTCGAGCCCGGCGAGCGCGACATGCTCTCCCCCGACGAGTGGGCGTGGGCGCACGAGCAGGCCGGCGGTGACATCGACCACCTCCTGATCGCGACGACGCTGCCGTGGCTGCTGTCGCCCGGCCTGCACCACCTGGAGTCGTGGAACGAGGCGGTGTGCGACGGGGCGTGGGGCACGGCTGCCGCCCGGGTCGGCGAGCGTATCCGCCAGGGCCTGGACCTCGAGCACTGGGCCGCCTTCCGCCGGGCCTTCGTCGAGCTCGGGGACCTCATCCATGCGACGGCCTCCGGGGCCCGCGGCCCGGCGCCGGCGTCGATCGTCGTCCTCTCTGGCGACGTGCACCACGCCTACCTGGCCACCGCGTCCTTCCCCGGACGCCCGCCGATCACGAGCGCGGTGGTCCAGGCGGTGTGCTCGCCGATCCGCAACCCGCTGAACCGGCGGGAGCGCACCATGCTCCGCTCCGCGCGCTCGCGTCCGGCGACCGTGGCCGCCCGTTGGCTGGCGCGGCGGGCGGGTGTCGCGCCGGCCTCGGTGGCCTGGGCGTTCACGGATGAGCCCACGTTCGACAACCAGATCGCCACCCTCGACCTCGACGGCCGCCACGCGCACCTGCGGATCGAGAAGACGCTGCCGGACGAGTGGCGGTCCCCGCAGCTGCACCTCACCCTGTCCGAGGAGATCTGCTGAAGCTCGTTCAGTCGAACGCCGGACGGGCGACGGGCGCCCCGGTCGGCCCGTCGGGCGGGGCTGCCCGCACACGGCGCACGACCTCGGCGAGGACGAGCACCACGGCCACCGGGACGGTCGCCGGCAGCGTGTCGTACCAGGTGAACAGCAGGTCCCACAGCAGCGAGGCGGCCAGCACGGCGGCCGCGATCGCCAACTGGCGACGCATCCCGTCGAGCGCCTCGGCCGCGACGATCCCCCCGAGCACCCCGGCGGCGAAGAAGTCGCCGTAGCCGATCCCGGCGCGGCCGAAGCCCGCGGACTGCAGTTGCGGCAGACCGCCTCCCGGCATCGCGGCCACCAGCGTGGCGTTGGGGGCCTGCAGCTGGTGGCCGAAGACGAGGATCGCGTCGATGACCGCCATCGCGATGATGCCGAGCTTGAGCAGATCCAGCGGCGCCGCCCCGGCCAGCAGCCGGCCGATGGCCACACAGCTGGCGGCCACCAGCAGCAGACCTCCGGCCTCACCCCACCGGGTCTCGGGCGTCTGCCAGGCCAGCGCGAAGGCGATCACCGCCAGGGCCGCCAGCGGCGGGCGGGCGCCGTGCGCGGCCCAGCCCAGCGCGACGACGGCTCCGAACGGCACGCCGATCAGTGCGACCCAGGTCAGCGCGTCGGCGCCCTGCGGCGCCACGATCAGGCCGCCGACCACGACCGAGATCGACAGGGGCGCGACGAGGGCCCAAGCCCGGGTGCGAAGCTGCTGCGCCCAGCCGGGCAGACCGGCCGCCGGCAGCACCACGCAGAGCGCCTGCACGGCGACGAGCACGACGTTGTCGCTGGAGTACGGCAGCGACACCGTGCGCTCAGGGACCCCGCGGCAACAGCGACCCGCCGCCCGAGGGCTGGGTCGGAGTCGTCGGCGCGCCGGTGGGCGTCGTACCGGTCTCGGTGGGCGTCGTCGGGGTCGTCGTCGTGTCGGTGGGCGTCGACGGGGCGGGCGTCGTCGACGTCTGACCGGGCACGGTCGTCGTCCGTGTCGGCGTCGTGGTGGTCACCGTCCGGACGCCGGTGGACGTGGTCTCGATCGTCGTCGTGGTCGTGCCGTCGTCCTTGGGGTCGCCCGAGGACGAGCCCCCGAAGAAGGTGGTGCCGTTGCCGTTGCCGGTGATCGAGCGGCCGGCGACGAGATCCGGCACGGTGTAGATGGCGACGACGAAGGTGAAGGCGATCGCCGCGGTCGCCGCGATGATGTCCCAGCGCATCGGCCGGCGGCCGACCGGCACCTCCTCGGCCTCCTCGGCGGCGACGAGGCCCGGATCGACCCGCGGGCCGCCGTCGGCCGGCGGCACCCGCCGCCGCGGGCGGCCGGTGGTGACCATCGTGGGGTCCTCCTCCGCGTAGGCGCCGCGCTCCTCGTGGACCCTGGTGGGCTGGACGGGCAGCGGGACGCGGCGGGCGGTGGCGGACACGGTCTCCACCGGGCGGCGCAGGAACTCGGAGGCCAGGGCAACGAGGATCGGCGTCGCCGCGGCGCCAATGATGGTGCCGCGCCCCCACACGCGCGAGACGACGTACGACGTCACCGCCGCGGCGACGCTGGCGATGATCAGCGTCTGCAGGGAGATGCCGCCGGACCGCTGCGGTGCGGGGGGGCCGGAGGGTGCTGTCGGGGCCGCCACGTTCCCAGCGTAGCCCGCCCGAGGGTGCGCCCGCCGTGACGACGGTCACCCTACGCGACGGTCGGCAGGTCCTGCGGGTCGTCCTCGGCGGGCCCGGCGGCGCGTGTGGGCGCCTGACGGTCGACCGCCGCTCGATACGCCGCGTTCTTGGCGTTGACCTCCGCTCCGAAGATCATCGCGACGTTCGTCAGCCACAGCCAGACCAGCAGGATGATGGGCGCCGCGAAGGACCCGTAGGTCACGTTGATGCCCGACAGGTTCTGCAGGTAGTAGCTGAACCCGGCCGAGCCCAGCAGCCACAGCGTCACCCCGACCATCGCGCCGGGGGTCACCCAGCGGAAGGAGCGGTGGTCCACGTCGGGCGTGACGAAGTAGACGAACGAGAACACGAGCGTCGCTGAGGCTACGGCCGCGGGCCAGCGGACGATGCTCCACACGCCGGCCGCCTCGTCGCCCAGGACGTCCCGGGCGGCGCCCTCGCCGGCGAAGATGAACACGAGCGTGACGACGATCAGGCCGACGAGCAGCGTCACGGAGACCACGTCGGTGGCCTTGCGCCGCAGGAAGCTGCGCCCGGTGTGCGAGTCGAAGACGACGTTCAGCGCCCGGCGCGAGGCCTCCATGTAGCCCGTGGCCCCGATGAACGCCGTCAGCACGCCGATGATCAGGGCGGCCACTGCGGTGCCCGTGGAGCGGAAGGCGGCCCGCAGCGCGTCGTCCAGGGGCGCCAGCGTGGTGGCGGGCACGACCTTGCGCAGCTCGGGGATGATCGCGTCGTAGGTCGCCGGGTCCTCGCCGCGGAGCCCGAGCAGCGACACCGCCAGCAGCATTGTCGGGAACAGGGACAGCAGGGCGTAGTACGTCATCGCCGCAGCGTG
>JBBSUL010000067.1:0-18191 GCA_038234375.1 Solirubrobacterales bacterium | reverse complement strand
GAGCAATCAGGAACACGGTGAGGCGATCACCGCGGAGGGCCTTGTGGCCCTGAAGGCCGAGCTTGCGGAGCTGGAGGGGCCCGCGCGGCTCGAGATCGCCCGGCGCATCTCCGTCGCCCGCGAGATGGGCGACCTGAAGGAGAACGCCGAGTACCACATCGCCAAGGAGGACCAGGGGCACATGGAGACGAAGATCCTGCGGCTGCAGTCGCGCCTGCGGGCCGCCGTCGTCGTCGAGGCCGACGCCGCCAGCGACACCGTCGCCTTCGGCGCCACCGTGACGGTCACCGACCAGGAGTCGGGCCGGACGAACACCTGGCAGATCGTCGGGCCGACCGAGGCGGACGCCAAGGCCGGAAAGCTCTCGGCCGAGTCCCCGGTGGCCGAGGCGCTCATCGGCGCCCGGGCGGGGGACACCGTCACCGTGCAGACCCCACGCGGCGAGCGGCAGATGACCGTGGACAAGCTCGCCTGACTCAGGCCGCGCGCGGTCCCGGGGGTGTGACCGCAGGAGCCCGGTTTCCGGGACACACCCGGCGCACTCCCGCTCCGGACGGGCGTCAGAGGAAGAGGTCCTCGGCGGCGGGGCGCCGGAGCGCCTGGGCCCCGGGCCCGTCCTCGACGGTGACGTGACGGCCGAGCCCACGGACGATCACCGCGGGCTGGCGGGAGTCCTTGGCGCGCGCGAGGTCGGCGGTGGCGGCAGCCTGGTCGGCGACGGCGATCCATGTGGCCTGCAGCTCGCGCCCGGCGACGTCGCGGCGCCCGCGCCAGTCCTCCAGCGGCGTCAGGCCGGCGACCCCGATCGCCACGTCGCACTGCCCGTGGCGCCAGGCGCGGCCGAAGGAGTCGGTCACGATCACCGCCGGTCGCCCGGGGAGCGCGGCGCGCAGGGCCCGCGCGGAGGCGTCCGGATCGCGGGGCAGCACGACGAGCTCGTCCTCGGCGGCCGCGTTGGAGGCATCGACCCCGGCGTTGGCGCACACGAAACCGTGGTGGGTGCGGCACACGATGACGTGGTCGGTGACCCGGAGCAGCTGGGCGGACTGGTCCAGGACGACCTGCACCTGCCGCGGGTCGCGCCGCTGCCGGGCGGCGATCCGGTGCGCGAGGTCGGTCGGGGTCACGCCGGTGAGGGCCACCACCGCGCCCTCGGCCTTGCTGACGGCCTTGTGGGCGACGACGAGCACGTCCCCGTCGGCGGTGCAGCAGCGGGCGGCGATCAGGGCGGCGAGATCGTCGCCGCGCCGGATCTCGGGGAGGCCGGCGACCGCGGTGGCGATGATGTCCACGAGGAGGCCGCGGTCGGACCGTCAGCGCCGGTCCAGCCGGTTGAGCATGCCCCGGGTGTGCGCGGCGTTGCCGTGCCCACCGCCGAGGGCCTGGCGCAGGGCGCTGAGATCGTCGACGGTGTCCACGTCGAGGACCAGCGAGGGCAGCTCCTCCAGGCGCAGGTTGGCGCCGGCGGCCCGGGCGGCCTCGGAGTGGCGGGCGCACGAGCCCGGCCCGAAGGCGGGGACGATGACCTCCGGTCCGGTCAGCACGAGGCCGTTGGTGCCGGTGCCGTGCCGGTCGGGGATGACGACGACCTCGGGACTCGGCGCCGGGGCCCGGGTCAGCAGGGCGTCCAGCTCCCCGGGGTGCAGGGCCGGACAGTCCCCGGGGACGAGCAGCACCCGCCGGGCGCCGCGCTCGACCGCCTCGCGGACCCCGAGCGTCGCCGCCTCGCTGTGACCGGCGTCTTCACGGTCGGAGACCGTGGTCGCGTCGTAGCCGTGGGCGATCGCCTCCATCGCGCTCTCGCCGGTCACCACGATCGTCGCGTCCACCCGCTCCGCGCGGCGCAGGGCGATCAGCACGTCGGTGACCATCGCCTCGACGAGGGCGCGACGGGTGCCCGTGCCCAGGTCGGCGGCCAGGCGCTGCTTCCCGGCGGCGAAGCGCTTGACCGGGAGGATCGCGACGGTCGTCGGTGGCGGGGTCACCGGGCCACCTGAGCCAGGCCGAGCGCGAAGTCCAGGGTGGTGCGGGCCAGGCGGGCCCGTGCGGCAGGATCGCCCAGCATCGTGTCGGTCACCATGACAGGCAGCCCGGCGTCGGGGGCCTCTTCGTCCGCGACCAGGCCGTCGAGCAGGCCGTCGTACGCGCGGGCCACGCCGTCGGCGCTCAGCGGCAGGCCCGCCCAGTCCAGGAACGGTTTGGTGGGCCCCTTGAGGATGGTGCCGCCGACGATCGGGGAGACGGCGACGACCGGGGCGGCACTTGCCCGCAGTGCGTCGCGTACCCCAGGCACGTCGAGGATCGGCCGGATCGAGATGACGGGGTTGGACGGCCCGACGATGATTGCCCGGGCCGACGCGATGGCGGCGAGCACCTCGGGGGTGGCCGTCGCCCGCTCGATGCCCTCCAGCGTCATGTCCTGAACCGGTCCCTGGCCCCCGTGGCGGATCATGAAGTCCTGGAACGGCCACCAGCGGTCGGCCGCCCGGACCTGGGTGCGGACGGGCTCGTCGCACATCGGCAGCACCCGCGCGCCGACGCCGAGCGTCGCCGCGACGTGCGCGGTGACGTCGGTCAGGCGCTCGCCGGCGTCCAGCCGCCGCCGGCGCTCGACGCAGACGGCGAGGTCACGGTCACCGAGGTTGAACCACACGTCGACGCCGAGCTCGCGCAGGCCGTCCATGACCGCGAACGTGTCACCCTCGATGCCCCAGCCGCGCGCGTCGATGCGGTCGGCCAGCCAGAAGGTGATGAGGTCGGGGTCAGGGGAGACGTGCCCGCCGTACATCCGCAGGTCGTCGGCGGTGTTGGCGATCACCGTCAGGGCGTCGGGACCGACCACGTCCTGCAGCCCGCGGGCGAGCTTGGCCCCGCCCGTGCCGCCGGCCAGGACGACGACGGGCGCCGTCGATGGCGCAGCACCGGTGCTCATGCGTCGGGCAGCCCCGTGATCCGCAGCCCCGCGTGCGTCTTGTAACGGATGTTGATGCCGATGAGCAGCGGGGTGAGCTGCTCGGTCAGCCGGGCCATCTCCAGGCGCCCGCAGTCCACGCTGCGCAGGCCGGGGATGAGCTCGACGAGAGCGCCGACGCGCTGTTTGTCGGCCTTGGCGTCGCCGCAGATGAGCACGTCCTCGCCGAGCTCGTGGTCGAGGTCCTTGAGGTGGGCGGCGCTCACGGTGTGCAGCGCGCTGACCACGCGCACGCCGTCCGGGACCATCTCCTGGGCCTGCTGGGCGGCCGACCCCTGCCATACGCCGAGCGTCCGCGTCGCCTTGCCGCTGACGGCGGCGGCCAGCGGGACGGTGGCGTCGACGAGCAGCTGGCCGTCGCGCAGGGTGCCCTTCAGGTTCGTGAGCGTCTCGGACTGCGAGCGGAAGGGGACGCTGAGGACCACGAGCTCGGCGGCCGCGGCGGCCTGCTCGTTGGCCTGCCCGTCAAAGCTGCCCTCGGGCACGAGCGCCTGCGCCGAGGCCGCCGCCTCCTGCGCGCGGCCGGCGTCGCGCGAGCCGATGACGACGGGGACGCCCGCGCGCCCGAGGCGGACGGCGAGGCCGAAGCCCAGGGCGCCGGAGGCGCCGATGATGCAGACGGGTTCGTGGGACACGGCGCCGGATCCTATAGTTCCGCGACTATGTCCCCTGCTCTCCCACAGACCGTGGCCCTGCGCGAGGTCGGACCGCGCGACGGCTTCCAGAACGAGCCGGAGGTCATCGCCACCGCCGACAAGATCGCGCTCGTCGACCGCCTCATGCGCACCGGGATCAAGCGCATCGAGGTGACGTCGTTCGTCCGGGCCGACGTCATTCCACAGCTCGCCGACGGTGCGGAGGTGCTCGCCGGGATCGACGCGCCCGACGAGGTCAGCGTCAGCGTCCTGGTGCCCAACGAGCGCGGCCTGGACAACGCGCTGGCCCATCGCGAGCACTTCGACGAGGTGGGCGTCTTCCTGAGCGCCTCCGAGACCCACAACGCCAAGAACGTCAACCGCAGCATCGAGCAGTCGCTGGGCACCCTGGGCACGATCATCCCCCGCGCGCTCGGCGAGGGCCTGCACGTGGAGGCGGTCATCGCGACGTCGTTTGGCTGCCCGTTCGAGGGCCGGGTCGATCCCGAGCACGTCCTCGGGATCGTGCGCCGGCTCGTCGACGCCGGGGCGCAGGAGGTCGGCTTCGGCGACACGACCGGCATGGCCAATCCGGTGCAGGTCGCCGACTTCTTCGCCGAGGCGCAGCGGCGGTTCGGCGACGAGGTGCTGCTCACCGCCCACTTCCACAACACCCGCGGCCAGGGCTTGGCCAACGCGCTGGCCGCGCTGCAGGCCGGCTGTGTGTCCTTCGAGTCCAGCTTCGGTGAGCTCGGGGGCTGCCCGGTCCCCAAGGGCGCGACCGGGAACATCGCGACCGAGGACCTGGTGTCCATGCTGCACTCCATGGACGTCCAGACGGGGGTCGACCTGACGGCGGCGCTGGACGCCGCCCGGGCCGTCCAGACGGTGCTCGGCCGCACCCTGGGGTCCCACACCCTCGTCGCGGGCCCGATCGAGCCCGTGCCGGGCGCGGTCGGCGCCTGACCGAGCGCCCGCGCACCGGTCCGCTGCGCGGGTCCTCCGGGGGCGCTAGCGTCGCACTTCATGCTCGCCGCGCTGCGCACCAAGCCGTTCCGGGGGGACCAGGTCGCCGCAGGCGCGGTGGTCCTCACCGTGCTCGTCGCGCTGCTAAACGTGCGCTTTGCCGACGACTGGTCCGGCGGGGCGCACCTGCTCTACAGCGCGGCGGCGGCGCTGTTCGTCCTGGGCCTGGCGGCGTCCACCCCCCACGAGCCCGGCGGGCCGTCCGCGTGGCATTCGGCGCTGTACGTGACCGGGTTCCTCCTGGCGGTGGCCGCGCTCATCCGCCTGGCCGACGTGCTGGGTAGCGACGGCGGCGCCGGGACGGTGACGTGGGTCGCCGCGGCGCTGACCGTCCTGGGCACGTGGATGGCGCGTGACCGCGGCTCGGCCAGCGGCACGCTGCTGGCCGCCCTGTCGGCGGTGGTCACGAGCCTGGCCGCCCTGTCCTGGGTGTTCTCGCCTGACCAGTTGCGCGACTACCGTTACCTCCTGCTCGTCGACATCCTCGTGCTGACGCTCGCGGCGCTGTGGCAGCGGGTCCGGGCCCCCGCCCAGGGGGTCCAGTTGCTCAACGCCGTCGGGCTCGTGCTCGTGCTCATCGGCCTGACGTTCGCCGTCGAGGCGGTGGGGGGGATCGTCAGCGGGGCCCTGTTCGGCCGGCTGCTGGGGTCGGCCGGACCCGCGGACTACGACGGCGTGCCCTGGGGCTGGGCGACCCTGACGCTGGCCGGGGGCATCGGCATCCTTTCGGCCGGGGCCGCCGACGGCGAGCGCGGCAACGTCGTCGTCGCGATCGTCGTCCTGATCGTGTTCGTGGCCATGGCCTCCGGAGGCGACCTGCTCGGCTGGCCGCTGGTGCTCGCCGGCGCGGCCGGTGCGCTGCTGGTCGTCGGCCTGCGCCCCAGCACCCCGCTGCCCGCCGAGCCGCCGGAGGGCGCGGGCAGCCACGCACCGCCGTCGCCGCCGCCGCCGTCGATCCGGCCGGTCGGCTGACGGCGTCCGCCCCGCCGTCAGTCGGTGTCGCGCAGCCTCCGCGCGTAGTCGATGTACCAGTCCAGGGCGGCAGGGTCGGCGAGGCTGTCGCGGGACGCGGTGCGCTCGGGGTCCTGGCCCATGAGGATCCGCTTGACCGGGACCTCCAGCACCTTGCCGCTGAGGGTCCGGGGGACCTGCGCGACCGCCTCCACGACGTCGGGCACGTGCCGGGGCGAGCAGTCCTGGCGGATCCGTTTCGCGAGCGTCCGTCGCAGCGCGTCGTCGAGGACGGCACCCTCGCGCAGGACCACGAAGAGAGGCATGAAGCCGTCGGTCCCGGGCCGCGGCACGTCCACCACGAGCGCGTCAACGACGTCGTCGACCGCGAGCACCGCCGCGTAGATCTCCGCGGTGCCCATGCGGATGCCGCCGCGGTTGATCGTCGAGTCGCTGCGGCCGTGGATGACCGCCGTGCCGCGCTCGGTGAGCTCGATCCAGTCGCCGTGGCGCCACACCCCGGGATACATCGCGAAGTAGCTGTCGTGGTAGCGGCTGCCGTCGTCGTCGCCCCAGAAGCCCACGGGCATCGACGGCATCGGCTGGGTGATCACCAGCTCGCCGACCTTGCCGGTCAGCGCGGTGCCGTCCTCGTCCCACGCCTGCACGTCGCACCCCAGCGAGCGGCCCTGCAGCTCCCCGAGGTACACCGGCTCGGTGGGCACACCGCCGACGAAGGCGGTGCACACGTCGGTGCCGCCGGAGGTCGAGAACAGCCACGTGTCGGCACCGACGTGGTCGTAGACCCAGCGGAAGCCGTCGGGGGAGAGCGGGGACCCGGTCGCCCCGACCGCGGTCAGCGCCGCCAGGCTCCGGCCGTCGCCTCGGGGCTCGACGCCCGCCTTCATGCACGCCGCGATGTAGGCGGCGCTCGTCCCGAACGTCGTGACGCCAGCACGCTCGGCGAGGTCCCAGAGGGTGTCGAGCGTCGGGTGGCCCGGGTTGCCGTCGTAGAGGACGATGCTCGCCGGCGTGAGCAGGACGCCGACGAGGAAGTTCCACATCATCCAGCCGGTCGTCGTGAACCACATCACGCGGTCGCCGGGGCGGGCGTCAAGGTGCAGGTGCAGCTTCTTGAGCTGCTCGAGGAGGATGCCGCCCTGGGACTGGACGATCGGCTTGGGCAGGCCGGTCGTGCCCGAGCTGTACAGCACCCACAGCGGGGCGTCGAAGGCGACGGGCGTGAACGCGAGGCCGTCGGGGCCGGCCTCGGCGGTGAAGTCCTCCCACAGGACCGCATCGCGCAGGCCCGACAGGTCAGGCCGCGCGTTCAAGTACGGCAGCACGACGGTGGTGCGCACCGTCGGCAGGTGCGCCTGCAGCCCGGCGACGGTGTCGACGCGATCGAAGTCGCGGCCACCGTAACGGTAGCCGTCGACGCACAGCAGGACCGCCGGCTCGATCTGGGCGAAGCGGTCCACGACGGTCCGCGCGCCGAAGTCCGGTGAGCACGAGGACCAGATCGCGCCGATCGACGCGCAGGCCAGGAACGCGGTGATCGCCTCGGGGATGTTCGGCAGGTAGGCGACGACGCGGTCGCCCTCACCGACGCCGGCCGCCCGGAGCCCGGCGGCCATCGCCGCGGTCCCGGCGCGCAGCTCACCCCAGGTGACGGTCTGCAGGTCGCGCAGCTCGGAGGCGTGCTGCAGGGCCATCGCGTCGTCGTCGCGGCCCCGGAAGATGTGCTGGGCGTAGTTCAGACGCGCGCCGGTGAACCATTCCGCGCCGGGCATCGACCGGTCGCCAAGGACCTCCCGGTACGGCGTGGCGGCCTGCACGTCGTAGTACTGCCAGATCGAGGTCCAGAAGGCCTCCAGCTCGTCCACCGACCAGCGCCACAGCGCCTCGTAGCCGTTGGCGTGAACACCCTTGGTGTCGGCCAGCCAGGCGGCGTAGGCGGTGAGGTTGGTGGCCGCCACGCGCTCGGCGGAAGGCCGCCAGAGGACGGTCGGCTCGCCCGTGCCCATCGTCAGTCGTAGGAGGGGCCGAACGGGCCGGAGGGACCGTCGCCCTCGTCGAGGGGGGGCGGGGGCGGGGGTGCGGGGGGCGCAAAGCCACCCAGGTCCTGCGCGGGCGGGTGCGGCGGAACGTTCACCGGCTCCGCTTGGGGAGCCTCGTCCTCGGGCGGCGCGGGTGCCTCGTCGTCGGCGGTCCTCCGGCGGTCGTCGCCGCCGTCCGGGGTCGTCCATCGCGCGGGCTCCGGCTCGGCGCCCGGCGCCGTCGGCGGGGCCCAGGCCGACGGAACCGGCGGCGGCGCCGGAGCGCCGGCGGGCTGGGAGGGCGCCGACCACGACGCGTGCGGGTCCGGGGCGGCGAAGCCGCCGAGCTCGTGCCGGGTGACCACGGGAACCTGCTCGGCGTCGACCACGTACGTCGTGCCGACCTTGTCGTGCAGTGCCTGACGGCGCTTGTCGCCCAGCGGCCAGAGGACGTCGACGAACGAGTAGAAGGGCACGAGCCCGAGCGCCCCCTTGCCGACGGCCTCGCGCAGGAGCCCGCGCGAGAGCGTCATCGGGTGGCCGTCATCGTGGACCACGCGGATGCCCAGCGCCGCCTTGCCGATGGTCTGCCCGTTCGCGTCGCCTTCGCGCGCCATCAGCAGCGGGCCGTAGGTGAGCGACGCGACGACCACCACGGCGTACACAGCGATCGTGATACCGGTGGACCCGGCGCCGGCCAGGCCGACGAGGAGCCCGACGGCGACCGCGGCGGCCAGCAGCACGAGGCCGTCTATGAGCGCGGCACCAGCGCGCTGCCACCAGCTGGCCTTCGGTGCCTCGCTCATCGCTGCGTGCGTCCCCGGATGGGGTTGATCCTACCGTCCGAACGCGCTGGAGGGCGGCGGCGGAGGGGGAGGGGGGGGCGCCCACCCGGCGGCCGACGGGGTGGCGAAGGCGTGCGAGTCGGCGCCGGTGCCCCCGGCGCCGGCGAACGTCGCCTCGTTCTAATTTGATGGCCCGCGGACGCTGGTTGCCCTCCCTCGGGCGCAGGTCAGGCTGCGCGGCCGGCGCCCGCGAGCTCGGCCTCCAGGGCGGACACCAGGCCGAGGGCGAGCGCGAGGACCGCGGCGGGCCCCGCCGGGTCCACCCGCTCAACGGTGTCCTCGTCCCCGCCGGCACGCGCGACGACGCCGTCGTCGTCGACGCAACCCACGGCGATCGCCGGCCACCCTGCCGCGCGAGCCGCGCTGGCGCCGGTCGCGCGCCGGGTCTGGTGCGGGCGGGCTCCGAGATGGGCCTCGGCGGCGGCCGTGCGTTCGGCCACCCGCACGAGCTGCGGGTGGTAGGGCCGGGCGAGCACGAGGCCGTCGCGCGTCCACCACACCGGACGCCCGCGCCCGCACGCGGCGATATGCAGGACGGCGACGTCCTCCGGGCGGACGCCGTCCCGCCGCTGCCGCCTCACCCAGCACCGCATGCCCAGCGCCCCGGCCTCCCCGGCCCCGGCGAGGACGAGGTCGACGCCCAGGGCCTGCGGCGGACGCCGGTCCAGGGCGGCCACGAGCGCGATGGCCACCGCGGCGGCCGAGGCGTTCGCCCCGGCGCCCGGACGCCCGACCCGGGCGGTCAGCGCATCGACGAGCAGCCCGGTGGCCGCGAGGAGGACCAGCGTAGGCGCCAGCTGCACGGCACCGAGCCAGCGGCCGTCCACGCCGGCGACCCGGGCGCCGACGCACGCAATCACCCCGAGCAGGCCGATGAGCAGGGCGCCGTACCGGCCCGGCAGGTGACCGCGAAGACCCCGGCGGGTCCGCGAGAGCAGGCGGGCCAGCCGGCCGCTCGAGTCCAGCAGCCCGCCCCGTGGGGTGTCCAGGCAGGCGGTGACGACGAGGCGCACGCGCGCGCCGGGGCGGCCCCCGACGCTGATGACGTTCTGGGTGGCGCGCGCGTAGGTCAGCCGACGCAAGACCGGCGCCCGGCCCGACAGGTCCCCGGCCAGCAGCACCAGCGCCGCCACCAGGACGCCGAGGGCAGCCTTGGGGTGGTCGACCGCGGCGACGCTCGCGCCCACTCCGGCGAGGGCGAGGGCGGCGGCCACGAGCGTCCCGGCGGGACGCACCCACTCGGTCTGCGTACGGACGCCGCGGCGCCCGACGGCACGCAGCTCCCGCACCGCCCGGCGTGCGGTGAGACGCTCGGCGTTCGAGCAGGCGGCGCGATCCTCGACGGAGGCCAGGCGCGCGAGCACAGCGTGCAGATCGAGGGAGGGCGCCAAGACGCCGACACGGTATCCGCGGGGCGCGTCCGGCGCGGAAGGCGGCCTGAGCATGGCGGCCGGATCGAGCGCCGCAGAAGGCGGCGCGGCCCGGCACGGGTAGGCTCGGCGCCATGGACGACGAGCAGCTCGCCTTCGCCGGCGCCGCCGAGCAGGCCCGCCTGCTGGCCGCCGGGACGGTCACCGCTTCCGCCCTGCTTGAGCTGTGCCTGGGGCGGATCGCGCGACTGGACCCGGAGCTGAACGCGTTCCGGACGGTCATGAGCGACAGCGCCCGCGCGGAGGCGCAGACCGCCCAGGGGCGCCTGGACGCCGGGGAGCGCGCGCCGCTGCTCGGCGTCCCCGTGGCGATCAAGGACGACACCGACGTCGCCGGCCAGGTCACCGCCTGGGGCACCGCCGCCCACGGTCCCCCCAAGGCGGCCGACGCCGCGATGGTCACCGCGCTGCGGGAGGCCGGAGCGATCATCGTCGGCAAGACGAACGTCCCGGAGATGACGATCTGGCCGTTCACCGAGACGCTGACCTTCGGCGCCACGCGCAACCCCTGGGACCTGAACCGGAGCCCGGGCGGAAGCAGCGGCGGGACGGGCGCGGCGGTGGCGGCGGGGCTGATCGGCCTGGCCAGCGGCTCGGACGGCGGCGGGTCGATCCGCATCCCGGCGACCTGGTGCGGGCTGTACGGCCTCAAGCCCCAGCGCGACCGCGTGTCCCTCGCGCCCCACGACGACGCCTGGCAGGGGCTCAGCGTCAACGGACCGCTCGCCCGCACGGTGGAGGACGCCGCCCTGTTCCTGGACGTGACGACGACGACCCCCGGGCCCGACGGCGGCTTCGTCGCCGCGGCGGCCCGGCCGCCCGGCCGGCTGCGGGTGGCGGTCTCCACGAAGGTCGCGCCGGGGCTGCTGGCGCGCGTCGGCCGGTCCCAGCGCGCCGCGGTGGACGAGGCCGAGGCGCTGCTGCGCGACCTCGGCCACGACGTCGTGCGACAGGACCCGGACTACCCGGCGACCGCGGCGGTCGGCCACTTCGTCCCCCGCTTCCTGCGCGGCATCCGCGACGACGTGGCGACCATGGAGCACCCCGAGCGCCTCGAGGCCCGCACCCGCTCAGCGGCCCGGCTGGGCGCACTGGTCTCGGACCGGCACATCGCCCGGGTGCGGGCGGCCGAGCGCGCGGTGTCCGCTCGCGTGCTGTCGATCTTCGACGACGTCGACGTGCTCATGACCCCCGGCACGGCGCTCGGCCCGTCCCGGATCGGCGCCCACCAGCGTCAGGGAGCGTTGACCGCGCTGAACGCCGTCATCGCGCGCGTCCCCTTTCAGGCGATGTTCAACGCCACCGGGCAGCCCGCCGCGGTCGTGCCCTGGGGCCTGGACTCAGGCGGCGTGCCGATGTCGGTGCAGCTCGTCGGGCGCCCGTCCGACGATGCGACGCTGCTGTCGCTGTCGGCCCAGATCGAGTCCGCCCGGCCTTGGGCCCACCGTCGTCCCCCGGTGTCATGACCCCCGTCCTGGACGTCCCGTCCGACGCACCGGCGCTCCTGGCCGTGGCCGAGCGCGCGGCCCGTGAGGCCGGCACACTGCTGCTCGAGCGCTTCGCCGGTGGCGCCGACGCCATCGGCCGGGTGTCCGCGAAATCGACGGCCACCGACCTCGTGTCCGAGGCCGACCTCGCCGCCGAGCGGGTGATCCGCGCGGTGCTCGCCGAGGCGGCGCCCGACGACGCGGTGATGGGGGAGGAGGGGGACGACACGCCCGGCACGAGCGGGCGCCGCTGGATCGTGGACCCCCTCGACGGGACCATCAACTACCTGTACGGCCTGCCAGCGTGGTGCGTGAGCGTGGCCTGCGAGGGCCGGGCCGGGGTCGTGTTCGACCCGCTGGCGGACGAGCTGTTTGCTTCGCCCGTCGCTCCCCGCGCGCCGGCGACGTGCAACGGCGTGCCGCTGGTGGCGTCGGCGCCGGAATCCCTCGGGCAGTCGCTCGTGGGCACCGGGTTCGGGTACGCGCGCGAGGTCCGGGCGCGCCAGGCACCGATCGTGGCCGCGCTGCTGCCGCAGGTCCGCGACATCCGCCGGGCCGGCAGCGCGGCGCTGGACCTCGCGTGGAGCGCCGCCGGCCGTCTGGACGCCTACTACGAGTACGGCGTGCGTCCGTGGGATATCGCGGCGGGGACGCTGCTGTGCGCGGCCTCGGGGCTGCAGGTCCACGCGCTCGCGGGCGACGATGTGCTGCCGTCCGGCGTGCTCGTCGCCGCGCCGTCGATCGTCGGCGAGCTGCTGGCGCTCGTGTCCTGAGATACCCGGAGTGGGATTCGAACCCACACACCCGTGAGGGCAGAGGCTTTTGAGGCCTCCGTGTCTACCGTTCCACCATCCGGGCGCGCGCGGGCACTCAGCCCACGCGTTGCTGCGTCAGCTTACGTTGCTGCCCGTGTCGTGCCGTCCGACAGGCGCTCGACCTCGATGTTCCAGGCCTGCTGGAAGCCGCGCATCGCGAAGACGATGAGCACCACCTGGACGGCGACGATGATCGCGGTGACCGTGCCCAGGACGCCGGCGGCCAGCGCCGGGTCGGTGTAGCCGGCGCCGTCGCGGTCGAACCACCCGGGGACCGAGACCGCGGCGAAGATGCCAAGGATCATGGCCATCCCGGCGGAGACCGGCAGCACACCGCGGTTCCACTGGGCGACGAAGAAGGCCATCACCAGGTAGATCAACGCGAACGCGATCGACACGGGCTGGGCCCCGGCGGTGGCGTCCCAGCCGCCGACGGTGACGATCATCACCAGCGTGGCCGACGCCAGCAGCAGGAGGATGACGACGAGCTTGGTCAGCTTGCTCGAGGCCTTGTCCCGGTTGGGATGCTCGATGACGACATCAGGATCTTTCGCGGCGGGCATAGCGGGACGACCATACATTCCCGCCGGATCCCGTGCAGCAGTTACTGTTCCGAGCGGTTCGGCGGGCGTGGCGGAACTGGTAGACGCGCGAGGTTTAGGTCCTCGTGAGCTTGCTCGTGGGGGTTCGAGTCCCTCCGCCCGCATGGTGGTCGCAGACCGCGTGGAGCCTGACGTATGTCATACAGCAACGAGGTTCCACGCAGGCCGGAAGTCCGGCGCCCCGCTGGGCGGGGCGTTCGATACCGACGTCTGACGTCCGGCGTCCGCGTCAGGCAGGCCCGGCGGCACCGTCCTCGGGCGCGCCCGTGACTCCCAGGGGAGGAGCCTGACCCACGAGCGCGTTGATGGAGCGGACGATCTCAGCGAAGTGTGCGACGTCGACGGTCGCGATGTCGCACCCCGTGCCCCAGGCGGTGCACGCGATCGAGATGTCGTGGCTCCACACCACGCGGGCCTCCGCCTTGGAGCGCGTTCGCCGCGCTCCGCCGACCGGGGGCACGGGGGGCATCGCGCGCACCTCCCCGGCGAGGAGGGCCGCCTCCGCGCCCATCGCGACGACGCTGAATCGGCCGGACGACGCGAAGGCGCGAAACCAGTCGTGCAGTCGCCCGAAGTCCGCGCGGCCGGCGTCGGCGGCCTTGCGCAGCCCGTACGAGATCTCCAGCAGGGAGACCGCCGCCACCCTCACCGGTTCGTCGCGACTGCTCAGCAGGTCCAGACGATCCAGGAGGACTGAGCCGGGTCGCAGGCGAGACGCGATCGTCGTATCCCAGACGACCGCGGTCACGTGCCGTCAGCGAGGTCGCCGCGGAGCGCGAGCGCCTAGTCGATCGCCTCCTCCAGCGGGGGCAGGGCACCCAGGTCGTCGTTGTCGACGGACCGTTCACGGTAGGCGTCGGCCCGTGCTCGAGCGGTGCGCTCGACAGCGCGTTCGCGCTCGACGGCGTCCAGGCCACGCACCACAAGCTGGGCGAGCACGTCGTGCCCTGTTCGTCGGCCAGCGCTGCGGCCTGCTTCCACGCCCGCACCGGGACCGTCCAGCTGCGCGCGCTGACCCTGCCGACGTGGGGCGCGTCGGCGCGCCTGGTCGGTCCGGGCTTGGTCTCGGACACACCCGTGACCGTGGTGCAACTTCAATCGCGTTACCCATGAGAGTCTGTCGTGGCGCCTGAGGCGGGGGAACCGGGATTCGAACCCGGATTCACGGTTTTGGAGACCGCGCGCATGGCCATTAACTCATTCCCCCGGGGACGCGGGAGCATAGCCCGTGAACGCCCTACCGGGCCCGAGCACCTGGCGGACCTCGAGCAGGCCACGGACCGGTCGGCCATCGTGCTCGATGCCCGCGACGCGGACGGCTACCGCGGCGAGCACGCGCCCCGCAGCGATCGGTGAGCACCCCGGGTGACCCGACATCAGGACTGTTGCCATGCACACCGCCGCGCCCGTCCACGCGCAACCTCGTGTCGCGGTTTGCTGTTTGAAACCCGATGCCTTCCGTCCCGTCCCTGCCCCTGAGCCGTCCCCGGCCCACCTCCCGCCCCCGCCTCGCGGGCGCCCGGCTGCTGGCGCTCGTCGCCCTCACCGCGACGCTGACCGTGGGCGTGTCCACCTCGGCTCAGGCCCGGATCCCCATTCGCGTCGGGATCGGGGACCAGGGGACCTCGATGTTCGACCAGAGCGCGTTCAAGCGCGCGAAGTTCAAGCGCGTGCGCTACTTCATCCGCTGGAACGCGATGGAGGAGGACTACCAGCGCCTGACCGCCCGCGCCTACGTCCTGAAGGCCAAGGAAGAGGGGATCAGCGTCCTGCTGCACCTGTCGACCGACAACTTCGAGATCAAGAAGGGCCACCTGCCTTCCCGCGCGGAGTACAAGTCCAAGATGACCCGGCTGGTCAAGTACTTCCGCCACCTGGGGGTCCGCGAGTTCGGGGTCTGGAACGAGGCCAACCACGCCAGCCAGCCCACGTACAACAACCCCCGGCGTGCGGCGGAGTTCTTCATCGAGATGTACCGGGCGGTCAAGGGCCGTTGCCGCAGCTGCGGCGTCGTCGCGCTCGACGTGCTCGATCAGCGCGGCATGGAGACGTACATGCGCAGGTTCTATGGGCGCCTGTCGTCCACGTACCGCAAGCGCGCCACGGTCGTCGGCCTGCACAACTACGGGGACGTCAACCGCAAGCGCACGACGTACACCCGCGCCGCCATCCAGACCGCCCACAGGTACAACTCCAAGACGCGCTTCTGGCTGACCGAGACCGGGGGCCTGGTGAAGTTCGGCTCCTCGTTCCCCTGCAGCGAGTCCCGCGCGGCCAGCCGCCTGGGCCAGATGTTCAAGATCGCCAAGCAGTACCGGCGCAGCGGCATCGAGCGCATCTTCGTCTACAACTGGGTCGGGGCCGGGTGCGACGCGCGCTTCGACGCGGGCCTGACGAACCCCGATGGCACGACCCGCGAGGGCTACGACGTCCTGCGCAAGCACCTGTCCAACTACCTCCGGTAGGAGGATCGGGTAGGCCGGGGACGGGCGGACTCCGGTTCGCGCCGCATCCCCGGAGCCGGTTGCGCTGACGGTGGGCGTGCCGTAGCGTCGAAGGCATGTCCCATCACCGCACGGTCCCGTCGGATGTCGGTGCAGGACGCGGCGTGACGCCGGTGGTGCCGCCGCTCGGAATCGACGTGCCCGCCAGCCGGCACAGCCCGATGGAGGCCGTGCTCTCGCGGGCGGGGGCCATCCTCGTCGACCACGCCGGGGACGTGATCGCCTCGGACTTCGGCTCGGCCGCCGGGGAGCTGGCGCTGTGCGCGCGGGCGGTCGGGATCGCCGATCGGGCCGACCTCGGCGTGCTGGCCCTGAGCGGGCACCCGGGAACGGTGGCACACGTCGTCCAGCGGATGATCGGCTGGCGCCTGGGACCGCGCACGGCCGTGCGGACGGCGAGCGCCTGGTGGTGCCCCGCCGGCTCCGAGGTGCTCGTCCTCTGCGAGCCGTCGTACCGGGCCGCCCTGGCCGCCGAGCTGGAGCAGGCCACGCGACTGGCCTCCGGCGTGCGCTGCCGCGACGCGACCGCGGAGCACGCCGCGGTCTCCGTCGTCGGCCCGCGGGCGCGGCAGCTGCTGCGCAGCGTCGCCCGGTCGGACGCCGGCCCGGAGGTCGACGGCGGCTGCGAGCAGGGCGAGTTGGCCGGCACGCCCGTGCTGGTGCTGCGCGAGTCGCCCACCCAGTATCTGCTGGTCATGGCCAGCACCGACGAGCCCGGCGAGTGGCAGGCGCTGCTGGAGGCCGGGCGCCCGCTCGGCGTCGGTTACGTCGGCCGCGACGCGCTGGAGCACTACGCCGTCCGTACGCGTATGCAGGCCCGCCATCGCCCTGTCTGACCCGGCGGCCGGGGACGCGGAGCGCGCCCGGCTGCTCATCGACTGCGCCGACGGCCCGGGGATCGTCGCCGCCGTCTCCGGCTTTCTGGCCGAGCACGGCGCGAACATCGTCGAGTCCGACCAGCACTCCACGCACGCCGGCGGCGGTCACTTCTTCATGCGCATGGCCTGCGACGTCCCCGGCCTGACCGAGCGGCTCGACGATCTGCGCGCGGCGTTCGACGCGCAGGTCGCCGGGCCCTTCGCCATGACGTGGCGTCTGACGCCCGCCGCACAGCGCCGCCGGGTGGCGATCCTCGCCTCCCGCGAGGGCCACTGCCTAATGGAGCTGCTGTGGCGCGCGCAGCGCGACGAGCTCGGCGGCGACGTGCCGATGGTGGTCTCCAACCATCCCGGCCACCGCGCCGCCGTCGAGGCGCTGGACATCGCCTACCACCACGTCCCGGTGACGCCGGACACCAAGCCCGAGGCGGAGGCCGCCCTGCTGGAGCTGCTGGCCGGCCACTGCGACCTCGTGGTGCTGGCGCGCTACATGCAGATCGTCTCGGGCGCCTTCCTGCATGACCTCGGCGCGCCGGTGATCAACATCCACCACTCGTTCCTGCCGGCCTTCGTGGGGGCGGAGCCCTACCAGCAGGCGCTGGACCGCGGCGTGAAGATCGTGGGGGCGACCGCGCACTACGTCACCGAGGAGCTCGACAACGGCCCGATCATCGAGCAGGACGTCGTGCGCATCAGCCACCGCGCCGACGTGACCGAGCTCAAGCGCCTGGGCGCCGACGTCGAGCGTCTCGTCCTCGGCCGCGCGGTGCGCTGGCATCTGGACGATCGGGTCATCGCGCACGGCTCCGGCACCGTCGTGTTCTGACCTGCGGGGTGCCAGGCTTCCCCGGGCCGGTTGACCCGGCTTGTCGTGTCCGGCTAGCGTCGGGTCCCAAGCAGGGAGATCGGTCCGGGCCATGTCCGGGCGGAGCCCGCTCGCACACCATCGGACTCTCCCTGTCCCCCCGAAGAGGAGAGAAACCGAATGCCGATTCCCACCGAGACCGTCGGGTCGCTGCCCCGGCCGATGAAGTTGCAGGACGCCTACGAGGCCCACGACCAGGGCAAGCTGACCTTCGAGGAGCTGCAGGCCGAGCAGGAGGAGGCCGCCGCGGACTCGATCCGGCGCCTGGAGGACACCGGGGAGACCTACATCAACGACGGCGAGCAGCGCGAGTCGAGCTTCGCCACCTACTCGATCACCGACACCCTCGCCGGGACCGGGCTGGCCGACAACCTCGCCGGTGACGGCCAGTTCTTCGCGATCTTCGACGACGGCCACCACCGCCAGCTGCCGCGCCTGACCGGAGGCCCGTTCAAGTACAAGACCTACGCCTCGGAGTTCGTGAAGAAGAACAAGGCGGCGACCGACAAACCGGTCAAGCAGGCGGTCATCTCGGCGTCGATGATGATGCTGCTGTACCCGCTGGAGGAGGAGCTCGACGGATACTCGCGGGAGGCCTTCCTCGACGACGTCTGCGACGAGGTCGAGAAGGACATCCGCCAGTGCTTCGAGGCCGGCGCCGAGCGGGTGTCCATCGACTTCACCGAAGGCCGCCTGGCGGGCAAGAACGACTCGCGCAACCCGTGGACGGGCAAGGACATGCTGCAGTCGTTCATCGACCTCAACAACCGCGTCATCGACCGCTTCTCGCCCGAGGAGCGCAAGAACATCGGCATCCACACCTGCCCGGGCGGGGACTGCGACTCGGTGCATTCCGCCGAGGTCGACTACGAGCTGCTGCTGTCGAAGATGTTCGAGCTGAACGCCGGCTACTTCCTCATCCAGTGCGCCAGCGAGGAGGACCGCGAGAAGGTCTATCGGCTGTGCGGGCAGCACAGCCGCGAGGACGCCGACGGCGTCGCGCAGGTGTGCTTCATCGGCGTGAACAACCCGCTCCGCCCGGAGGTCGAGACGCCCGAGCAGGTGCGCGACGCCCTCCTCGCCGCGGCCAAGCACATCCCCAAGGAGCGCCTCGGCGCGACCGACGACTGCGGCTTCTCGCCG
>JBBSUL010000066.1:0-18300 GCA_038234375.1 Solirubrobacterales bacterium | reverse complement strand
GTTGCCGTCGGTGTGGCAGCCGGGGTCGGCGGAGTCGACGAGGCCGTCACCGTCGTTGTCGATGCCGTCCGAGCACTGCGGGCCGCCGGCGGTCTCGGCGGGGGCGGTGCTGACGGACTCGGATGCGGCCGTGGTCTCCTTGGTCAGCGTGGTGTCGCCGACCGAGAGCACGAACACGTCGAGGGCCTCGCGCACCCCGGTGGCCCCGGCGATGGTGTCGGCGTTGCAGATGATCGGCGCCAGCACCGGGATGCCCGTCACGGTGTCCGGGGTGCCGTCCGCGCAGCCGGGAGCCGGAAGCGGGACGTTCGTCCCGCCCAGGCCGATGACCTGCGAGGTGTTCGTGACCACGGGGGCCTGCCCGCGGCAGGACTTCGAGCTGCTGCTGGAGTTCGCCGCGTTGGCGACCGCGCCGCCGCCGGCGGTGACGTTGGCGGTCTTCGCCGTGCCGGTCGACGTCTGGCAGTCGGCGTCCTGGTTGATGGTGCCCTGGCTCTCGGCGGCGCCGACGCCCAGGCCGGTCGCCCCGCCGATCTGCGCCCGGGCGACCGCGAAGTCGTTGGTCGAGCCGGTCGCGGTGGTGCTCGAGTCGGCGGTCAGCACGCTCAGGCAGATCTGCTGGGCGGTGCCGTCGCAGACCGCGTCGAGCACGCCGGTCTGCACCGGGTCAAGCGGGCCGGAGTTGCTCTGGCCCTCGGTGGAGTCCACGCCGATGAGCTCGTTGCCCAGGAGCGACGCGACGGTGACGTGGCCGTGGTAGGAGCCGTCGGCCTGCTGCTCCCCGCGGGCACGGCCGGCCACGACGTCCTCCGGTCCGGCGTCGGAACCGTCGGGATTCCCGCCCTGCGGACGCTCGTTGCTCGGGGCGATGTCGACCACGCCGACCGTGCCCTGGCCGTGGTTGTTGGTGCCGTGCAGCGGTGGGTCGGTGGTGGGGGTCGTGGTGGGTGCACGTGGGGTGCGGGCGGCGGGGCGGGTGCCCGCGCCGGCCCCGCCCTTCGGCGCCAGCGCCTTGCGAGCGCGCTCCCCGAGGTCGCTGAGGTCCTTCTGCGCCTTGGCCACAGCCTGGCTGGTGCTCTCCAGCGTGCGGCGCGCGGTGTCCTGGAGGTGGGCGCTATCGCCTCCGCCTGTGCCGCCACCGATCGAGGTCGGAGGCAGGACGACAAACAGCCCCACCGCCATCATCAGTGAAAGTAGTCCCGGCGTGCCCTTGCGCATCTGGCCTCTGACCTCCCGCGGCGTGTGTTCCGCGCCGCTACGTCGATTTTGGTTGCAACGACCTCCGCGACTCATCGCGGAGACATCCCCTGTCCGGCGTCCTTCCCCACACCATGCCACACGCAAACGTCGTCCGCGAGATTGCAGCCCGGCCTGCGTAGATTACAGGGGTCCTGGCCCGCGTGCCGGCTGCGACCGACGGTGAACGAGCCGCGCGTCAGCGCACCTGCAGCCCCTGCGGCCCGCGTGCCGGCTGCGACCGACGGTGACGAGCCGCGCGTCAGCGCACCTGGAGCCCCTGCGGCCCGCGTGCCGGCTGCGACCGACGGTGAACGAGCCGCGCGTCAGCGCACCTGCAGCACCGGCTTGCCCACGACGGTGCGGTCGGCGAAGGCCTGCAGGACCGCGGGACCATCCTCCAGCGGCACCGCGGGCCCGACGGGCAGGCGCAGGCGCCCGTCGGCCAGCCAGCCCATGAGCTCGGCGGCGACGGCGGCCGGGAAGTCGGGGTCCACGGCGATCAGGCCGCCGTAGTTGACACCGATCACGTCGTGGTGGCGCAGCAGCAGCCGGTTGACCTTGACCTCGGGGATGGTGCCGCCGGCGAAGCCGATGACCAGCAGCCGGCCCTCCGGGGCCATGCACTTCAGCGACCCGGCGAACGCGTCGCCGCCGACCGGGTCCCACACGACATCGGCGCCGCGCCCGCCAGTCAGCGTTCTGACCTCGGTGATCCAGTCGCCGCCGCTGTCGACCGCGTGGCCGGCGCCCGCGGCCAGCGCGGCGTCGCGCTGGGCCGGGGTGGAGGCGGCGGCGATGATCCGACCGGCGCCCAGGGCGTTCGCCACCGCGATCGCCGCCGTCCCGGTGCCGCCGGCCGCGCCGTGGACGAGCACCGTCTCGCCCGGGGCCAGCCGCCCGCGGCGCTTGAGGCCAAGGTGGGCGGTGCCCGCGTTGATGACCATGCCTGCGGCGGTGACGTCGTCGACCGGGTCGGGCACCGGGACCGTGAGCATCTCGGGGACTGCGGCGACCTCCGCGAAGCCCCCGGACAGGGTCATGGCCGCCACGCGCTGGCCGACCTGCAGGGCGCTGCCAGCGGGCGCCCGCCGGACGGTGCCGGCGATCTCGGAGCCCGGGACGAAGGGCAGCGGCAGCTTGACCTGGTACTCGCCCTTGGTGATGAGCATGTCCACGTAGCCGACGCCGGCGGCGTGGACGTCGACGAGGACCATGTCGTCGGCCGCCTCGGGCTCGGCCACGTCCTCAAGGTGCAGACCGGACGGGCCGGTCGTCTCGCGGAGCATCAGGGCGCGCATGGGGCGGACCCTAGTACGGGCCGTCGGCGCGGACGGCGGCCGCCGGAACCGCGGGCCTATCCTGCCGGGCCCATGCCCGTCCCCGCCGTCGACCCCGCCGTGATTGCCGACCTCGTGGCACGCGCGCTCGCCGAGGACGTCGGCGGCGGCGACGTGACGACCGCGGCGACGGTGCCGTCCGGCACGCGGGCCGCCGCGCGGGTCACCCAGAAGGCACCCGGCGTCGTGTACGGGCTGGACGGTGCCCGCGAGGCCTTCGCGCAGTGCGACCCGGACGCCGTGTTCACCGCCCTCGTCGACGAGGGCGCCTGGCGCGAGGACGGTCCCGTGCTCGAGGTCCACGGGGACGCCGCCGCGCTGCTGGCCGCCGAGCGCACTGCGCTGAACCTCCTGGGGCGCCTGAGCGGCATCGCCACCCTCAGCGCCCGCTACGTGCAGGCCGTGGACGGCACGGGTGCCACCATCCTCGACACCCGCAAGACGACCCCCGGCCTGCGCCTGCTGGAGAAGGCCGCCGTCCTGGCCGGGGGCGCCTCCAACCACCGCGTCGGCCTGTACGACGCGGTGCTCATCAAGGAGAACCACGCCGCCATGGCCGGGGGCGTCGGCCCGGCCGTGGCCGCCGCGCTGGCGCGTGCGCCCGGCCTGCTCGTCGAGGTCGAGGTCCGCGACCTGGACGAGGTCGACGCGGCGCTCGCCGCCGGGGCCCCGCGGGTGCTCCTGGACAACATGACTCCTGGCCAGCTGCGCGCCACGGTGCTCCACATCGACGGCCGGGCCCAGACCGAGGCCAGCGGCGGCGTGAACCTGGCCACGGTGGGGGAGATTGCGCGCACCGGAGTACAATTCATCTCTGTCGGGGCGCTCACGCATTCGGCCCCGGCGCTGGATCTGTCCCTCATCCTCACCCTCGGGAAGGGCGCCCTGTGATGACCGATCTGTTGACCCTCGAATCCATTCCCGCTCTCCAGGCGGAGGTGCGAGCCCTGGCCTCCGAGCGCGACGCGGTGATCCTGGCCCACAACTACCAGCTGCCCGAGGTGCAGGACGTCGCTGACTACGTCGGCGATTCCCTCGGCCTCAGCCAGCAGGCGGCCTCCAGCGACGCCGCGGTCATCGCGTTCTGCGGCGTGCACTTCATGGCCGAGACCGCGTCGGTCCTGTGCCCGGACAAGATGGTGCTGATCCCCGACCTGGACGCCGGCTGTTCGCTGGCGGACTCGATCTCCGTCGGCGAGCTGCGCGACTGGCAGGCCCAGCACCCCTCAGCCCAGACGGTCATGTACGTCAACACGACCGCCGAGATCAAGGCGCTGACCGACTACTGCGTCACCTCGTCCAACGCGGTGGCCGTCGTGCAGCACATCCGCGCGACCCACGGCGACGACGTGGAGATCCTCTTCGGACCGGACATGTTCCTCGGCGCCTACGTCGAGAAGGTCACCGGCCGCCCGATGCACGTCTGGGACGGCGAGTGCCACGTCCACGCGGGCATCCGCCCCTCGGACATCGAGCAGGTCCGCGCCGAGCACCCCGGAGCCGACTTCCTCATCCACCCCGAGTGTGGCTGCTCGACCTCGGTGATGGAGTACGTCGCCGCCGGCGACGTGGACGCCGACGGCGTGCACATGCTCTCCACCGGGGGGATGCTCAAGTACGCCGCCGACCACGCAGGCGACGACAGCACCGTCATCATGGCCACCGAGACCGGCATGCTGCACCCGCTGCGCCTGGCCGCACCGGACGTGAACTTCGTCGCCGCCAACGAGCAGGCCAGCTGCCGGTACATGAAGATGATCACGCTGCCCAAGCTGCGTGACTGCCTGCGCGAGCTCACCGGCGAGGTCAAGGTCGCGCCGGACATCGCCGAGCGGGCTCGCATCCCGATCGAGCGGATGGTCTCCATCAACGCCTGAGGCGCGAGCGCGCCGAGACGGCGCCTTCGCATGGTGGTGATGCAAACGGCCGCGTTCGCATCCATACTCCGACGGCATGACGCCGACGACACGCAGGCGGTTCCTGGCCGCCGGGGCCCTCACCGCGGGGGCCGTCATGCTGGACGGGCCCGCTGCGCTGGCCAACGGCTCCTCGCCGGTCACCCGCCGGCGCATCCCCCTGGCCGGCGACGGGGCCTTCTCGCTGGGCGTGGCCTCGGGCGCCCCGACCCCCACCAGCGCGGTCCTGTGGACGCGGGTCGCGGAGTTGGAGCGCACGTCGCTGATCACCATGGAGGTCGCCACCGACCCGGGCTTCCGCCGGGTGGTGGAGCGCCGCCGCATCCGGGCGGCCTCGCTGCGCGACTACACCGCGCGGACCACGGTCAAGGGCCTGAAGCCGGGGACCGAGTACTTCTACCGCTTCCACACCAGGACGACCGACTCGCCGGTCGGCCGGCTGCGGACGCTCAGGCCGCCGGACTCGAACGAGCCGGTGCGCATCGGCGTGCTCTCCTGCCAGAGCTACGAGGCGGGCTACTACACCGCGCTGGCCGGCCTGGCGGCCGAGCCGGACCTGGACCTCGTCGTCGGCCTGGGCGACTACATCTACGAGCACCACTTCTACGACGGGCCCGCCGCCCGCAAGGACACCACCGGACCCAACCGGGACGGGGACGTGCAGACCCTGGGCGAGTTCCGCAGCAAGTACCGCCTGTACAAGGCCGACCCGAACCTGCAGGCCATGCATCACATGTTCCCGTTCGTCTCGGTGTGGGACGACCACGAGGTCGAGGACAACTACCGCGGCGGCGGCCCGGACTCGGCCAGCAGGGACCCGCAGAACACCGAGAACGACAACGAGACCCCGCGCCGCGTCCCGTTCGCCGAGCGTCAGCGTGCCGGCTACCTGTCGTACTTCGAGTACATGCCGGTCGCGCGCTGCCGGCCGGTGACCACGCAGATCTACCAGACGATCGACCTCGGCCGGCACGCGACGGTGATCCTCACCGACCAGCGCCAGTACCGCAGCCCGCAGCCGTGCAACGACGCGCTGTTCACGCCCTGCCCGGCCGCGTCGGACCCGGGCCAGACCATGCTCGGGGCCACCCAGAAGGCGTGGTTCAAGGACGCCCTGGGACGCAGCCAGGCCACCTGGAAGCTGTGGGGCAGCGAGGTCATGCTCATGGGCTGGGACTCCGCCCCCGGGGTCGAGCTCAACCACGACGGGTGGGACGGCTACAAGGCCGAGCGCACCGAGATCCTCCAACACGCGCTGTCAAACGGCGTGCAGAACCTCGTCGCGCTGACCGGCGACATCCACACCTACGTCGCCGGCATGCTCACGACGGACGGGCGCATCACCGGCCGGCCGGTGGGGACCGAGTTCGTCGGAGGCGCGGTCAGCTCACTGGGCCTGGAGGACACGTTCGGGCCCCTGACCCCGGCGGCGCAGCTGCTGCGCGTGACCAACCCGCACATCTCCTACCTGAACAACGACCGGCGCGGCTACATGACCGTCGAGGCGGACGCCGACCGCCTGCAGGTGAAGTTCCGCTCCCCGGCGTCCACGCTGGTGCCGGAGAGCCCGGTGAGCACGCTCGCCTCGTTCGTGGTGCAGAACGGGTCGACGACGGTGCAGCAGACCGGCTGACCGGCCCGGGCCCGCCGCCGGTCCGGGCGGCTACCCGAACTCGGCGACCTCGTGCGGCCCCACGCACGCCACCGCGAGCGCCTCGGGGTCGATGCGGCGCGCCATGTCGGCGACGTCGTCGAAGGTGACGGCGTCGAGGCGCTCGATGCTGCGGTCGGGATCGATGTCCTCACCGAAGACGACGGCCTGGTTGGCCGCGTACCGGGCGACCGCGTTCGTGTTCTCGAAGGCCAGCACCCGGCGTCCGGCCGCGTAGGCGCGGGCGCGCTGCACCTCCTCCTCGGTGGGCCCGTCCGCGGCCAGCTCGCCCACGATCTCCCGCATGCGGGTGTAGGCCTCGTCGCACTTGCCGGACTCCAGGCCCGCGCCGAGCTGCAGGATCGGCACGTCGGCGTAGGCGTGGTTGATGGCGTAGACCGAGTAGCACAGCCCGCGCTGCTCACGGATCTCGTCGAACAGCCGCGAGCCCATCGAGCCGCCGAGCAGCGTCGAGTAGATGGTCAGCGCCGCGCGCTGCTGCGGGTCGGCGACGTCCATGTCGGGGCGGTAGATCATCCGCAGGTGGGACTGGTTGGAGTCGCGCGTGGTGACCATGACCTCGGGCGCGAAGTCGGGGGCGGGGTCGAAGGCCGCCGGCGGGTCGAGGGTCGGGAAGCGCTCGAAGAGCTCGTCGGTCGCCGCACCGTCCTGCAGGTGCTCCACGTTGCCCACGACGAAGGCGCCACCCCGGGCGCCGCTCCAGCGGCGCTCACGGAACGCGACGATCCCGTCCCGGGTGAACGCGCGCAGGTGCTCCTCGGGACCGAGCACGGAGCGGCCGAGGGGATGGTCGCCGAACGCGGCCCGGTCGATGAGCTCCTCCGCCACCGCCGAGGGCTGGTCGGCGTATCGGGCGATCTCCTGGATGACCACGCCGCGCTCCTTGTCGAGCTCGCCCGCGTCCAGCAGCGGCCGGCCGACGAAGTCCGACAGCAGGTCCAGGGCCTCCATGGTCGCCTCGGCGCGCACCGTGATGTGGAAGGCCACGAGGTCGTGTGAGGTGTACGCGTTCAGAGAGCCGCCCATGCGCTCGGCGGTCTCGTTGACCTTGCGGTAGTCGTCGTACTTGGCCCCGCCCTTGAACACGAGGTGCTCGAGGAAGTGGGCCATGCCGTTCTCCTCGGGACGCTCGGTCCGGGCGCCGGCGTCGAAGGCCACGAGGACCGTGGTCGCCTTCGTGCCCTCCAGCCCCATACGATGCAGCGGCATCCCGTTGGCGAGGGTCTCGGTGGCGATCGTCGGCATGCCGGGGAGTCTAGGGAGAGGGCTGCAAGCCCCATTGCACGGGCGTGTTCGTGCAGGTGAACCGCCGGCGCGTGGCTAATCTGCCCGACGATGGCCATCTCCGAACGCCACGCCCAGCACCTGGACCGCACCGCTGCGCGCCCTGACGAGCAGGTCCCGAACGTCATCGAGTTCCGGGGGGTGACGATGAAGTTCGCCTCCGGCTACATGGGTCTGGAGGACGCGTCCTTCTCGATCCGCCGCGGGGAGTTCGTCTTCCTCGTCGGGCACACCGGCTCGGGCAAGTCGACGATCATGCGCCTGCTCATCAAGGAGCACGAGCCCACCGCCGGGTCCATCCGCGTAGCGGGCCACGACCTGGCCACGCTGGAGCGCAAGAAGGTCCCGTTCTACCGGCGCAACTTGGGCATCGTCTTCCAGGACTTCAAGCTGCTGCCCGACCGCACCGTGCACGACAACGTCGCCTACGCGCTGCAGGTCACCGGCGGCGGCCGCCGGGAGATCCGCGACAAGGTCCCGGACATCCTGCGCCTGACGGGCCTGTCGACGAAGCTGCACAACTTCCCCGATCAGCTCTCCGGTGGCGAGCAGCAGCGCGTGGCGGTCGCGCGCGCGTTCGTCAACCATCCGCCGCTGCTGATCGCCGACGAGCCGACCGGCAACCTGGACCCCGAGACGTCGATCGGGATCATGCAGCTGCTGTACCGGATCAACCGCACCGGGACGACGGTCGTGGTCGCCACCCACGACCACCAGATGGTCGACCGCATGCGGCGCCGCGTCATCGAGCTGAACGGCGGCAAGGTCGTCCGCGACGAGTTGACCGCCGGCTACAAGCAGGAAGAGATCTCCACCGGCGAGTTCGGCGCCCTGCTGCGCGAGCCCGCGCCCGCCCCGCGGCGCCTGCCGGACTCCGGCGACCTGTTCGACGACGCCTTCTAGTCCCGAGGACCATCCATGCGCTTTCCCTTCTTCTTCCGCGAGGCGATGCGGTCGGTCAACCGCAACCCGATCCCGTCGTTCGCCGCCGTGGCGTCCGTCGTCGTGACGGTGCTCGTCCTCGGCGTGTTCATCCCCGTCGTGCAGGCCACCACCGGGGCGGCCAACGAGGTCCGTGGCCGCGTCCTGGTCGACGTGTTCATGAAGAACGACGCCAAGACCGCCGACGTCGAGCGCGTCCGCGTGCTGCTGACCGAGAAGACCAAGTACGTGGGCAAGGTGCAGTACGTCTCCAAGGACGACGCGTACAAGCAGGAGAAGAGGCGCAACCCCGAGGCCTACCAGCTGCTGGGGTCAAACCCGCTGCCGGACACGTTCCGCGTGACGCCCGACAAGGCCGACAACGCCCTCGCGCTGCGCGACGAGCTGGCTCCGGTCGCCGCATCGGGCAGTCGCACGAGCGCGGACCCCGCGATCGACAAGGTCGAGAACCGCAAGGACCAGACCGGCAAGATCCTGTCGGCCACGAAGATCGTGAAGCTCGCCATGTTCGCGCTGGCCAGCCTCCTGGTCATCGCCTCGATCCTGCTGATCTCCAACACGATCCGCCTGTCGCTGTTCTCGCGGCGGCGCGAGGTCGAGGTGATGAAGCTCGTGGGGGCCACCGACTGGTTCATCCGCTGGCCGTTCGTCATCGAGGGCGTGGTCCTCGGCGCGCTCGGCGGGCTCGTGGCGATCCTGCTGCTCGGGGTGGGCAAGGTCGCGCTCGTGGACCCGCTGTCCAGCGACTTCGCCCTCATCGCCTCGCCGGAGACGATGTCCTTCGCCGGCCTGGTCTCGCTGCTGATCTTCGCGAGCATCGCTGTGTCGGGCCTGGGCGCCGGGCTGTCGCTGCGCCGCTTCCTGCGCGTGTGACGCGCCGGCCTCCGCTCACCTACTAGCCTCAAGGGGCGGCCCGTGCCGTTCTTTCCCTCGTGAGCACCGTTCGCCGCCTCATCCCGACCGCCTCGATCGTCGTCCTCCTGCTTGCCGGCGGGGCCTGGCTCGGTGGTCATCCGCAGTTCCTGCCGGACCCGGTGCGCGGTGCGTTCGTCGACGACCGCACCGACGCGCTCAACGAGGCGATCGAGAAGGTTCAGGACGTCTACTACCGGCCGATCGGCGACACCCAGATCCGCGACACGGCGATCAAGGGGATCGTCGCGGGCCTGGACGATCGCTTCTCCAACTACTTCACACCGAAGGAGTACAAGGCCTTCCAGCAGAGCCAGAGCAGCCAGTTCTCGGGCATCGGCATGGCGGTCGCCGAGGACCCGAAGGGCCTGCTCGTCCTGCAGGTCTACGACAGGTCCCCGGCCCAGCGGGCGGGCATCAAGCAGGGCGACGTCATCACCGACGCGAAGGGCATGTCGCTGAAGGGCATGGACCAGCGCAAGTCGACCGAGCTCATCAAGGGCCCGCCGGGGACGAAGATCCGCCTGACCTTCGAGCACAAGGGCAAGCCCAAGACCGTGACCGCGACGCGCGCGACGATCAGCGTCCCGATGACGGCGTCGAAGCTCTTCACCGAGGATGGCAAGAAGGTCGGTGTCGTCGCCCTGGCCCAGTTTGGCCCCGGCGCCCACGCCGAGGTCGACGCCGCGCTGCGCAAGCTCTCCAAACAGGGCGCGCGGCGGTACGTCCTGGACCTGCGCGGCAACGGCGGTGGGCTGGTCTCCGAGGCGCAGCTCATCTCCAGCGAGTTCATCCGGTCCGGGCCGATCGTCACGACCAAGGGCCGCGCGGTGCCGTCCACCACCCTGGACGCGACCGGCGACCCGATCCTGCCCAAGGCGCCGCTCGTCGTGCTCGTCGACAAGGGCACCGCCAGCGCGTCGGAGATCGTCACCGGCGCCCTGCAGGACACCGGGCGCGCCGAGGTGATCGGCGAGAAGACCTTCGGCAAGGGCGTCTTCCAGCAGGTCCTCGAGCTCTCCGACGGTGGCGCCCTGGACATCACCGCCGGCCAGTACTTCACCCCCAAGGGCCGCAACCTCGGCGGCAAGGGCGTCAAGACCGGCGCGGGCATCAGCCCCGACATCAAGGCCAAGGACGACCCCGACACCCCCAAGAAGGACGAGGCGCTGGACAAGGCCCTGTCGGTGGTCGCGGGCGAGAAGGTGCCGCCCGGCGCCGGCAAGCCATCGGCCTCCGCCGGCGTGCCCGGCGTGATCATCGGCACGAAATAGGTGTCCGCGTGAGCGGCGACGGCAAGGGCAAGCGCAAGGGGCCGCCGGGGGGATCCAAGCCCAAGAAGGGCAGGGCGAAGGCCAAGGCCCGGCGCAAGGCGGACCCCAAGCCGCGGGCCGCGTCCAGCGGGCCTGCCCCGCGGACCGGGCCCAAGCCCAAGCCGCGCAGCGCCGCTCGCAGCCGGGCGGCGGAGCCGCGGCCGGCCGGTGACGTCGTCGTCTGCCGCCTGGAGCGCCGGGGCCGCCAGATGAGCGCCGTGCCGTTCTTCGACCGCGGGCCGCGGTTTCCGGTCGATCGGGTCCGGGACGCGAGCCCGGGCGATCTCGTGATCCTGCAGACCCCGCGCTCGGACCGCGGCACCCCGAAGGTGCTCAAGGTCCTCGGGCCGCCCGACAGCGCCTCCACGGTGCTCGAGGCGCTGATGGTCGATCGCGGGCTTCAGCGCCGCTTCCCGCCTGGGGTGCAGAAGGCGGCCGAGGAGGCCCGTGACGCGGGCCGCGCCGGGCAGCTGGACCGCATCGGCGGCGCCGTCCGTGAGGACCTGCGCCACCTGACCACGTTCACCATCGACCCGGCCACCGCCAAGGACTTCGACGACGCCATCAGCGCCGAGCGGGCCGGCGATGGGCGCTGGCGCGTGTGGGTGCACATCGCCGACGTGTCGGCCTACGTGCGGCCGGGCCCGGCGATCGACCGCGAGGCCTACCGTCGCGGCACGAGCGTCTACGTCCCCGGCCGGGTGGAGCCGATGCTGCCGGTGGCCCTGTCCAACGACGCCTGCTCGCTGCGACCCGGGGTCGATCGCCTGGCGGTCACCGCCGAGCTGCAGATCGAGGGCGACCGCGTCACCTCCGCCCGGTTCACGCGTTCGACCATCCGCTCGGACGAGCGCCTGGACTACGACCGCGTGGATCGCATCTTCGCCGGGACCGAGCGCGCGCAGGATCCGTGGGCCCAGCCCCTGGCCGCCGCGCGTGAGGCCGCCGCCGCGCTGGCCACCCGCCGAGCGGGTAGCGCCCTGTCGATCGAGTCCTCCGAGCCGGAGTTCAGCTTCGATGCGCGCGGCCACGTCGAAGCGGCACGCGTCGGGGTGCAGACCGAGTCGCACGAGCTCATCGAGCACCTGATGGTCGCCACCAACGAGGCGGTCGCGCGGCTGCTTGACGGCCGGGGCACCCCGACGCTCTACCGCGTTCACGAGCCGCCGGACGCGTCGTCCGTGGAGCGCCTCGTCGAGCAGCTGACCTCGCTGGACGTCGCGACCCCGCCGGTCAGCGAGTCCATGTCCGCGGACGCCGCGGCGGCGGCGATCGTGGAGGCCTCCCGGCTGATCGACGCGCACGTGCGCCGCACCGGGCACGGGCGCCGCGCGCTGACCTCGCTGCTGCTGCGCGCGCTCAAGCAGGCCCACTACACCTCGCGCAACCTCGGGCACGCGGGCCTGGGCCTCACGCACTACTGCCACTTCACCTCGCCGATCCGCCGCTACCCCGACCTCGTCGCGCACCGTGCGCTGCTGTCGGCCATCGGCGCCGGGGAGGACGCCGTCCGCGGCAGCGCCATGGACGAGGCGGGGACGACGACCTCCGCCCGTGAGCGTGAGGCGATGAAGATCGAGCGCGCGGCCGACGACGTCGCCCGCTGCTTCCTGCTCGAGCGTGAGCTGTACGAAGAGCCCGGGGGCACCGGACGCCCGTTCGCCGGCGAGGTCGTCGGCATCATCGAGGCGGGCGCGTTCGTGTCCTTCGGCAACCCGGACTCGCGGGCGCCGGGCGGCTATGAGGGCATGCTTCCCGTTCGGCGGATGCACGGCGACTGGTGGACGCTGAACGAGGCCGGCACCATCCTCGTGGGCGCCAGCACGAAGGCGGCGATCCGCCTCGGGGACGCGGTCACCGTCAGCGTGCACCGCGTCGACGCCCCGCGGGGGCGGGTCGACCTCGACCTTACGTAGTAAGCAGACCGACAAAAACGCCCGGACGTCTGGTCTAATCGCTCCTGGGACCCTCAGGGATCCGCGACAGCGTGTCGATGAAGAGAACATGGGATCAACAGCAGGCGCAGGGCGGTGGTTCCGTCCGGTGCAGGCGGTCAGGAACGACACCCGGCCGGGGTAACACCGGGACGGGCCTGGCTTGATCACCACTCCGAGACAGGATGTGCGGGGCGCCTCTCTCCCGGGGCGCCCCGCCTCCGGGTTCCGGTCGGCGAGCGCGCCCGGCGCCCTTCACTAGGCTGAACGCGTGGCCAAGGGCGGTAAGCGCAAGATCTCCGACGGTGACGTGGCCAGCAACCGGCAGGCCGCCTTCCGCTTCAGTTTCTCCGACCGCCTAGAGTGCGGCATCGTCCTCCTCGGCACCGAGGTCAAGGCCGTGCGCACCGGGACCGTCCAGCTCAAGGACGGGTACGCGCTGATCACCGACGGCGAGCTGTACCTGCACAACGTCCACATCCCGCCGTACGGTCCGGCCGCCCGCGACAACCACGACCCCGAGCGCGTGCGCAAGCTGCTGGCCAACCGCCGCGAGATCGACAAGCTCATCGCCGAGAGCAAGGAGAAGGGCTACACGCTCGTCCCGTTGCGCATGTACTTCAAGGGCCCGCGCGCGAAGGTCGAGATCGCGCTGGGCAAGGGCAAGGACCGCTTCGACAAGCGCGAGTCGATCAAGAAGCGCGACATGGAGCGCGACACCCAGCGGGCGCTGCGCGAGGTCGGCCGGTAGCCCGCGGGTCCTACACGTCGCCGAAGTCGCGCGCCAGGTGCGTGGCGTCCATCCCGTAGACGAGCAGGGCGATGAGGGACAGGTACACGAGTGCGACCATGATGCGGTGGCGCGGAGCGACCTTGTAGTACGCCCTGACCTGCTCGTCCCCCGACCGCAGCGCCTTGTAGCGCCGGTAGGTCTCCAGGCCCGCGAACAGGGCGATGAGGATGATGATCGGGTTCGGGTAGACGAAGACCGCGAGCATGATCCCGAAGAACCCGAGCAGCCACAGCCACGGGGACATCGCCGCCATCGCCCGACCGCCGTCGAGGGGGACGACGGGCAGCAGGTTGAAGAGGTTGAGGAAGAACCCGACGAACGCCAGGGCCCGGAACATCTCGTTGCCGGTGGCGTCGGCGATCGGGATGCACGCCGCGGCGCCCAGCGACCCGAGGATCGGACCGGCCAGGCCGACCCGGGCCTCGGCCAGCGCGTTGCCGCCCAGCGACTTGGCCCACACCACCGCGCCCATGAAGGGGATGAACACCGGAGCTGAAGCCTCCACGCCCTCTCGGCGCAGCTGGATGACGTGACCCATCTCGTGGACGAAGAGCAGGACCACGAAGCCCAGCGCGAACTTCCAGCCCCAGATCAGCGAGTAGGCGGCGACGCTGACGAGCATCGATCCGGACGTCGTGAGGATCTTGAGCTTGGGCAGGGCCAGCAGCGCGATCTTGCCGAACTTCAGGATCAGCAGGCCGACGGCGATGATCGCGCTGCGTACGCGCCGGTACCACGGCTCTGGGGGCGTGCCGAAGGCGCCGTCGCCGGATTCCGTGGCGGGAGACGGAGCGGGCGCCGCGGGAGGGGCTGGCGCGGGCTCCGGCGCACCGGGCGGCAGCCAGGCGGGGGAGCGTGAGGACGGCTGGTCCATGGCCACAGTGTGGCAGCCCGCCCGGGCCGTTCCGCCGGTGTTCATCGGCGTAGGCGGCGAAGGTACGAGACCCTAGTAGTTCTCAGAAGTACCAGACCCTGGTACCGGCCACGCTGACCGAACCTGACCGGTCAGCGCGCGGCGATGACCGCCTCGGCGGCCTCCTCGGCCTCGGCGAGCTGGCGCTCGACGAGGGCCAGGCCGCTCTGCCAGAAGCCCGGGTCGGTGAGGTCCAGGCCGGCGATCGCGGCGAGGTCCTCCGGGGACTTGGAGCCGCCGGCCGACAGCATCGCCACGTACTCGTCGACGAAGGGCTCGCCGACCTCCAGGTAGCGCCCGTAGACCGACAGGGCCAGCAGCTGGCCGTAGGCGTAGGCGTAGACGTAGCCGGGGGTGCCGATGAAGTGGGGGACGTAGGACCACCACGAGCGGTAGTTGTCGGTCACCTGCACGGCGTCGCCGAGCATCTCCTCCTGGGTCTGCGTCCACAGCTCGCCGATGCGGTCGACCGACAGCTCGCCCTCGGTGCGCCGCGCGGTGTGCGCGGCATGCTCGAACTGGTTCATCGCGACCTGGCGGAAGACGGTGGCGATCGAGCCCTCGATGTTCTCGGCCAGCAGAGCCAGGCGGCTGGCCGGGTCCGTCGTGTCCTTGAGCAGTCGGCCGAAGACGAGCGTCTCGCCGAACACGCTGGCGGTCTCGGCCAGGGTCAGGGGCGTGTGCTGCTCGAAGATCCCGCGCGGGCGCGCGAGCGACGCGTGCAGGCCGTGGCCGAGCTCGTGGGCGAGGGTCAGCACGTCCCGCCGCTTGTGGGTCCAGTTCAGCAGCAGGTAGGGGTGCGCCGAGGGGACGGTGTACGCGCAGAACGCGCCGCCGCGCTTGCCCGGGCGCACCGGGGCGTCGATGTAGTTGTCCTCGAAGAACGGCCGCGCCGCGTCCCCGAGCGCGGGCGAGAAGTCGGTGAACGTCGAGAGGACGAGCTCGCGGGCGTCGTCCCAACCGAAGTCCGCGTCGCTGTCGGTGACCGCGGCCATGCGGTCGTAGTCGGCGAGGCGGTCGACGCCCAGCAGCCGGGCCTTGAGGCGGTACCAGCGGCGCGGCAGCTCGTAGGCGCCCTTGACAGCATCCACGAGGGCCTGCACCGACTCGTCGCTGGCCTCGTTGGACAGGTTGCGCCCCGACAGCCAGCTGTCGAAGTGGCGCAGGCGGTCGTCGGTGGCCTTGTCGGCCAGCAGCGTGTTGAAGATGTAGGCGCGGGTGCGCAGGCCGGGGGCCAGGGCGTCGGTCACGGCCTGCTGGGTGCTGGCGCGGACGTCGCGGTCGGGGTTGAACATGTTCGACAGGGCGACGTCGAGGGCGACGGGCTCCTCGGCGTCCGGGAGCGTCACCTCGATGGCGCTGGTCAGCTCGCTGAACAGGCGCGACCAGGCGCTGGAGCCGGTGACCGACTTCTCGGTGAGGATGCGCTCCTCGGGCTCGGTCAGCAGGTGCGGGCGGTAGCGCCGGGCGGTGGCCAGGTGGTGACGGTGCAGGTCCAGGCCGTCGGCGGCCAGGAGGCGGTCGGCCAGGGCGTCGTCCAGCGCCGCCCACTCCAGCTCGAAGAACTGCAGCGTCGTCTCGATCGCCGTGCCCTTCTCCTGCACGCGCTGCATGAGCGCGCCGATCTTCGGGTCGGTCGTGTCGACGCTGAACTGCAGTGACGCGTAGGAGCCGGCCAGGCCGATGAGCTCGGAGATGCCGGCCAGCTCGTGCATCGCGGCGGCCAGGCTCGGGCCGTCCAGCGCAGCGACCTTGCCCACGTGGGCGGCGGCGAACGCGTCGGCCCGGGTGGCGGCCTCGTCGAGCTGGTGGTCGACGCCGGCGGCGCCGTCACCGCCGACGAGGGGCTCGAGGTTCCAGGCGACGGATTCCACGGCGGTGGGCATGCGCGACAGCGTAGTGGTGCGTTGACGGCGGTCGGGCGGGTGGGCGCAGGCGGTCCGCGTCGCTATGCTCAGAGGCGTAGATCAGAAGCACCCCGGGGACGACAGGCTTCGACGTGGTCGATTCCGTGGTGTCAGTAGCGAGTCGAGGTTCCGGGTGGCCTCGTAAAACCCCGGAAAAAACACACATGCGGACTCTCACGAGTACGCCCTCGCTGCCTAGAGCAATCTAGGTGAGTGAGGACTCAGCCTCCGCTCGCCGGCCGCGGGGGACCTGGGTTCAAACGCCGGCTCAACCTGGGGAGGAGCACTTCCGCCGAACCGGGGACATCTTCAGGGAAGTTGGCCCCACGCAACCCAGCCCGCAAGGCGAGCGTGAGGCGAGATCAGAGCGCGGGCTACGCTCGTAGAATCTGCCATCACGCGTCTGCGGACGTGGGTTCAATTCCCACCGTCTCCACCTTGTGCGAGAGCCGCCTTTCGGGGCGGCTCTTCTCACTTCACGCGGCGCCAGGTCGTGCGTCATACATAGTAGGTTGGGCGTATGACGATGCTGAGTTTCCGCGTTTCAGAGGGCGACGCGGCCGAAGCCCAGCGCTGGGCCGAGGCGCTGGGGGTGCATCGGTCCGAGGTCCTCCGTGATGCGCTTCGTCGTCACCTGTCCGTGCTGGGCAGCGAGCACGACGCCGACGCGTGGGCGACGACACCTCTGAGCGACGCCGAGACGTCGCTGTCGGAGATCGCGGACTGGGGCCCGGCTGAGGACTGGGCGGACTGGGACAATGCAGCGAGGTGAGGTGTGGTTCGCGGCGACCCCGGGCGGGCACCGACCGGTGCTTGTGATTACGCGTGACCCGGTTGCCGACCGGATCGGCTCGTTCGTGGTGGCCGCGCTCACGCGAACGCGACGGGGTCTTGTGGCCGAGCTCGTGCTCACACCGGCCGCGGACGGCGTCCCCTCCGAGTGCGTCGCCAATTTCGACAACCTCCACACGCTTCCCCGCGAGACGTTCCGGCGGCGCGTCACCGGGCTGTCGCCGTCGCGGATGGCCCAGGCCTGCCAGGCGCTGCAGAACGCAACGGGCTGCTAAACACGGTGGTCTCGCCGGGCGCGAACGCCGAGCGGACCAGGTCGGGAACCCGCCCTCGAATCGCCAGCCCGTTCGCCTACTTGACCAACCGGGCGAATACGCTAGGTTGGAGCGGTGACAACGCCCGGCCACAGCACCCCGGACCCCGCACCGGCCGCGCTGCCGCCGGCCGTGATCGAGCGGGTGGCCGACCGGTTCCGGCTGCTCGGCGACCCGACGCGCCTGCGCCTGGTCAACGAGCTGCACGCGCACGGGGAGCTCACGGTCGGAGCGCTCGTCGCGCGGGTTGGCACCTCCTACGGGGCGGTGTCCAAGCAGCTGGCGCTGCTGCGCTCGCACGGGGTGGTGTCGCGCCGCCGGGAGGGGACGTTCATCCATTACCAGATCAGCGATCCCTCGCTGTCGGAGCTGTGCGAGGTCACCTGTCGCAGCCTGAACGCCGACTGGGAGCGCTGGGGCGCGGACCTGGAACGCGACCTGAGCGCGACCGGTGATCGCTGAGGCGTTCAACGGCGCCGACCGGGCGCCTCACCGGTCTCCTCTGGAGGGCGGGGCCAGCTCGTCGCCGGCGCAGCGTCACGCAGGAGGCGCGAACGGTCATCTGGTAGCGATCTCTCGGCTAGGCGCAGGCCGTAACCGAAGCGCACCGCGTGGACCGCATCACCCAGCGGCAGGGGGTGAAGGAGATCCGGGCAGGCGTCGCGGGCCGCAGTCGCGAGTTCGACGAACAGCGCCGTCCGCCGCGTGTCGTCGTGCACCTCGGTCCGGTCGATGAGACCGAGCCCCTCGATCTCCTCGGACGGCTCCATCGCCTCCCAGGCGGCGATCTGCATCGCGTCCCAGTGCATGAGGGTCGGCCGCTCGCGCTCCAGCTGCTGGATGAGCCGGCGCAGGGGTGCCCGCGGGGCCACTGCTCGATCCTGATCCTCGGCGGTTCCGAGCGCGTAGCCGGCGCGCGCGGCGGCCACCGCCGTGGCGCGAGCGGACTCGGTCTGGCCCTCGCGGGTGTGGCCGTGCAATGTCCCCATGACGAGCGCGCTCTGGGTGGGGCGCAGCATGAACCTGCGGGCG
>JBBSUL010000065.1:0-18300 GCA_038234375.1 Solirubrobacterales bacterium | reverse complement strand
GCGGGTCGTCGCCGTGTCCGGCGCGATCACGGGGAGCGTCGACCGCGGCGTGCAGGTGGCGATCGTCGTCGGCGGCGGAAACATCTACCGCGGCATGAAGGGCGCGGCCGACGGCATGGACCGGGCGACCGCCGACTACATGGGCATGCTCGCCACCGTGCTCAACGCGCTGCCGCTGCAGGACGGGCTGGAGAAGCTGGGCCAGAACACGCGGGTCATGAGCGCGCTGACGATCCACGAGGTGGCCGAGCCGTACATCCGGCGCCGGGCGATGCGCCACCTGGAGAAGGATCGCGTGGTCATCTTCGCGGCGGGGACCGGCAACCCGTTCTTCACCACCGACACCGCCGCCGCGCTGCGGGCCGTGGAGGTGCACGCCGAGGCCATCCTCATGGCCAAGAACGGGGTGGAGGGCGTCTACGACGACGACCCGCGCATCAATCCCGAGGCGATGCTGCTGCCGCGCGTCACGCACATGGAGGCGCTGCAGCGGGGGCTGAAGGTCATGGACTCCACGGCCCTGAGCCTGTGCATGGACAACCGGATGCCGCTGCACGTGTTCAACATGGACGATGAGCGGAACATCGACCGGATAGTGTCCGGGGAGCAAGTGGGGACCGTGGTGACAAGCGATGACTGAGATGAGCGACGAGCTCCTGGCGGACGCCAAGGAGCAGATGGGCAAGCGGCTGGAGGCCACGCTGGGCATGTTCGGCACGGTCCGCACCGGGCGGGCCAGCCCGGCGCTGCTGGACCGCGTCAGCGTCGACTACTACGGGGCGCAGACCCCGCTCAAGCAGCTGGCGACGATCAACGCCCCCGAGCCCCGGATGCTCACCGTGCAGCCGTTCGACGCGGGCTCGATCCCGGCGATCGAGAAGGGCATCCAGCTCGCGCAGCTCGGCCTGACCCCGTCCAACGACGGCAAGCTCATCCGCCTGTCGGTCCCCGAGTTGAACGAGGAGCGCCGCCGCGAGATGGTGAAGATGGTCCGCGGTATCGCCGAGGACGGCCGCATCGCGGTGCGCAACGTGCGCCGCGACACCATGCAGGATCTGAAGGAGCTCAAGGACGAGGGGGAGATCGGCGCCGACGACGAGCACCGGGCCGAGGGCGAGCTGCAGAAGCTGACCGATCTGCGGATCGGGGAGCTGGAGGCCGCCCTGAAAGCCAAGGAAGCCGAGATCCTCGAGGTCTAGTGGCGTCCTCGCGCGGAGCGCTCGGACGCGTGCCATCCTCGCGCGGGGCGCTCGGATGGCATTGCGAGTTCGCCCAGGGGGCGAACGTCGCGGGGCTCGACGATGACTGAACGTGCCAAGTACGTCGCCATCATCACCGACGGCAACGGCCGCTGGGCCCAGGCCCGCGGCGTGCCGACGGTGGAGGGGCACCAGTCGGGCGCCGACACCGTCAAGGCGCGCCTGCGCGACGCCGTCCGCCTCGGCGTCCGCGAGCTGACGGTCTACTCGTTCTCCACCGAGAACTGGACGCGCAGCGCCGAGGAGGTGACGGCGCTCATGCGGATGTTCTCCCAGCGCATCGCCTCCGAGACGCCCGAGCTGCACGCCGAGGGCGTGCGGATGCGCTTCATCGGCCGGCGCGACCGCGTCGCCGGCCCGCTGCTGGAGCAGATGGAGTGGGCGGAGGCGACGACCGCCGCCAACACGCGCATCACGCTGTTCGTCGCCTTCGACTACGGCGGCCGGCAGGAGATCCTCGACGCCGCCGCCCGCTACGAGGGCGGGGGCGAGGACGCCTTCCGGGCGCTGCTGTACGCGCCGGAGATGCACGATCCCGACCTGCTCATCCGCACCTCCGGCGAGCAGCGGGTCAGCAACTACCTGCTGTGGCAGTCCGCGTACGCGGAGATCGTCTTCGCGCCCGAGCTGTGGCCGGACTTCGACACCGCCGCCTTCGAGCGCTGTCTGGCCGAGTACGCCACCCGCCAGCGTCGCTTCGGGGGTCGCTGACCGTGTCGACCCCGCGCGACCGCGACCGTGACCGCAGCCGCCGGACGCGCGACCCGCTGGACGTCCCAGAGAAACAGCTCGTGGAGGGGCGCTCGGACCTGCAGCAGCGCGTCCTCGTCGCCGTCCCCGCGGTGGCGCTCGCCCTGTTCCTCGTCATCGCCGGCGGGCCTGTCTTCGCCGCGGGCATGTTCGTCCTCGGGGCGATCTGCCTGCACGAGCTGTTCCTCATGTTCGCCCAGGCCCACCCGTCCCGCCTGGGCGGCCTCCTCGGCCTCGGCGGCCTCATCCTCGCCGCGCAGCTCGGCGAGGCCTCCAACGTGATGCTGGCCCTGGTGGCGAGCGTGCCGGTGATCTTCCTGCTCATCCTCGTGCAGCCCCGTGGTGGGGCGCCGGGTGTCTCGGTGACCGTGCTCGGCGTCGCGTGGATCGGCCTGGCACTCGCGCACGCGGTCCTGCTGCGCCAGCTGCCCCACGGCGAGGCGATCCTCATCGACATCCTCGTCGGCACCTTCCTCGGGGACACCGGCGCCTACCTCGGCGGCCGGGCGATCGGCCACACGAAGCTCGCGCCGCGCGTGTCGCCGAACAAGACGCTCGAGGGCCTGGGCTGCGGCATGCTCACCGCGATCATCGCGGTGTGGTGCGCCGGCCTGTACCAGGACTGGATCTCGGGTACCGACGCCCTGCTGCTCGGGGTCGCGGTCGCGATCATGGCGCCGCTGGGCGACCTGTTCGAGTCCTTCCTCAAGCGCGACGCGGGCACGAAGGACACGGGCACGCTGTTCGGTGCCCACGGCGGGGCGCTGGACCGCCTGGACGCGGTGATGTTCACGGTGGTGACCGGCTACTACGTGTGGCTGGCGATGCTCTGATCCCGATGAGACGGTGCTCCAGGCCTCGTGGCGTACGTTCCCGGGCCTGGGGTCGGAAACGTGCGGCGCCGACCCGTGGGACCGATGCTCCAGGCCTGGTGGCGTGCGGCGGGCGGTCCTGGAGGCCGTCGGATCGGTGGAGGCCGTCAGGCGGGGGCGGTCGCCGTGGCGGCGACGGCCCGGACACGCTCGGCGAAGGCGTCCAGCGCGTCCAGGGTGATGGCCTGTGGGCCGTCGCAGCGGGCGTTGGCCGGATCGGGATGGCACTCGACGATGAGCCCGTCCGCGCCGCAGGCAGCGGCAGCGAGGGCGAGCGGCTCGACGAGGGCCCGGCGCCCGGCGGCGTGCGAGGGGTCCACGATGACCGGCAGGTGCGTGTGCTCTTTGAGCACGGTCACCGCGGCGAGGTCCAGGCACGAGCGGGCGGGCGTGGATCCGGCGTGGATGCCGCGCTCGCACAGCAGGACCTCGGAGTTGCCCTCGGTGAGGATGTACTCGGCGGCGAGGAGGAAGTCGTCGACCGATGCGCCGAGACCGCGCTTGAGCAGGACCGGCAGCTTGGAGCGCCCGATCTCCGTCAGCAGGGGGAAGTGCTGCATGTTGCGCGCGCCCACCTGGATGCAGTCGGCGTATTCCACGACGGCGTCGATGCCGCGCAGGTCGGTGAGCTCGGTGACGATCGGCAGGCCGGTCTCCTCACGCGCCTCGGCCAGGATCTTCAGGCCCTCGACCCCGAGGCCCTGAAAGGCGTACGGGCTCGTGCGAGGCTTGAAGGCGCCGCCCCGCAGCAGGTCGGCGCCCGCCGCCTTGCAGGCGCGGGCCGCGGCCATCGTCTGCTCGCGGGTCTCCACCGCGCACGGGCCGAGAATCAGCCGGAACGCGGGGGCCGTACCCCCGAAGACGACGCCGCCGACGGTGACCGGGTACGGCGCGTCGCCGTGCCGGTGCCTGTGGGCGAGCTTGTAGGGGGAGGACACCGGGACGACGCGGTCCACGCCGGCGTCGGCGTCGAGCTCGAGCGAGGCGAGATGGTCCCGGTCCCCGTCGATCACCCCGATGACGGTCTGCTCGGCGCCGTCGACGCGCTGCGAGCCGGCTCCGGTGGAGTGGATCCGGTCGATGACCGCGGTGATCTCCGGCTCCGCCGCGTCGGGATGGAAGATGACGAGCATGGCGGTACGGTTGCACACCGCCGGGGCCATCGGGGTCCTGACCGGTGGCGACGTCGTCCGGGGTCAGGAGCGGGTGCGCCGTCCGTCGTCACGCCAGCGCGCCGCCAACCGGTCGACCGCGCGCCGCAGGTACGGTGCGAGGCTCGCGCTGAACGTCGTCGTCATGTGCGACACGTCGCGCAGGACGAGCGCGCCGCCGATCACCGGCCGGCAGCGCGCCGCCCCGCAGAAGAACGCCGACAGGTCGGCGACCTGCACGAGGCCGGGCACGGCGGTGGCCGCCTCGGCCATCGGGTCAGGTCGCAGGGCGGCCGTCCGGGGCTCCGCGCAGCGCGCACCGGCGTCCGCCCGGACGGCCACGGCACCCTCCACGCAGCGCAGGGTCGCCCCGAACACGCGGGGGGTGTCGCGGAGCACGACGACGTGGCGCACGCCCCCGGCTCGGAGCGCGCGCCACGCCGCGGTGTAGCCGCCGCGGCGGTCCACGGCCATGGTCGTGCCGCGGCGCGGGATCACGCGGATGAGATGGCCGCCGGTGAAGACCGCCGTCACGGACGGGTGGGCCGCCAGCCAGCGGACGACCTGCCGGTTCCAGGCGACGCAGGCCCGGCGCCGTGCGGCGCCCGGGAGCGCCGGCCGCGCCCGCGTCAGCGGGCATCCGGCCCGGGAGATGGAGACCGCCCGCCACCGGTGCACGGCGACGGTGGGGCCCAGCGCCGCGCGCCAATGCGAGGCGTGGCTGTCCCCGACGAGGGCGACGGTGCGCGTCGCCTCGCGCACCGGGGTCCCCCACAGGCAGATCCGCAGCAGGCCGCGGTCCAGCCGCCGCCGGCACCCCTCGGTGCGCTGGGCGGCGGCCGCGGCGCCGGGTGCGGGCACCACGACGGCGCGCAGGCGGGGATTCCGGCACGGGCGCATCGGGTCGGCGGCGGCGGCGCCGAAGCAGCGGGCGGTCCGGGGCGAGGCGGGACGGACAGGGCCGGCGCTCGTGGCCGCCGCGTCCGTCCGGCGACCGCCGGCGCCGTTGCCGGACGCCGGACGATGCTCGCCGAACGCGTAGCCACCGGCCCCGCCTCCGAGCACGGCCAGGACGCACACGAGTCGCACAACGGTGGGGTCGCGCATCGCGGTGCACTGTAGGGCGCGTGCCGCCGGCCGGGTGCACGCCGGAAGGGTCGCGACCCACGCGGCTCGCGGGCGGTCGAGCGGCTGCGATCATGCGCGGCGTGTCTGCCCCCCGCCGTCTGCTCATCCTCGGCTCCACCGGGTCCATCGGGACCCAGGCGCTGGACATCGTCACCCGGTCGCCGGATCTGGAGCTGGTCGGGCTGAGCGCCGAGCGCTCTTGGGAGCCGCTGGTGCGGCAGGCCGTCGACCACGGTGTGGACCGGATCGCGCTCGTCGACGCCGACGCGGCCGCGCGCGCGGCCGAGGCGTGGGCCGACGGCGAGGTGCTCGTCGGCGCCGAGGGCCTGGTCCGGCTCGTCCTGGAGACGCAGCCCGACCTCGTGCTCAACGCGCTGGTGGGCAGCGCCGGCCTTGGGCCGACGGTGGCGACGCTGGGGGAGGGCATCGACCTCGCGCTGGCCAACAAGGAGTCGCTCGTCGTCGGCGGGGAGCTCGTCATGCAGTTGGCCGAAGCCACCGGCGCGCAGATCCTCCCCGTCGACTCCGAGCACTCGGCGCTGCACCAGCTGCTGGCCGGCGAGCTGCCCGGCGCGGTCGACAAGCTCGTGCTCACGGCCAGTGGCGGACCGTTCCGCGGGCGGGCGCGCGCCGACCTGGAGCAGGTGACCGTCGAGCAGGCCCTGAACCATCCGACGTGGGCGATGGGCGGCAAGATCTCCATCGACTCGGCCACGCTGATGAACAAGGGCCTGGAGGTCATCGAGGCCCACCACCTGTTCGGGACCCCGTACGAGCGGATCGACGTCGTCGTGCACCCGCAGTCGATCATCCATTCGCTCATCAACCTCGCGGACGGGGCGACGCTCGCGCACCTGGGCCACCCGGACATGCGGGTGCCGATCGCCTACGCGCTGCACCACCCCGAGCGGATGGACCTGCCGGTCCAGCCGCTGGATCTGGCCGCACTGGGGTCGTTGACCTTCGAGCGCGTCGACCACGAGGCGTTTCCGTGCCTGGGCCTGTGCCGGCAGGCGGCGATCGCCGGGGGGACGGGGCCGTGCGTGCTCAACGCCGCCAACGAGGTCGCCGTGCACGCCTTCCTGGCCGGCCGCCTGGCCTTCCTCGGCATCGCCGACGTCATCGATGCCACGCTGCAGAAGCTGGACGCCGCCCCGATCCGTGCCTTCGAGACCCTCTACGAGGCCGACCGCCAGGCCCGCGAGATCGCCGCCGACCTCGTCAGCGCGCGCGCAGCCTGACCGAGGGCCCGGCTGGCGGGTGGGTGGAGGCTGGGTGTCGTATGTCAGCACCGAGACTCCACGCAGCGACCCGCCGGGGCATGGGCCGCGGTTGCGTGGATGCTGGGCGTATGGCAGCCGCGAGCCCCCGCCGAGCCTCAGGACGTGCCGAAGGTGGCGCTCCACAGGGCCTGGAGGTCGAGCTCCAGATCCGGGAGCGCGGCGCTGAGCAGGTGGCCGCCGCCGATCGTGAAGCGCTCGGTGTAGTCCTCGCCGTCACGGGCCCGGTGGACCTCGACCACACGGTCGGGGATCGCGACGATCCAGTACTCCGGCACCCCGGCGCGCGCGAACATCGCGCGCTTGACCAGCCGGTCGCGCTTCAGCGGGGTGTGGGCGACCTCGATCGCCAGCTCGGCGGACTGGGGGTGGTAGGGGCGCGCGATGCGCTTGGAGATGATCGCCAGGTCGGGCTCGGGCTCCCACCCCTCGCCGATCGTCAGCCCGGACTGCACGCGGACGCTGTACTCGAGGGGCAGGCCGCAGGCCTGGCGGTTGAGGTACTCGATCGCGTTGTCGTGCTCGCAGGTGCGCGGGCTCATCGCGACGATCTGCCCGTCGAGCAACTCGACGCGCTCGTCGTCGAGGGCCCCGGTCTCCGCGAGGCGGTGGTAGGCGTCCAGGGTGGGGCGCCAGGGCTCCAGGGGTGCGGTCGACACGGCCATCGCATGGTACCGCCGTATCAAGGGTCGTGGGCGGGCGGGGCCACGCACGGTGACGGCCTGCCGGGCACCCGGGGACGGGAGTGGGTGAGTTGGCACGTCGCCCGAGCTGCCGCGGCGCGGACCGCGGGCGAGATGGCGCAGGTGCCGGTGCTCCGGTTGCCATAGTGATCGGGTGCACCACGTCCGCCCCAGCGCCCCCGCATGAGCTACTTCCTCGCCTTCGCCGGCTTCGCCGTGCTCATCATCCTGCACGAGTTCGGGCACTTCGTCGCCGCCAAGGCCGTCGGCATGCGCGTCGAGCGCTTCGCCCTGTTCTTCCCGCCGATCGTCGCGAAGTTCAAGCGCGGCGAGACCGAGTACGGCATCGGCGCGATCCCCCTCGGCGGCTACGTGAAGATCACCGGCATGAACCCGGAGGAGGACATCCCGGAGGAGGTCCGCCACCGCGCCTACTACCGCCAGGCCCCGTGGAAACGGATCGTCGTCATCCTCGCCGGCCCGGTCATGAACGTCGTCATCGCCTTCCTCATCCTGTGGGCGCTGTTCGTGTTCAAGGGCGTGCAGGAGGTCTCCAACAGCGTCGAGCGCGTCTCCACGGGTTCGCCGGCCGCCGGGGTGCTCGTGGCCGGGGACCGCATCGTCTCCGTCGACGGCCGCCGGGGCGACGCGGAGGTCCTGTCCCAGGCGGTGGCCTCGCACCGCTGTGCCGGGAAGCCGACGGACGGGTGCACCGCCGCGACCCCGGCAAAGGTGGTGCTCCAGCGCGACGGAGCCACCCGCTCCTTCTCGGTCACCCCAATGTACGACGCCACGAACAAGCGGCCGCGCCTGGGCTTTCAGTTCGGCATCCAGAGCAACAAACAGGGGGTGCTGCAGGCGTCCTCGTCGTCGGTCGCCGGCATGTGGCGCGTGACGAAGGCGACGGTCAGCGCGCTCGGCCGGATCTTCGTCAGCTCCGAGGCCCGCAAGGAGGTCTCGGGCGTCGTCGGCTCCTACGAGACGACGCGGCAGACGATCTCGACCTTCGGGTTCATCGACGCGCTGAACATCATCGCCATCATCTCGCTGTCGCTGGCGATCGTGAACCTGTTCCCGTTCCTGCCGTTGGACGGCGGCCACATCTTCTGGGCGCTGGCCGAGAAGGTGCGCGGCCGGGCGATCCCCTTCGCGTGGATGGAGAAGGCCAGCGTCGTCGGGTTCGCGCTGGTCATCTTCCTGTTCGCGATCGGGCTGACGAACGACATCGGGCGATTGCGCGGCGAGGGCTTCGGGGTGCAGTAGGCTCGCGCGGGCCGGCCGCCACCGAGGGTGCCGGCCTTGTGTCCAGGTCCCTGAGGAGGGGTAGTCCCGATGGAATCCAGCACCGCACCGGAGCGCGCCGTCGACGCCTCGTCGATCGCGGAGGCCTTCCGCATCACCGCCGCCGTCAACCCCGACGCGGTCGCCGTACGCACGCTCGACGACTCGATCGCCTGGACGTGGGCGCAGCTGCGTGAGCGCGTCGACACGCTCGCCGCTGGCTTCGCCGGCCTCGGCCTGCAGCGCGACCAGACGATCGCGCTGATGCTGTCCAACCGCCCCGAGTTCCACCTGTGCGACCTCGCCGCGATGATGGTCGGCGCCACGCCGTTCTCCATCTACATGCAGTACACGGCCGAGCAGGTGCAGTACGTCGTCTCCGACGCCGACGCGCGTATCATCGTCACCGAGCCGCAGTTCCTCGACGTCGTCCTGGAGGCCCGCAAGGAGCTGCCGCAGCTGGAGCACGTCGTTATCATCGACCCCGAGGGCGATCTGCCCGACGGCTGCACGAGCCTCGATGCGGTCATGGCCGCGCCCGACCCGTCCTTCGACGTGGACGCCTCAGTGGCCGCACTGGAGCGCGACGACATCCTCACGCTCATCTACACGTCGGGCACCACGGGTCCGCCCAAGGGTGTGCAGCTCTCGCACCACAACCTGCTCACCGCCGTGGTCGCGGTGGAGGCGATGGTCCAGTTCCCCGAGGAGTCACGGGTCATCTCGTGGCTGCCCAGCGCGCACATCGCCGAGCGTGCCGCCCACCACTACCTGCCGATCGTGTTCGGGCTGCAGATCAGCTGCTGCGCGGACCCGCGGGCGGTGCTGTCGGCGCTGCCGCAGGTGCGTCCGCAGTGGTTCTTCGCCGTGCCGCGCATCTGGGAGAAGCTGAAGTCGGGGCTGGAGGCCGCGGTCGCGGGCCTGGAGGACGAGCAGCAGCAGCAGGCCCAGGCCGGGCTGGACGCCGCGATCGAGCGGGTGCGCCTGCAGCAGCGTGGTGAGCCGGTCCCCGACGAGGTCGCCGCCGCTGCGGACGCCGCCGACAAGGCGCTCTTCGCAGGCTGGCGGACCATGCTCGGCCTCGACCAGGTCAAGGCCATCAACGTCGGTGCCGCCCCCACGCCGGTCGAGGTGCTGGAGTTCTTCCACGCCATCGGCCTGCCCCTGTCGGAGCTGTGGGGGATGAGCGAGACGTGCGGCGCGGGCGCGGTCAACCCGCCGCAGAAGATCAAGATCGGCACCGTCGGCCCGGCGGCCCCGGGCGTGGAGATCCGCATCGCGCAGGACGGCGAGGTGTGCGTCCGTGGCGGCGTGGTCATGACCGGCTACCGCAACCTGCCCGACAAGACCGCCGAGGCGATCCAGGACGGCTGGCTGCACACCGGGGACATCGGGACGCTCGACGAGGACGGGTACCTGAGGATCGTCGACCGCAAGAAGGAGATCATCATCAACGCGGCCGGCAAGAACATGTCCCCGGCCAACATCGAGGCCACGTTGAAGACCGCGCACCCGCTCATCGGCCAGGCCGTGTGCATCGGGGACAGCCGCAAGTACAACACCGCCCTGATCGTCCTGGACGCCGACTTCGCGCCCGCGTGGGCGGTCAAGCACGGGATCGCCGACACGGCGCTGGAGGCCCTGGCCGACGACGAGCAGATCCGTGAGGCCGTGCAGGCGGGGGTGGACGCCGCCAACGCCAAGCTCGCGCGCGTCGAGCAGCTGAAGAAGTTCACGATCGTCCGCGGTGACTGGCTGCCCGGCGGCGACGAGCTGACCCCGACGATGAAGCTCAAGCGCCGGCCGATCGACGCCAAGTACGAGGCCGACATCGAGGCCATGTACGCCGAGTGACCGTCGGTCGGCGGCGGGCGGCGGCACGTCGCTTCCGCCGCCGACGTAGGGTCCGTCTGTGATCGTCGACAGCGCCGTCTACCGCGAGGGGCGCCGGGTGCCCGGGGTCGACACCCCGGCCGACGCGTGCGCGGTGACCGAGCGCGACACCGGGACGTTCGTGTGGGTCGGGATCGCCGATCCGGTGGGGGAGGAGTTCCAGCGCGTCGCCGACGACTTCGACCTGCCCGCGCTTGCGGTCGAGGACGCGATCGAGACCCATCAGCGCCCGAAGGTCGAGCACTACGGCGACACCATGTTCGTCGTCCTCAAGCCGGCACGCTACGTGGATGCCGAGGAGAGCGTGCAGATCGACGAGGTCCAGATCTTCGTGCACCAGCGCTTCATCGTCACCGTGCGCCACGGGGTGGCCACGGCGCTGGCCGACGTGCGCCACGCCATCGAGGCCGACCCAGAGGCTCTGGCGGGCGGGCCGATGGCGGTGCTGCACGCGATCATGGACCGGGTCGTCGACGACTACGACCTCGTCGCCGACGGGGTGGACGAGGACATCCAGCAGGTCGAGCAGGCGGTGTTCTCGGCCGACGGCGACAACCCGGCCGGGCGCATCTTCAGCCTCGAGCGCGAGGTCCTGCGGTTTCAGCGGGCCGTCGCCCCGCTCGCGCCGGCCGTGGACCGCTTGGCCCGCGGCCGCACCGCGGAGGTCCTGCCGGAGCTGGCTGAGTACTTCCGCGACGTCCACGACCACCTGCTGCGCACCGAGTCCAAGATCGAGGGTTTCCGCGCGCTGCTGTCCAGCGCCCTGCAGGCCAACCTCACGCAGGTGACCGTCCGCCAGAACGAGGACATGCGCCGCATCTCCGCCTGGGTGGCCATCGCCGCCGTCCCGACGATGGTCGCCGGCATCTACGGCATGAACTTCGACCACATGCCCGAGCTGCACTGGCAGTACGGCTACCCGGCGGCGATGGGGGTCACCGCGGCGGCCTGCGGGCTGCTGTACCGCCGGCTGCGGCGCGCGGGCTGGCTGTGATTCGGACTCCCCTGGCGGCTCGGAAGTCGCGCCGGTGGCTGTGACCGCGCGCCACGTCGATGGTCGACGCTACGGCCCGAGCTCGACGAGCTGCTCCCAGGTCCCGCGGTCGAAGAAGGGCAGCGGCGGGGCCTGCCCGGCGCCCTGGGCCACGACCTTGTACAGGGCGCGCGGCTCGCGCCAGCGGGCCGGGTCGTCGGTGCCGAAGCGCGTGGCCAAGGCGTCGAAGGCGGTGGATGCCGCGACGCGGTAGTTGCCGCGCGACAGGGTCCGCAGCGCGTAGGACTCCTTGTCGGTGATGTCGAAGACGTGGCTGTTCCCGGGACGGTCCTCGAACACCGCCGCGCCCTGGGCGAACGGCCGCACCGCGCGGTCGGCCAGCGCCGTCTTGTACGCCTCCCACGCGGCCACCCCGGGGTCGACGGTGCCGTCGTCGGCCGTCCGCACGTAGTTGCCGTCCCAGGCCAGGATCGTGTCCAGCACGATCCGGGCCCTGCCCACGGCGCCCTTGCGCGCCCGGCGCAAGCGGAAGCCGGCCAGCGGCCGCTGCTGGGCGACCGAGCCCTCGCGGCGGATGACGCCCTGCGCGTCGCTGAACGACGGGTGCTGCTTCAGGTCGCGGACGAGGCGCATGAGCCAGCCGACCCGGTGGAACTGGGCGGTGACGCGCTCGCTGGCCGGGCCGTCGCCGGTCGTCCAGCCCTGGGAGGGGATGTTGTTCCAGTTGGCCAACCAGCCCTGCTTCGGGTTGATGACGTGCGGCATCTTCGCGCGGGGGACCAGGCCGCCCCACTCGGCCTCCCCGGTGCCTGGTTGCGGTAGGCGCTCGTCCCAGCGGGAGTTGCGCAGCTGCACCAGGCCCGGATGCCAGAAGCCGATGTTGCCCTGCGAGTCGGCGGCCATGATGTTCTCGTTCCAGGTGACCTGGCGGGCGGCGGCGTCGACGTCCTTGATGGTGCGGGCCCGGTTGAGGCCGTCGATGCCCACGATGGTCTCCAGGTCCCGGTTCCAGATCGCGTACTTGCGCGCGTAGGCGACGTCGCCCTGGCGGGACTGGACGGGGCCGTGGACGGTGCGGCACAGCCGGCGCGTGACGCTGCCGGACTCCGGGGCCTTGCCGTTGAGCAGCGTGTCGCTCGGCGGGGTCTTGAAGGCGAAGGTCTCGTCGCGGCAGTTCATCTTCTGCCACTCGCCCTTATAGCGGTAGGACTCGGGGTCGCCGGGCTTCAGCTGCTCGGCGTACAGGTCGTCCTCGTCGGACAGGCCGCTCGTGAAGCCCCAGGCCACGTCGTCGTTGTGGCCGATCCCGACGACGGGGATGCCGGCGGCGGTGACGCCGCGCACGTTGTAGCCGGGGGCGTGGACCTCGAGCTCGACGAACAGCTCGGGGACCGAGAAGCCCAGCTGCGGCCCGTTGAACAGCAGCGCGCGGCCGCCGCCCTCGCGGACGGCGAACATGGACGAGCCGCCGACGCGGCCGATGCTGCCTGCCCGCAGCTGCGCCTTGGCGTCCGCCGCCCGGGCCATGGTGTCGCTGGCGTCCGGCAGGGTGCCCACGAAGGCCAGCGAGCGCTTCCGGGCGGCCGCCGCCTTCTTGGCGCTGAGGCGCCGCCCCTGCGGGAAGAGGCCCTCGCTGCGGGGGATGGTCGACAACTGACGGCGGGTCGAGCGCGGCAGCAGGCGGTCCAGCACCGTCGCCCCGCCGGCCTCCACGGCGCGCAGGTTGCGCAGCTCCTGTCCGTCGCCGGAGGGGACGGTCCGGGCGAGGAAGACCCCGACGCTGAGGGTGTCCTGGACGGTCCACGGCGTCAGCGCGGTCCCGGTCGCCGCGTACTCGGCCGGCAGTTCGGTGGGCGTGATCTGCAGGTGCGCGATCCACGCGTTGATGCCGTCGCGGTAGGCGAGCGTCCGCGCCCGCAGCGGCGCGGGGAAGCGGTCGAACATCGCCTGCAGCTCGGCGGGCGTGTAGTAGTCGCGGCGGGCGATGAGGTCGTCCTCCAGCGCGCCCTTGCCGGTCACCTCGGCCAGGCGGCCCTGGGTGGCGTGGCGGAAGGCCTCCAGCTGGAACATCCGGTCCTGGGCCACGGCGTACCCCGCGCCGAACCACGCGTCCAGCTCGGTGGCCCCGGTGATCGACGGGACGCCGTAGGTGTCGCGGACGATCGTGACGCCCGCTTTCGGGGTCTCCGTCGGACCGGCGGCGAGGTTCATGCCGAACGGCTTGCGCATGAAGTCGACGAACAGCGGCTGCTGGTCGTACAGGTGGGGCGAGCCGCCGCCCGAGGTCAGGCCGGTGAGCGACACGTAGCCGCTCTGGCCGGGCGGGAGGACGCCCTCGGCGTTGAGGACCTTGGCCGACGCGGTGGCCGGCAGGAGGACCAGCGCCGAGAGCACCGCAGCGGCGACAGCAGGGACCCGGGACATGGGTGCGACCCTATCCGTCGGCGCTCGGCCGGGCGCCACCAGCCGCTTGGCCGCCGAGCGCGCTGCTGTGTGCACCCTGCGGATGACAAAGCGCGCTCGAGGTCGTCGCCCGCCGGCGAACGCCGCAGGCATGAGCCCGCTCAGGCCGGCGCGTGACAGACGAACAGGCGCCCGTGCGCCGTTCCCTTCAGGCGCAACTGGGCGACCGCCTCCTGCACGCCGGGGAACGAGGGGTCCCCGAAGTCGTGGAAGGCGATGACCGCCCCCGGGGCCAGGCGCGGGGACCAAAACCCGAAGGCGGTCACCGTCGCCTCGCGGTCGTGCATGCCGTCGATGAACAGCAGGTCCACGCCGGCGGCCGGGGCGGTGGCCTCCTCGGCGGGCGTGGGCACGTACGTGACGCGAGCGCGCACCGACGGGCCGGCGACGGCGAAGTAGTCGGCGCGGTGGTCACGGTCGACGGGATCGAACGTCGTGACCGTGCACTCGGGCAGCGCCAGGGCGAGCGACAGCGCCGTCCAGCCCGCGCCGGTGCCGACCTCGACGGCCTGCCGGGAACCACGAGCCGCTTGCAGCAGAGCGGCGAGCTCGCGGGGCCGCGACGACGCCCAGATCGCGAACTGGTCCTCCAGCTGCTGTGCGCGGAGGTACAGCCGCAGGTAGAAGCGGGCCACCGGGAAAGGCAGACGGGCCAGGGACGCCAGCTCGGTGATGATGCGGGCGATCCGGTGCAGGACGGCAGACATTCCGCCGGATGCTAGATGGAGCCGACCGCCGGCACGGTTGCGCCAGGCGGGCCGGCACGTCGAGGCACGGTGGGGTGCCCCGAAGCGCGTTTTGGTGACAATGGGCCCCAGATGGACCTCCGACCCGCCAATCCGCCGCTCGTCGCGCCCTCCGCCCCGCCCGCCGGCCCGTCCGGTGGGCCGCCCTCGCGGTCCCGCCGGTCGGCGCTGAGCGCCTGGGTGCACCGCCACCGCTCACCGCTGCTGGCGGCGCTGGTGGGGTTCCTGGCCCTGCGCCTGGCCGACGACGCGGGCGTGGTCGGTGGGGCCGCGGTCCCGGACCTCGCGCGGGTCGTGGTCACGGCGCTGGCCCTGTTCGCCGTCACCGGCTGGGGCCTGACGCGCCTGCTGCTGCCCGACGGGCTGCGGCGGTACGAGCTGCTGTGGGTGGCGCCCGTCGGGGCGGCGGCGACCGCGGCGGCCATGATGGTGCTCGGGTTTGCCGCGGTGCCCTACGGCCTCAACCTCTCCGCGGTGATCGCCGGCGGCGTCCTGCTGGCGCTCGTCGCCGCGCGCCGGCCACGGCAACCGATCCCGCCCGCCGCGGGCGAGGCCGATGGACCCGAGAACGACCCGCGCGCGCGTGCGGTCCTGCGCCGGATGGCCTGGCCGGCGTGGATCGCCGTCCTGCTGGTCGCCGTGGCGCTCATCCCGCTGCTGCGCGCCGGCTTTGTCACCGTGGAGGGACAGGGTCAGGACGCGCACCTGGCGGTCGGCAGCGCCATCTTCCTGAAGTCGAACTACCCGACCGGGGAGGACATCAGCAAGCCCGTCGACCGCATGCCCCTGCTGTGGCGCTCCAAGCAGGCGATCTACTACACGCTGGCGGCGGTGTCCTCGCTGTCGGGGCTGGAGGTGTACCAGACGATCTCGTCGTTGGCGGCCGTGCTGCTGGCGCTGGCGGCGGCCGGGTTCTTCCTGTTCACCCGGGAGCTGCTGCGCGGGCCCCCGTGGGCGGCGGCGGTGGCGATGGGGATCATCGGATTGGACCGCATGGTCCTGCATACGGTGATGCACCCGTACTTCAACCAGACGTGGGGGTTCTTCGCGCTCCCGTTCGCCTGCGTGCTCGGGTGGTGGGTCGCGCACGAGCGCACGCGCGGCGGCATCGCGCTGCTGCTGCTGTTCCTCGGCGTGCTCGGCCTCGCCTACCCGCTGGCCCTCCCGATCCCGCTGCTGCCGCTGGCGATCCTGCTGTGGCCGCAGGCCAAGCGCCTGCGCCCGCGTGGGGTGTGGAAGGGACCGCGGTCGCTGCTGTGGATGGTCCCCGGATTCTTCGCCGCCCTCACCCTCCTGTCGGTGCCGCCGCTGCGTGGCATCAACGAGAAGATCGCCAGCGGGATGGAGGTCGGCCTGAACCCCAACCACAGCCTGCGGGCCTGGGGCGGGGACCTGTCGGCCTACTTCCCCGAGCCGCACTTCTTCGCGATCAACACGTACGCGGGGCTGGCGGTGATGGCCGTGCCGCTGCTGTACGCGGTGCGCCTGGCGCTGCGCGATCTGGACGTGCCGCTGCGGCGGGCGCTGACGGGCCTGCTGTTGTTCACGCTGGCCTTCGTCGTGTGGTTCCGCCTGCGCGAGTTCGGCTACTACTTCCACTTCAAGCTGCTGGCCTTCGTCGGGCCGGTCGTGCTCGCGCTCGCGGTGGCCGGCGCCGCCAAGCTCCCGTCCCGGCGGCTTGGCGTCACCGGCCTCGTCGTCCTGTCGCTGATGGCGACGATCGCCGCCGCCAACGAGGTGGGCACGACGTTCGACGAGCTGCCCAAGAGCGTGCTGGCCCTGCGCTCGATCGACGCCGCGATGCCCCCGGGGCAGTCGATCCGCCTGGACATCGACCCGCAGCGGCAGAACTGGGGGGCGTTCATGCTCTACGGGCAGCCGCTGTGCTCACAGACGCCGCTGCTGGGCACGAACTACCCGCACGTAGCGGTCTCACGCAAGGCCGACTTCATCCTCACCGAGGCCCGCGACCCGCGGCCGGCCGACGCGGCCGGCGCCCCCGTCCGTCGCCTCGAGGCCTACACCCTCTACCGCCAGCGCGCCGACGTGCCCGGCGTCGATCGCTGCTCGCAGGCCATGGTCGAGACCGTGACGGAGCTGGACGGCCTCGGTTGACCGGGACACCGCCGACGGATGACCGGCATCAGGGGGACCTCCTCCGTGGTGCCAGCCGGTCGGCGGTGAGCTCGGCGACGGTCGGGCAGCCCAGGAGGGTCATGGCCAGCTCGATCTCGGCCTGCAGCAGCGCCAGGACGCGGCGGGCGCCGGCTTCGCCGCCCACCGTCAGCCCCCAGAGCGCCGGCCGGCCGACGAGGACCGCCCGTGCCCCGAGCGCCAGGGCGGCGCAGACGTCGGTACCGCGGCGGATGCCGCCGTCGACGAGCACCTCGACCCGGCCGTCGACGGCCTCCACCACCGGGCCGAGCAGGTCGGCGGTGGCCGGCACGTTGTCCAGCTGTCGCCCACCGTGGTTGGAGACGACGATCCCCGCCACCCCGCACGCGGCGGCACGCCGGGCGTCGTCGGGGTGGTGGACGCCCTTGAGCAGCACCGGCAGCGGGCTGGCCGCGACGAAGGCCTCCAGGTCCGGCCAGGTGAGCGTCGTGTCCATGAGCGAGAAGAACTCGGCCGGAGTCACGCCGGTCGTCGATCCCGTCGCCGCGGTCACCGCCGGCATGTCGATTCCGTCCGGGACCCCGAACGCGGTGCGCAGGTCACGCTCGCGCCGGCCGGCCCGCGGCGCGTCCACGGTCAGCACCAGCGCTGAGAAGCCGTTGGCCACCGCCTCCTGCACGAGCGCGTCGGTCACCCCGCGGTCGGCGAGCACGTAGACCTGGAACCACCGCGGGGCATCGGACGGGGCGTCGGCGGCGACCTGCGCCGGGGTGGACGTGGCGATCGTCGACAGGGTCATGATCGTCCCGGCCGCCGCGGCGGCGCGGGCCATGCCGGCCTCACCGTCGGGGTGGGCCATCTTCTGGATGGCCACCGGCGCCACCAGCACGGGCAGATCGATGGGCGTCCCCAGCACGGTGGTGGCCGTGTCGACGGTGCCCACGTCGACGAGCACCCGCGGCAGCAGCTCGTGCCGTGCCCACGCCGAGACGTTGGCGCGCAGCGTGCGCTCGTCGCCCGCGCCCCCGGCGAAGTAGCCGTGGGGACCGGGGTCAAGCCGCTCGGCCGCCAGGGCCTCGTAGTCGTCCAGGCAGCACGGATCGGTCGGCACGCACGCGAGCCTAATAGCCGGCCGGTCACGCCGCCGCCCGCACACGCTCGTACACTCATGGCATGGCTTCGCAGCGGCAGATCGACGTCGGTGGCGTGCTGATCGGGTCCGGTGCGCCGGTCGCCGTGCAGACGATGACCAAGACGGAGACGGCCAACCTCTCAGAGACGATGGCCCAGATCCACCGGGTGGCGGAGGCCGGGGCCGACATCGTGCGCGTCGCCGTTCCACGCGACAGCGACGTCGCGGCGCTGAAGACGATCGTGGCGCAGTCGCCGATCCCGATCATCGCCGACATCCACTTCAACCACACGCTGGCGATCAAGGCGATCGAGGCCGGCGCGCACTGCGTGCGCCTGAACCCCGGCAACATCGGCGGCCCCGAGAAGGTCGCCGAGGTCGCCGCGGTCGCCAAGCGGCATTCGACCCCGCTGCGCATCGGCGTGAACTCCGGCTCGCTGCCCGCGCACCTGCGCGACCTGGAGTACACCGACCCGGTGGAGGCGCTGGTCAGCGCCGCCGTCGGCTTCGTCGAGCTCATGGAGCGCCTGGACTTCACCGACTTCAAGGTCTC
>JBBSUL010000064.1:0-18429 GCA_038234375.1 Solirubrobacterales bacterium | reverse complement strand
GCCGCCCGCCCCCCCCGCCTGCGCCGCCGCCGGCCCCCCGGGGGCGGCGGGGCCCCCCCCCCCCCCCCCACGACGTTAGGGTCTGCCCATGAGCCTGCTTCCCCTCGCGCTCGAAGCGAGCCCGCCCGTCCTCGGGGTCGGCCTGTTCGTCGGCCTGCTGCTCTTCTTCTTCCTCCTCGGGCGCTTCACCCCGGGAGACGGCTCGGACGTCGTGGACTGGGACCCGTCCGGGCGCCAGGACCGCAAGCGGGTGGCCGAGCGCGACGACGTCGAGCAGATGCTCGAGACGGCCAACCGCCGCCGCCGCGCCCAGGGCCTGCCCGAGCTCGCCGAGAACGAGGTCCTGCGCGGGCTGCAACGCGACGAGTGACGGACTGCCCCCAAAGGCTCCCCCCGAAGGGATGACACGGTTCACCCCCTCGGGCAACACACGCCGCTTGACGACTTCCGTAGTGTCGCCGCATGCCTCGTATCCCACGCAACTCCGGCGGCGACGCGATGGACGCGCAGCTGGCCTCCGGCAAGCAGCTCGATCCCGAGTCGTCCTCACTCCTGGACCAAGCCGCGTCCTACGGCGCCGAGCACGAGCACCACGAGGGTGCCATCCTCGTCGAAGAGCCCAACCCCGGCGACTTCTGGGCGATCCAGATGAAGGGCGTCAAGAAGGCCTTCGGGCGCAACACGATCCTCGACGGCCTCGAGCTCGGCATTCCCGAGGGCATGGTCACCGTCGTCCTCGGGCCGTCGGGCACCGGCAAGTCGGTGCTCATTAAGCACATTATCGGGCTGCTGTTCCCCGACCAGGGCGAGGTGCTCATCCACGGTGAGTCGCTGAACAAGATGAAGATGTCCAGGCTGCTGGAGGTCCGCAAGAAGTTCGGGATCCTCTTCCAGGACGGCGCGCTGTTCGGCTCGATGAACGTCTTCGACAACGTGGCCTTCCCGCTGCGCCAGCACACCGACCTCTCCGAGAAGGAGATCAGCCGTGTCGTCGACGCGCGCCTGTCGGACGTCGGCCTGGACATCGCCAAAGACCGCCTGCCCAGCGAGCTGTCCGGCGGCATGCGCAAGCGCGCGGGCTTCGCGCGCGCTCTCGTGCTCGAGCCCGAGATCGTCATGTTCGATGAGCCCGACTCCGGCCTGGACCCGGTCCGCACGGCGCTGCTGTGCGAGCTCATCCGCCAGATGCACGAGCAGCACGGCGGCACGTACATCGTGATCACCCACGACATCAACTCCGCGCGCCAGGTCGGTGAGTACTTCGCGGTGCTGTGGAAGGGCCGCATCGTGCAGGCCGGCGAGCGCGACCTCATGTTCCACTCGGAGAACCCCTTCGTGCAGCAGTTCCTCAACCGCAGCATCGAGGGCCCGCTGGGCATGGAGTGACGCGTTAGCGCTCGTCGCGGGGGCAATATCCCCCGGCGGGGGGATGTGTTCTCCCCCCACGGCCTCTTACCGGGCCGTTAGGAGGTCGCCAAGCTGTGCGAACTACTCCGGCAGGGGTACGCGACAGGCAAACGACTTGCGGGATGACAGGGAGACACGAGATGACCACGACGCAAAGGAGGAAAGGCTGATGGCTACCGAGCAGACCAAGACCACGCCGCGCGTGGCACCTCCCGCCGTTGACCTTCCGGGCATCGGAGAGGACCGCCCGAGCCGCGGCCAGCAAACCTTCAACGACTACTTCGGCTGGCTGGAACAGATCGCCGGCATGATGCTGCTGGCCGGCAAGGCCGTCGCGGCCACCTTCACGCCGCCCTACAGCTGGACCGAGGAGTTCGTCGACGAGGCGTTCCTCATCCTGCGGCGCTGCATGCTTCCGATGCTCATCAGCACCACCGCCTTCGGGTTCGGTGCGCCGGGGCTGCAGGCCGCCAACATCACCCAGATCTTCGGCACGATCGATCGCGAGGGCGCGTTCTTCGTGATGGCGTCGATCCGCGAGTTCGCCGGCTGGATCAACGGCATGGTCATCGCCGGCGTTGCCGGCACCGCCATCTGCGCCGACCTCGGCGCCCGCAAGGTGCGCGAGGAACTCGACGCCATGGCCGTCCTCGGCCTGGACCCCGTCCGGCAGATCGTCACTCCGCGCTTCCTGGCGCTGGGCATCATCACGCCGCTGATGAACATCATCGCGCTCGTGTTCGGCGTCCTCGGCGGCTGGTTCGCCACGGTCGTCGTGTGGGGCGAGACCTCGGCGGGCTACGTCGCGACCTTCACCTCGAACTTCACCTTCCCGGACCTCTTCGGAGCGGTGTTCAAGACCACCGCCTTCGGCTTCATCATCGCGGTGGCGTGCTGCTACAAGGGCCTAAACGTCAAGGGCGGCGCCCAGGGCGTCGGCAGGGCGGTCAACCAGGCAGTCGTCATCTCGTTCGCCGGGATCTGGATCTTCAACTACCTGTTCACGGCCATCCTTCTCGCGGCGTACCCCGAGACCGGCAACCTCCACTAGCGGGAAAGAGAGAAACCACCATGGAATCCTCAGTCACCCGAACGCCCCGCCTGCGCGGCGAGATGTCCGGCCCGCCGGCCGGAGAGCGCTTCCGCAGCGGCCTGCGCGGGCCCGTGCACGCCATGCTCAAGGAGGCCGCCGACATCGGCACCTTCACCGGGCGCGCCTTCATGGAGCTCGGCGGCGTCTGGCGCTACTCGGCGGAGATCCTCCGCCAGTGCGGCATTCTCGTCGCGGGCTCGGCGGCCATCATCTGCTTCATGACGTTCCTGATGGGGACGACGTGCGGCACCGAGGCCAACTACGTGCTCCGCGGCTACGGCGCCTCCACCTACTCCGGTGTGTTCACCAGCTACTGCGCGATCCGGGAGATGATCCCGTACATGTGGGGCTACATCCTCGCCGCCAAGGTCGGCTGTGGGCTGTGCGCCGAGATCGGCTCGATGCGCATCCAGGACGAGATCGACGCAATGGAGTCGATGGGCCTGAACCCCATGCGCTACATCGTCGCCACGCGCCTGGTGGCCGGCTGGATCACCTTCCCGCTGATCCTCGTCGTCGCGGTCGCTGCGCACTTCCTGGGCAACTTCCTGGTCATCGTCGTGCAGATCGGTGAGGTGTCCCAAGGCGGTTGGGAGAACGTCCACTGGACGTTCTCGACCCCCAAGGACTTCGTCTTCCTGTTCATCAAGATCATGGTCACCAGCACCGTGATCATGCTGCTGGGCATGTTCTACGGCTACCGCACCAGCGGCGGGCCGGTCGGGGTCGGTAACTCGACGGCGAAGTCGATGATCCTCAACCTCATCCTGCTCCACGTCCTGGGTGCCGGCATGACCATGCTGTTCTGGGGCCTGAAGCCCAACGCCCCCGTCGGCGGCTGATTCAGAGAGGGATTTGATGGCACAGGGAGAGCGACATACCGTCAGGGACGACGACCAGGACGAGCGGCTGGGCGCGGGGGACCGCGCCCGCCGCGGCGGTCTGTGGCTCGTCGGGCGACCTTGGATCTTCATCGGGGTTGTCGGCCTGGTCGTACTGGGCCTGTGGATCAAGTCCACCCGCGAGCAGCCGCACGAGGTCAAGGCGGTGTTCGCCGAGGCGGTGAGCGTGTACTCGGGCCTCGACGTGCGCGTCGACGGCCTGGACGCCGGCAAGGTCAAGGGCGTCGAGAACAAGGACGGTCAGGCGATCGTCACGCTCGGCATCGAGGACGACCAGGTCTGGCCGCTGCACCAGGGCACCAAGGTGCGCCTGCGGTTCGGCTCGACGATCGGCAACGGCACCCGGATCCTCCAGATCGACCCGGGTCCCAGAGACGCGCCCAAGATCCCCGACGGGGGCGTCATCGCCAACGAGAACACCGTCGAGGCGGTCGAGTTCGACGACGTCTTCGACACCTTCGACGGCAAGACCCGCGAGGCGCTCAAGAGCACGCTGGGGTCCACCGGCTTCACCTTCAAGGAGCGCAGCGCCCAGATCTCCAACGGCGTGAAGAAGAGCGCCCCGGGCCTGGAGTCGCTCGCCAACCTCACGGGCGACCTCTCCGCCGACGAGCCCGCCCTGCGGGCCTTTGTCGCCAACACCTTCCGCGTGACCAAGACGCTCGGCGCCCGCCGTGACCAGATCTCCGATCTGGTCAACGTGGCCTCCCAGACCTTCGCGACCTTCGCCGCGAACACGAACGGGATCAAGGCGTCGCTGGAGCGATTCCCGAACGCTCAGCGTCAGACCCGGACCACGCTGGCCCGCCTGGACACCAGCGTCGGCCACCTGGACGCCCTGACGACGGATCTGCGCCCCGGCGCCGTGCAGCTCGGGCTGCTCAGCAAGGACCTGCGTCCGGCCCTGGCCGACCTGCGCCAGACGATCCCCGTCGCCGTGTCGACCTTCCGCACCGCCCGCAAGACCGCCCCGGACATCACCAGGCTGCTCAAGCGGGTCCAGCCGTTCTCCGACCAGGCCACCCCGGTGTTCGCCGGCCTCGCGCCGATCGTCGGCTGCTTCCGCCCCTACGCGCCGGAATTCGCCGCGTTCCTGACCCAGTGGACGAGCTGGAGCCAGCCCGTCGACGACTTCGGACACCTCGGGCGCGTGTGGGGTAACGCCGGCCTGACGGGCGTCACGAGTCTGCCGCTCACCGCCGGCGAGTTCGTCGGCGCCACCGGTCAGGGGTACGCGCTCGTGCGTCCGCCCGGCTACAACGCCGACAAGCCCCAGTTCGTGCCCGAGTGCGGGGTCACCGCCGACGGCTTGGACGTGGGCAAGGACCCGGAGGCCAAGAAATGAAGAAGCTCGCCCCCATTGCAGCCCTCGCGGCCGTCGTCGTCCTCGTCGTGGTGCTCGTGACCGGAGGTGGCGACGACAAGTACGTCGTCTACGCCAAGTTCACCGACGCCGGCGGCATCCTGAAGAACTACAATGTCAAGGTCGGCCAGGTCGCCGCGGGCAAGATCACGGAGATCACGCTCGACAAGGACGACAACGCCGTGGCCAAGATGGAGATGGACAAGGGCGCCTTCCCGATCGGGCAGGGCGCCACCGCCAAGGTCCGCCCGGTCAACCTCCTCGGCGAGAAGTACGTGGACCTCGACCCGGGTGACCTGCGCAAGCCGGTGGAGTCGGGCGTCACCATCCCGGTGTCCAAGACCGGGTCGCCGATCGAGCTCGATGACGCCCTGAACGTGCTCGACCCCGACACGCGCGGCGCGATGCGGATCATCATCAACGAGGCCGGGCTGACCATGGCCGGGCGTGGGGCGGACTTCAACCAGACCCTCGAGGATCTGCCGCCGGCGCTCGACGCCACGCGGGCGCTCATCGACCAGGTCAACGACGAGAATGTGCGGTTGAAGCAGCTCATCGTGCAGGGCGACCGCGTCCTGCGCACCGTCACGCCGAAGGCCGACGACCTCGGCGACCTCGTCTCCAGCGCGGCCGACGCGCTGGAGACCGCCGCGCAGCGGCGCCAGGCGCTCGGGCAGACGGTCCAGGACGCTCCCCAAGCCCTCGCGAGCCTGCGCACGACGCTGTCCAAGCTCCAGGACGCCAGCGGCCAGCTCGCGCCCGCCGCCGACGACCTGCGGGCGACCTCCCCGCAGCTCGTCGAGACGCTGCGGCGCGTGCCGGCGTTCACCAAGGACGCCAAGGCCACGCTGCAGGAGATCCGCAAGGTCTCCCCGCAGCTGAGCAAGCTCGGCCGTCGCAGCACGCCGACGCTGCGCGAGCTGCGGCCCACGCTGGCGCGCGTGTCGCAGTTCTCCAGGGATCTGCGCCCGCTCGTCGACACCCTCGACCAGGGCGGGTCCACCAAGGCACTCCTGGCCTTTATCAACGGCTGGGCCTCGGTGACCTCCACCGGCGACGGGATCGGCCACGTCTTCCGGCTGAACGCGAACGTCGACACGCTGGCGCTGACGTCGCTCCTCAGCCGGGTCGGGGACGCGGAGCTACCGGGTACGGCAGCGCGCAAGTCCAAGTCGGCCGACAAGCCGGGCGCGTCGCCTGAATCCGCCCCGACGACGTCCGCGCCGTCGACCGGCGCACAGCCCAACCGTCCGCTCAAGCCGCTCACCGACGGGCTCAAGCCGCTCGGCGACGGACTGAACAAGACGCTCAAGGATGTCGGCGGCAGCGTCGGCGGCGTGGTGGACGGCCTCACCGGCAAGGGGAAGAGCGGCTCCCGGACGCCGCCCGAGAGTGCCACCGGCAAGCTCCTCAACTACCTCCTGGGATCATGAGAACACGTTTCGCAGAGCGCCCCGCCTCCCACCAGCGCGGGTGGGTCTTCATGGCCCTCCTGGGCTCCGTCGGCGTGATCGGCTTCGTGGGCTTGGCCGTCATCGGCTTCCGCGCCCCCGACGCCATCCCCGGCCGGGCTTACTACAGCCTCCAGGCCGAGTTCACCCAGGCCGACAACCTCACCGGCCACTACCAGGTCCGTGTGGGCGGCAAGAACGTCGGCCAGGTGCTCGACCCGCACGTCGAGGACGGCAAGGCCGTCGTCGACCTGCAGATGGACCCCGAGGTGCGGCCGTTGAAGTCCGACACCACCATTGAGGTCCGGCCGCGTTCCCCCGTCGGCGTGCGCTACGTCGACATCACCCCGGGCACCACGGGCACGCCGCTGGCCGATGGCGCCACGATCCCTGCCTCGCAGACCAAGGCGACCGTTCAGCTCGACTCGGTCCTCGGGACCTTCGACACGCCGACCCGCCGTAGAGCGCAGCTGTTCATGCAGGAGCTCGGGAAGGGCTTCGCCGGCCGCGGCGACGACCTCAACGAGTCGCTCGGCGGTGCGCCGACCACGCTGCGCGGCGTCGACGGTGTGTTCAACGCGATCGTTGCCCGCAAGGACGCCGTGCGTAGCCTCATCCGCGGCACCGGCACCCTCGCCGACGCCTCCGACCCGGTCCGTCAGGAGATCGTCGACGGCTTCCGGCCCGAGGCCGAGGCGCTGCGTCCCTTCCGCGAGGAGCGCCCGGCGCTGCAGTCCACGCTGGTCAAGGCGCCCGGCACGTTCCGGACGGTGAGCAGCCGCCTGCCGCAGGTCGACGGCTTCGTCGACCAGCTGCGCGGCTTCGCCCGCGACGTGCGCCCCGCCCTGCAGGCCGGCCCCGTGGCCTTCACCCAGACGAGCGCCCTCCTGCGGGAGGCGCGCCCCGGCCTGCGCGACGCCGACGAGACCCTCGAGCTCGCCGACGACGCCGTCGACCCGACGCTCCGCCTGCTGTCGACGGTGCGCCCGGTGCTGCCGCAGATCGACGGCACGCTGGCCAGCACGACGCCGATCGTCAACAAGCTCGGCGTCTACGGGTGCGACATCACGCGGATGGGCAACCGGTGGGGGTCCATGATGGGCTTTGAGAACCAGGACGGCGGCGTGCTGCGCCTGAACCTCCAGTTCGGTCCCGAGTCCATCTACGGGGCTGAGACGAAGTCCTTCGGCAACTTCCCGGCCGACGCCAATCCCAAGCCTTGCAACTCCGGTACGACCAAGGACGGGAGGTAGGTCATGGGCATCATGAGCCGCTTCGAGGCGACCCCCGCGCAACAGCGCGAGCGCCCGATCCGCAATGGCGCGATCGTGCTGGGTATCTTCCTCGCCCTCTCGTACTACGCGTACACGAGCGGGAACATCCCCTTTTTCCCCAAGGGCGGGGAGGTCGTCACCGCCACCTTCCGCACCGCGGCCAACGTGTCGCCGGGCAAGACCCCGGTCCGCGTCTCCGGCGTCAACGTCGGCGAGGTGGAGAAGGTCGAGCGCCTGCCCGGGGCACGCGGCGTGAAGGTCACGATGCGCATCAACGACGACGGTGTGAAGCTCCGCAAGGACGCCGGCGCCCACATCTACTGGCGCACCCTGCTCGGGTTCGCCTTCTACATCGACCTGGACCAGGGCTCCTCGTCCGAGGCGCTCGGGGACACCACGATCCCGATGAGCCGCACCAGCGCCCAGGTCGAGCTCGACACCGTCCTGTCGTCGTTGACCCCGCCGAGCCGCGAGGGCATCCGGTCGACCCTCGACGAGTTCAGCGAAGGCTTCAAGGGCAACGTCAGCATCGGCTCAAGCGTCGACCAGCTCGGCCCCGCGATGGAGCAGGCCGCGCCCGGTCTGGACGCCCTGCGCGGTGTCCGTGCCGGCGACCTCACCGACACCGTCCGCTCCACCAGCCGCCTGATGGGTGCGCTGGCGCGCAACGAGGACGACCTCGGCCAGGTCATCGCCCACGCCGACACCACGCTCGGGGTCACCGCGGCCCGGCGCGCGGCCATCAGCCAGACCCTGCAGCAGGGGCCGGGCACCCTGGACCAGACGGTGCAGACGATGACGCGCCTGCGCACGACGCTGGACGAGCTGGACCCGATCGCCGAGAAGCTGCGTCCCGGCGCCCGCGTCCTGGACGACGCCAGCCTGGCGGTGCGTCCCGCGCTGCGCCAGCTGGGGCCGACCCTCGACGACGCCCGGCCGCTCCTGGCCGACCTTCGCCCGGCGCTGACCAGTCTGCGCACCGCCAGCCGCAACGGCGTGCCGTTCCTGGACGCGCTCGAGCCCACGCTCGTGCGCACCCGGGACACCATCCTGCCCGGAGTGAACAAGCGGGGCTTCACCGGCCTCAAGCTCTACGAGGCGATCGGCCCGGCCGCTTCCACGGTGTCCTCCAGCGCCTCGCTGTACGACGCCTACGGCTTCACCCAGCGCTTCCAGGCCGTCAACGCCGGTACGAAGTCGCTCGGGGTCCTGCCCTGCTCCGCGGACATCGTCAAGGGCAAGATCGACTGCGACAGCGTCAACAGCTTCGTGAGCAAGATCCTCGGGCTGACCCCGCCCGAGGCGCTGGGCACGTCAACGCGCTCCGGTGCGGCCGCCTCGGGCTCGTCCGGAGCCAAGGCGGGCCCGACGTCCGGCGCGTCATCGTCGGGCGGAAGCTCGTCCGGCGGATCGCAGTCCCAGGGTGAAGGCACGAAGCCTTCGGATGACCCCATCTCGCGCGTCGGCGCGCTCGTCGGAGGAGTGTTCAAATGAAGTTCGGATCCGATCGCCTGGTCCTCGAGGCCCGACGCAGCGCGAAGCCGCTGGCCCTGCTGGCCGGCCTGGCCGTCATCGCCGGCGTCCTGTTCGCGGTCATCGCGAAGAATCTGACCTTCGAGCGGCCGTGGCAGTCCTACCGCACGGTGCGGGTGGCGGCCAACGACGTCAAGGGCATCTTCCCCGGCGGCCACCAGGTGCGCATCCACGGCGTGAAGGTCGGCATCGTCTCCAAGTCCGAGCTCGTCAAGGGCCGGCCGGTGCTCACCCTCAAGATTCAGGATAAGTGGGGCCCGGTCTACAAGAACGCGCGCCTGCGCATCCGTCCGGTGACGCCGCTGGAGGATCTGTACGTCAACATCGACGACCGGGGCGACAAGAGCGCCGGGGAGGCCACGAAGTCGACGATCATCAACGCCGATCAGATCATCACCCCGGTGAGCATCTCCCGGGTGTTGGACACCTTCAACGCCGACACCCGCCAACGGATGACGATCCTGCTCTCGGAGCTCGGTAAGGGCCTGGACGGCAACGGCGGTGAGCAGCTCCGTGAGACCTTCGTGGAGCTCGCCCCGTTCCTGGTGGCGGCCAAGGACGCCACCCGGGTGCTGGCCGACCGCAAGGAGAACGTCAAGCGGGCCATCCACAACTTCGGCGAGCTCAGCGCCGCCCTGGCCAAGCGGGACAAGGACCTCAACCGCTTCGTCGTGCAGGGCAACGGCGCCCTCGGGGAGCTGGCCCGCAACGACCAGCCCCTGGCCGTGACGCTGACGGAGCTGTCGGACCTGTTGCCGGTGATGCGGTCCTCGTTTGCCAGCGTGGAGAACCTGTCCGGGCATCTGGATCCGGCGCTGCGCGGGCTGGAGCCCGTCGCGGCCAACCTCAAGAGCGGCCTGTCGAGCCTGCAGGAGTTCGGCCGGGACGCAACCCCGGCGCTGGCCGCCCTGCGGCCGGCCACGCGAGACCTGCGGACCATGGCCCGCACGTTGCCGGCCACGTCGCGCTCGCTGTCCTCGACGTTCACAACCCTCCGCCCGCAGGCCCCTCAGCTGGACCGCATCACCGCGATGGTGCCGCCCTGCCTGGACACGCTGCAGAACTTCTTCCAGAACACCCTGTCGGTGTTCAAGTACTCCGACGCCAACGGGACGTTCCCGCGGGGCGACGAGATCGTCACGACCACGGCGCTTCCGGAGATCAACGCGGAGCCCCTGAATCTGACCCGCACCGCACGCTGCACGGACGGAAAGTGAGGGACGACCATGGCCGTTAGTCATCTCAGGGGCAAGATCGCTGCACTCATCGCCTTCACGGTGGTGTGCCTGCTGCTGTTCGTCTACCTGTTCACGCAGGCGGGCGGGCGCATCCGCCTGAACCAGCCGTACACCCTCAACGCGCTCGTGCCCGACGCGCTGAACATCGTCAACAACTCGGACGTGCGCCGCGACGGCGTGAAGATCGGCCGGATCCGCGCCATCGAACCCACAGGCGGGGTCAGCAAGCTCACCTTCGAGATCGAAGACGCGGATCAGGCGAACGTCTACCGCGACGCGACGGTCCGCGTGCGCACCAAGACGCTGGTCGGCGAGAGCTACCTGGACCTTGACCCCGGTACGCGGTCGGCGGGCCGCCTGGCCGACAAGGCCACCGTGCCGCTGTCCGCGGCCGACGAGGTCGTCCCGCTCGAGCGCATCCTCAACTCGCTGGACGAGGAGACCCGCCAGCAGGTCCGTAACAACCTCAAGGGTCTCGGCGTGGGACTGGACGGCAACGGCGGCAACCTCAACCGCGTCTTCGGCGCCGTCAAGCCCGTCGTCGTCAACGGCGGCAAGCTGACCAGCACGCTGCTGCCGCAGAAGGAAGAGCTCGCCGCGCTGATCGACAACACCGGCGTGGTCACCGAGGCGCTCGGGGAGCGCACCGCGGCCTTCCGGTCGCTCGCGGTCGACGCCAAGAAGACCGCCGAGGCCGTGATCGAACGGGACGACAAGTTGCGCGAGTCGCTGAAGGAGCTGCCCGCCACCCTCGACCAGGCGCAGTCCAGCGTCAACACGCTGGCCACCTTCAGTGCGAACGCCACCCCGACCGTGCGCAGCCTCAAGCTGTCCTCGCGCGAGCTCGGCCCGGCGCTCCGGGACCTGGGGCCGACCGCGCGCAGCGCCCGGACGCTGTTCGCCGAGCTCACGCCGTTCCTGGCGAAGGCCAACCCGCTGCTCGACGAGCTGCCGCCCGCGACCAAGAAGCTCCGCAAGCTCGTGCCGGCCCTCGACGCCACGCTGCGCCAGGCCGGACCGACCACGGCGTTTCTGCAGGGCTACACGCAGGAGTTCGGGTCGTTCTTCTCCAACATCGGCACCGGCATCTCCTCCAAGGACGCGCTCGGCTTCAAGGGCCGGGTCTTCGCGATGATCGGGCCCAATCAGATCACCAACCTCACGCCCGACGCACGGGCCGTGTTCGACGCGATCACCGGCGGGCTGACCGGCGGGCGCCTGAAGACGCGCGTGAACCAGTACCCGAAGTCCGGGACCGCCGGCGCCGTGCAGCCCTTCGATGGCACGTACCCCACCGTCAGCGCGAACCCGCCCAGCGTGAAGAAGTAGGCGCCACCCGCGGTGATCACGCGCACACGCAGGACACTGGGAGTCGCCCTCGCGGCGCTCCTGCTGTCCGCCGTGGCCGCGACCCAGCTGGCCAGCACGCCGTCCACCGAGCTGCTGGCCGGGCAGGACACCCGGATCGCCCAGGCCGGCAGAGCGCTGAACCAGCAGTTCGGCCAGGACCCCATCGTCGTCGTCGTCCGCGGCGACCTGCAGCAGACGCTGGCCGTCCAGCAGCTCACGGCGCTGCTCACCCTCGAGGGGCGCCTGGCCGGGATCGACGGCGTCAAGTCGGTGTACGGGCCCGGGACGTTCATCAACCAGACTGTCGTGCAGGCCGGGCGGATCGTCGAGCGCGAGCTCGGCGCAACCGCGAAGAAGGCCCGAGCGGCGGCCGAGGCCGCGCGCACGGCCGCCCGGGAGCGGGGGGCGAGCAAGGCCGAGGCCGACCGGATCGCCTCGGACGCCTTCCAGGAGGAGGCGGGAGGACGCGGTAGCGAGCTGTCGGACCTCATGGTGCGCTTCGGCTCGGTCGGGCTGCCCTCGCTGTCCAACCGGGGCTTCGTCAACCAGCTCGTGTTCGGGGCCGGCACGCAGCCCAAGCGGCGCTTCCAGTGGCTGTTCCCCGACGCCGAGCACGCGGTGGTGCTCGTCCGTCCCAAGGCCGGGATCTCCGGCCCGGCCATGCTGGCGCTCGGTGAGCGCGTCAAGCGGCTCGCGCGCAACGCCGACGTCGGCTCAGCGAAGCTGCAGGTCGCGGGCCTGCCCCTGCTCGCCGCGTCGCTGGAGCGCGAGACCCGTAGCGAGATTCTGCGCCTGGCGCCCGTCGCCCTCGGCGCGATGCTGCTGCTTCTGCTCGTCGTGCTGCGCCGCCGCCGCGGGCGCTTCACGGCCCTGGGCCTGGCGCTCGGGGCGCTGGCGCTGACCATGGGCCTGAGCTGGCCCCTCGGCCTCGGGCTCACCGTGTCGACGGTCGCCGCGCTGCCCGTCATCCTCGGTCTGGGCCTGGACTTCGCCGTCCAGCTGCAGGCCCGGTACTGGATGCAGCGCACCGGCGGCGCACCGCCCGCCCGTGCCGCCACGGCCGCCCGTGGGGCCGTCGGCCCGACGCTGGCGCTGGCCGCGGGGGCGATGTCGCTGGGGTTCCTCGTTCTGCTGGTCAGCCCGGTGCCGCTCGTGGACCGCCTCGGCGCCGTGCTCGCGCTGGGGACGATCAGCGCGGCCGTCGTCGCGCTCGGCGTCGGACCGGCCCTGCTGGTCGCGACCGACCGCGGCCCGGTCGCCCCGCTCGCCCTGCCGGCCCCGCGCCGCCTGATCCGGTTCACGCCGTCCCCGGTCGCGCTCGTCGCCGTGGTCGCCCTCGCGGTCGCCGGGCTCGCGGTGTCCGGCCGGGTCCAGCTGCAGTCCGACCTCGGTCAGCTCGCCCCGCCCTCCCTGACCGCGCTGCAGGACGTCCAAGCGGTGCAGAAGGAGATCGGCACCAGCGGCCAGATCAGCGTCGCCGTCCGGGCCGAGGACGTCACCGACCCGAAGGTGCTGGGCTGGATCGCGCGGTTCGGCGCCGCGGCCGAACGCGCCGACAAGCGTCTGCGACCCGGCCCGAACCTCGCCGACCTGGTCACCGGCGGGGACGTCTCGGCCCCGATCACCGACCCCGGCGTCAAGGCGATGCTCGGGCTGCTGCCGCCGTACTTCGTCAACGCCGTCGTCGATCCCGACCGGCGTCTGACCGAGCTGACCTACGGCGTGCCGTTCGTCAGCGTCGCCGAGCAGGGGCGCATCGTGCGGCGGATCGACGCCGCCCTGGACGGCGCCCCGGCGGGGGTGCAGGCGTCGACGGCGGGCCTGGTGGCCGAGAGCGCCGTGAGCACGCGGGAGCTCGACGGGTCGCGGCCGGACCTGCTGCTGCTCGGCGCGGCGATCATCGCGCTCGTCCTCTACGCCTTCTGGCGCGACGCGCGCCGGGTGGCCGTCGTGCTCGCCCCCGCGATGCTCGCGGCGGGTCTGTCGTCGCTCGTCCTCGCCGCGCTCGGGGCGACGCTGTCGCCCCTGGCCGCCGCGCTGGAGCCGCTGGTCCTCGCCATCGGCCTGGAGTTCGGGATGCTCCTGGACATGAGCTTCCGCCAGGCCCGGGCCGCCGGGCACTCACCGACCGCGGCGCGCGCGGTGGCGACCCGGGACATCGGGGCTGCGGTCGGGCTGTCGGCGGCCACCGTCGCCGTCGGGTTCGCCGTCCTGGGCGCCAGCCGGCTGCCGCTCCTGGCTCAGCTCGGAGGGCTCGTGGCCGCCGAGCTCGTCCTGTGCCTGCTCGTCGCCGTCGTCGTGGTTCCCATGGCCTGCGAGTGGCTCGACCTGCCCGGCGGAGCCCGGCGCCCCGGCATCCGCCGGACCCCCGCCGCCCTTGCCCCCACCCGTATGCTCAAGCTCAGGAGAACCCCCCGATGACCGAGACCGAGCAATTCGAGGGTGAGCAGCCGGACGTGGAGGAGCGCCGCGCCGACGTCGGGTGGGAGCGACGCTGGGGGCCGTGGGCCGGGGGACTGGCCGTTGCGTCGGTAGTCGCCACCATCGCCGCCGTCCCGGTCGCGTCGACCGACGTCGTGCAGCACGTGGGGGACGCGAACGACCTGACCTTCCTGCAGACCATCGGCAACTCGGGGGGCGGCCAGTTCGCGGCGCTGCTCCTGCGCCTGTTCAGCATCCTCGCGCTCATCCCGTTCACGTTGTTCATGTACCGGGCGATCCACGGTCGTAAGGCCGATCACTCGGTCTACATCGCGGTCCTCGGGATCGTCGCCTTCGTCGTCGTGTCGGGCACGACGGCGATCGGGTTCTTCGAGGTCCGGGACATCGCGCGCGACTTTGTCATGTCCGACACGCCCCAGACACTCGCCCGCGCGGAGAACGTGCTCGCCGACGCGCGAGGTGGGGGTCTGCTGCGGATCTCGAACGTGGTGGGTCTGCTCGGCGGCCTCCTGTTCGGGGTGTGGATCTCGCTGACCGCAGTGGAGGCTACACGCGTCGGGCTGTCCACCCGTTTCCTCGGGGTCTTCGGGATCGGCGCCGGGATCACCACCGCGATCGGCGTCGCGATCGCGCCGTCGCTGTTCCTGGCCTGGGTCGGCAGCCTGGGCCTGCTGGTCTTCGGGTACTGGCCCGGGGGCCGGCCGCCGGCATGGGACGAGGGGCGCGCGATCTCGTGGGCCGAGGCCGACCGGGAGACGCCCGCCCGACGCCGTGGCGGTGAACCGGTATGAGAACGCGCGCGAATGGGCAAGAGACACCAAGGCGGAAGAGCTACCGGGAGGGCTAGCGATGCGCAGCGAGCAACACGATGATGTGAGCCTGCAGGACGGCGGCGCGCCACCGCCGATCGTCCCCGACCTGGCGACGGTGGACGAGGGGCCCATGCGGGCCGAGCTGCTGCGCCAGATCCGCCGCCTCGAGCTGGAGATCGGCCGCTTTGCGGTGACCAACTGCCCGTTCGACACGGTGCCCGCGGGCCGCACCCGTGGTCCGGGCATCCTGCCCACGAGCGAGTTGGAGGAGATCCGCGATGAGCTGTTGGCGATCCGCACCGCCCTGCATGATCTCGTCATCGAGCGGGCGACGGCGAAGCTGACCCGCCCCGTCCGCGGACCGTCGATGTGGGCGCGCTTGCGGGCGCTGCTGAGCCGGTCGTCCGCGCCAGAGCAGGATCGGGATGGGCAAGCGCAGTCGTAAGCGGGCGGATCGGCCGCGCCCGGCCGCCGCCCCCGCGCCGGCGGCCACCCCGCCGCCGCCGGAGGGCCCCATCGCCCGTGTGAAGACCTCTTGGAAGGTCGGCGCCGAGCTGTCGCCGAAGCTCAGCACCCAGGTCGGTGAGCGGCCCCGCCGGCAGCAGCAGCCGCCGCCCCGGGCCGGCCGCCGCGACCGCGGTGAACGCCCGGAGGCGTTCTGGGGCAAGGCCCCGATCTCCGAGCTGGCCATCCTTGCCGGGTTCATCGTGCTCGCCGTCGGCTTCTCGCGCGGGGTCGACAAGGGCGGCCCGGCCATCGGGGTGGGGCTGGCCCTCGTCAGCCTCGCCGTGCTGGAGTTCGCCGCCCGCGAGCACCTGCGCGGGTATCGCTCCCACACGCTGTTCCTGTCCCTGCTGATCACCGTCATCCTGCACTTCGTCGCCGTGCTGGTGCTCGGCTCGGTGGTGAAGGGGCCCGCGGTGCTCGCGGTCGACGTCGTGGTCTTCGGGATACTCGTGGCGGTCCTGTCCAAGCAGTACAAGATCTCGCGCCTGCAGAGGGCGCCCGCAAGGAGTCGTTGACGCATGGCCCACGCTCGCCGGTACTTCCCGTTCGTCCAGTTCGAGTTCCCGCATTCGCTCGGGCCGGCCGCCGGCCGCTACCTCATGCGGCCGCTCGACGCGCCGCCGCGGGAGGCCCCGGTGGAGGCCGAGCAGCTCGCCGCGGTCGCTGCCGACGGTGCCCCCGGCGCCCCGGAGCCGGCCCCGGCGTCCGCCGCTGCCGCGGACGGTGGGGGCGGGGGCGGAACGGGTGAGGACCGCTTGCTCGGCAGCGCCGACGTGCTCGTCGTCCGCGTCCGCGGCGGCCGGGCCTCGGCGGGCGGCGGCCTGCTGCGCCGCTCGGCCAAACCCGCCAAGGACGACGACACCCCGGACGAGGTGCCCCTGACCATCGTCACCATCGTCCGCGGACGGAAGATGCTCACCGACAAGATGGCCGCCGACGCCTTCCTTCGGGGCCTGGACGAGACCGAGCAGGAGCGGTGGATCACCGACGGCATCTTCGACCTCAACCGCGCGGTGGCGGCCTACCGGGTCTGCGCCGCTGACCCGTACGTCTTCGACGTCTCGCGCGCGGATCCGCGTGCGGTGCGCATCGGCCACGGCATCTCCGAGGAGGTCTTTGCGGGCAAGTGGACGCGCTCGATGACCGTGCCGGGGCCCCAATCGCGCAGGCTCTCCCGGGACCTGCAGCTGGCCCCGAGCCAGGGCACCGCCGCGGTGCTCGCCGGACAGGGCGCGACGATGGAGTCCGAGGAGCTCGTCCTGCGGGTCCTGCTCGACCTGGACCAGGGGCGCAACCGCGCCGCGGCCGTCGGACTCAAGGGCGCGCTGGAGCTGCTGCTCAACGAGCTGTCCGGCCAGGTCATCGGCGGGCGGGTGCGGATCCTCGTGGACGAGATCACCGAGCTGCGCGAGCCGCTGGCCACGCTGGCGCTGCGCGCAGGGCGCGGCGAGCTGGCCGACGCCGACGTGACGGACCTGAAGGACCACGCCGAGCGCATCGGGGCGACCATCGACCGCTGGCGCTACGAGCCGCTCGGCTTCTGAGCGCGTGACCCCGAGGAGGGACGCGGTTCCTCCCTGCGGTGGTGGTCGCCGGGCCTCGGTCCCGTGAGCATGGCGGTGACCATTCTGCTCTAGGAGGCTTTCCCGTGGCGACCGTCGGCGTGCAGCACCATCAGATGTTCATCGACGGCAAGGACGTCGATGCCCCCCAGGTCTTCGAGATCCGCAGCCCGGCAACCGAGGAGCTGGTCTGCACCATGGCCAAGGGTACCGTGGAGCACGCCGACACCGCGGTGGAGTCCGCGCGCCGCGCCTTCGAGTCCGGCGCCTGGTCGCGGATGCCCAAGGAAGAACGCTCGGCGATCATGACGCGCATCGCCGGCCGCCTCGGCGACGAGCTGGAGGAGCTCATCGAGCTGGAGACGATGGCCAACGGCGCCACCGTCCGCCAGGCCACCGGCTTCCACTGCGGCCTCGCCTCCCCGCACTTCCTGTACTTCGCCGAGCAGGCGCTCTCCTACGAGTTCGAGCGGTCCATCCCCACCCAGGCCTACCCGACGCACTCGGTGAACACCGTGGTCCGGGAGCCGATCGGGGTCTGTGCCGCGATCGTCCCGTGGAACTTCCCCCTCGTCCTGGGCATCTGGAAGATCGGCCCCGCGCTCGCCGCCGGCAACTCGATCGTCGTCAAGCCCGACGAGAAGACCCCCCTCTCGCTGCTGCGCCTGGCGCAGATCGCCCACGAGGAGGGCGTCCCCGCCGGGGTGTTCAACATCGTCACCGGTGAGGGCGCCCAGGTCGGTGCCCGGCTGGCCTCCCACCCCGACGTGGACAAGGTCGCGTTCACCGGCTCCACTCAGGTCGGCCGCGAGATCATGCGCCTGGCCTCCGGCACCGTGAAGAAGGTCTCGCTCGAGCTCGGGGGCAAGGGCGGCGTGGTCATGATGCCCGACGCCGACCTGACCTACTCGATCGACGGGGCGCTGTTCGGCTGCATGTTGTACTCCGGCCAGATCTGCGAGTCCGGCACGCGCCTGTTCGTCCACAAGGACAAGCACGACGAGGTGGTCGCCAAGCTCGTCGAGCGCGCCTCGACCATCAAGGTCGGGGATCCGACCGACTTTGACACCGACATGGGCCCGGTCGTCTCCGCCCGTCAGCGCGACCGGATCCTCGCCTACCTCGACCAGGCCAAGACCGACGGCGCGACGTTCGCGCTCGGCGGCGGCGCCCCCGAGGGGGCCGAATACGACAAGGGCTTCTGGATCGCCCCGACGATCATCCCGAACGTCACCAACGACATGCAGATCGCCCGCGAGGAGATCTTCGGCCCGGTGCTCGTGGTCATCCCCTACGACAACCTCGATCACGCGGTCCGGCTGGCCAACGACAACGAGTACGGCCTGACCGCCGGTATCTGGTCCACCGACTACGAGGCCGCGTCCGACCTCGCGGGCCGCCTGCAGGCGGGCACGGTGTGGATCAACAACTGGCACATGGTCGACCCGTCGCTGCCCTTCGGCGGCTACAAGCAGAGCGGTGTCGGCCGCGAGCT
>JBBSUL010000063.1:0-18789 GCA_038234375.1 Solirubrobacterales bacterium | reverse complement strand
GGACATCGTCGCGACCTCTTCGACCTGCTCCTTGAGGAACCACTGCATGAACTGCTCGGAGGCGTAGTCGCGCTCGTCGCGGGCGATGCCGGCCAGCTCCCCGATCTGGTCGGTGACGCGCTTCTCCTGCTCCAGCGCGATGGCCACCGGCTCGACGATGTCGCGGAAGTCCGAGCGGGGGGCCTCGACGGCAGGGATCACCGCGCGCTCGTCGGCGTCCATGAGGTACTGGACCATCATCATCGCGTGGTTGCGCTCCTCCAGCGCCTGGGCGTAAAAGAACGAGGCCAGGCGCGGCAGGGTCTCGTCGTCGTAGAAGACGGCCACGGCGATGTACTGCTGGCTGGCCGCGAACTCGTTGGCGATCTGCTCGTTGAGGCGGGTGACGAAAGCGGTGGCGGGCACGGGGCGGAGGGTACGTGGAAGCGGCCCCACGGGGGGCCCGCTTCCATTGGGAGAATCGCCCAGGGGCGATTCTCCCGGGGTTTGGTGTCGTCCAAAACCGCGTGGAAACGGCCCCACGGGGGGCCCGTTTCCATTCGGAGAATCGCCGCGGGGGCGATTCTCCCGGAGTTTGGTGTCGTCCGTGGGTGCTCGAGGTGGGCGCGTGGAAGCTGAGTGTTGTCATGCAGCACCGAGGTTCCGCGCACCGGGCGGCGGGGCAGGGGCGGGAGGTGCGTGGAAGCTGGGTGTTGTCATACGACATCGAGACTCCGTGCACACCGGTCGACGCACCGGGAGCGCGCGTAGGGGCTGGGTGGCTCCGGGGCTCCGCGTGCGTCGCCGGGAGGGGCCGGCGCGTGGGTGGAGGATGGGTGGCGTAGTACGGCAATGAAACTCCGTTCACATCCGAGGGGGCGGGGTGGCGCCTCCCCGGACGGCCCTCATCGCGGGCGCTCGAACACCACCACCGGCCCGTCGGGGCTGAGGGTCCCGAGTGTGCTTGCGTCCACGGCCACCGGCGCGGGCGCCGCGTAGCGGCGGACGGTCCACGTGGCCCCGCTTGCGGTGTCGCCGAGCGTGAATCCGGCCGGCGCCGGCCCGTCGGGGAGGGACGGCGTGCTGCGCGCACCGCCCGGGGCTGCGGGGGCGAGCTTGACGACGTCGACCTCGCGCACCGCGACGCGGGCACCGGGCGCCAGTCGCCGGACCCCCGACCCGAGGTACAGCGCCACCGGCCCGCGACCCTCGGCGTCGGCGACGACGAGCCGCTTCACCGGACCGCCCGCCGTGGCCGCGCGGACGGCGGCGCGGAAGTCGTCGCGTTGGTAGCGCGAATCGGCGGGGACGACGACCGCGAGCGCGACGCCCGTCCCCACGAGGACGGCGAGGGCGGCCGCCCCGGCACCGCGCATCGGCACGCCGACCACGCCGGCGCCGACGAGCGCGAGCACGAGCGGCAGCACCCCCAGGACGTTGCGGGTCAGCAGGAAGTCCTGGCCGACGGCCGCGGCCGCGAGCGGCAGGCCCACCCCGGCGAGCGCCACCGCGAGCACCACCAGCGCCGGACGCGGACTCCCGCCTGGTCCGCCGTTGCCGGGCCCGCGCCCGTGCGGACCGGTGTGGTCCCGTCGAGTGTGGTCCGGCCCGCCCTCGCGTGGCCGGCTGCGGTTCGGCGCACTGGCGTGCGGCCGGCTGGCGTGCGGCCGGCTGGCGTCCGGCGCGCGCAGCCCGCCGCCGCCCACGTCGGGAACCGCGTCGGCCGCGACACCGCCTGTCCCGCCCGTCACACCGCTCGCGCCAGCCGCCCCGTCCGTCCCGCCCGTCCCGTCCGTCCCGCCCGTCCCGCCCGTCCCGTCCGTCCCGTCCGTCCCGCCCGTCCCGTCCGTCCCGCCCGTCCCGCCGCGCAGGCCGGCGACGAGACCCGCCCCCGCGACGAGGACGGCGACGGCGCCCGCCACCGTCAACAGCGTCTCGACCGGCGCGTCGTACCCCGCGAGGATCTGCTTGGGGACCTGAGCCACGCGGGAAGCCAGCGAGGTCTGGGAGATGAACGACGCCCGTCCGGCGTCCCGCTGGTGCAACAGCAGCGGGGCGAGCGCCACCGTCCCCACGGCCACCACTCCCGCGGTCGGCACGGCGCGTGCGCGCAGCGTCCACAGCGCCCACCCGCCGTGCGCGACGACGAGGAAGATCGCGAAGTGGTGCGTCCACATCGCGGCGACCGCCAGCGCCGCCCACGCGGCCAGGCGCCGAGCCGACGGCTGCTCCAACGCCCGCAGCAGCGCCAGCGTCGACCCCGCGGCCAGGAGCATGAGCAGCGCGTAGGCCCGCGCCTCCTGGCCGTACCACACCGCCAGCGGGCTGACGGCGGTCAGCGCGGCGCCGGCCACCGCCGCGCGGCTCGCCCGCGGGCCCGGCGCCACCCGCGCGGCCAGCGCCGCGACGACCGGCACCGTCGCCGCGCTCAGCAGCGCGCTGAGCAGGCGCGTCCCGATCTCGCCGGTCCCCGCGACCTGAGCCCACACCCACGCCAGCACGTAGTACAGCGCGGGCGTTGACTCGCCGTCGACCACGCCGCGCAGCATGCCTCCGAAGGACCGCTGGAGCAGGTCGACCGTCGCCGCCTCGTCGGACCAGTAGCTCTGCACGTCCAGGGTGAGCACCCGCACCAGCAGGGCGACGAGCGTCAACGCGAGAACACACCGGCGGCGGGACATCCGCGCCGAGCCTACGGAACGCCCACCAGCCGTCGCCGCCGCGGTGAGCGCACGCCGTCGCCGCATCCGCCTATGGTTCGGCAATGCCAACGTGTCTGGTCACCGGCGGCGCCGGCTTCCTCGGGTCCCACCTGTGCGACGAGCTGCTGCAGCGCGGCCACCGCGTCATCTGCGCCGACAACCTGGAGACGGGCTCGCTGACGAACATCGCGCACATCCGCGTGCCCGAGTTCGCCTTCCGCCAGATCGACATCATCACGCCGTTCTTCGTCGACGAGCAGGTCGACTTCGTCTACCACCTCGCCTCGCCGGCCTCCCCGATCGACTACCTGCGCCTGCCGCTGCACACCCTCAAGGTCGGCTCGCACGGCACCCACCACGCGCTCGGGCTGGCCAAGCGGCACCGCGCGCGCTTCCTGCTGGCCTCCACCTCCGAGGTCTACGGCGATCCCAAGGTCCACCCGCAGACCGAGGACTACTGGGGCCACGTCAACCCGATCGGCCCGCGCGGCGTGTACGACGAGGCCAAGCGGTACGCCGAGGCGCTGACGATGGCCTACCACAACCAGCAGGGCGTGGACACCGCGATCATGCGGATATTCAACTCCATCCCCGCCGACGAGCAGGTGGTCTACGACGACGGCCGACAGCTGCGCCGCGAGCCGGTGGCGGCCTTGGCCACCCGGCTCGCGCACCGCGCCGTGCTCGCGGGCTACGCGCCCGCGCTCAGCGGTGGCGCCAGCGCGTTCGCGGGCGGGATCATCCCCGCACACGAGCACGAATTGGAGGGTTACGCGGTCCCGTCCATGAACGCCGACGGACACGCGGTCGTCGGCGAGCCCACCGCGTTGCTGGCCCACCCGACCGACGAGAAGACCTACGAGGTCCGTACGCGCTACGGCCGCGCGATCAAGGTGACCGGGCACCATTCGCTGTTCGTCGAAGGAGCCGACGGGACGCCGGAGCCAAAGATGGTCGAGGACCTGCGTCCCGGAGACCGTGTCGGTGTGGCGCGCCGGATCGAGGTACCGGAGCGCGACCGGGAGTGGGTGTCGATGCTCGAGGTCTGGCAGCGCCTGGAGCGCGACCCGTGGGATCTCGATGTGGGCTGGCCGGGCCTCGGTGATGAGCTGTGGGCCCACCGGCAGGAGCTCGTGCCCCTCCTGCTGGCCCGTCGCGGGGACTCGGGCGAGGCGGCCCGGCGCTCGGTCTGGGGTACGGTCGTCCGCTGGCGCCGGCAGGACCGTGCCCCCCTGGCGGCGCTGCGCCGGTGCGGCATCGTGCCCATCGAGCAGGCCCGGGTGCGCCTGCACACTGCCGGGCTCGCGGCCACGCTGCCGGCGCGGGTGCCGTTGACCGACGACCTGCTCTGGGTCCTCGGGCTGTGGATCGCCGAGGGCAGGTGGGTGGAGTCGGGCAAGAACGCGGCGCTCGTCTGGTCCTGCGACGACGCGACGCTCGACCGGGCCGAGGCGATCATCCGGCGGGATCTGGGCGTCCACGTCGTGCGCGGAGCCAAGCGTCCCGACGCTGCTGACCATCTCGCGGTCAATTCGTGTCTGCTGCTCGCGCTGGCCGATCACCTTGGGTTTGCCGAGCGCGGCAAGCGCATCCCGGGGTGGATGCTCGGGCTGCCACTGCCGAGGCTGAAGTGGGTCCTCGAGGGCTATCGCGAGGGTGACGGAACGCACTCGGGCGCGATGTTCGACGCCCAGCGCAAGCACGCGTTCTCCACGATCGACACCGAGCTCAAGGACGACCTCATCGTGGCGTTTGCCCGGTTCGGCCTCGTGCCGTCCGTCGGGTCCTACACCACCACGGCGCCGAGTGGGGAACGTCGCCCGTTCTGGATGCTTTCGCTGTGCAACGTCGCTCCATGGAGCCCGTTGGCCTGGGACGATGGAGTCGAGCAGCGGCTAAACGCCAGGGTGACCGAGGACGTCGTCTGGGCCGCCGTCAAGGAGGTCGTCGAAGTCCCGGGTACGCCGCTGGTGTACGACTTCTCTGTGCCCGAGCACGAGAGCTTCCTGGCCGGATGTTGTGTGTATTCACATAATACATTTGGGGCCCGGATGCGGCCGTTCGACGGCCGGGCGATCCCGACGTTCATGCGCCAGGCGCTCCAGGACCTGCCGCTCACGGTGTTCGGAGACGGCAGCCAGACGCGGTCCTTCTGCTACGTCGACGACCTCATCGCCGGCATGATCGCCCTCGCCGAATCCGGCAAGCACGAGCCGTGCAACATCGGCAACCCCGACGAGTTCACCCTGCTGCAGCTCGCGGAGGCCGTCGTCGACGTGACCGGCTCGGCCAGCGAGATCGTCTTCGAGCCGCTGCCCACCGACGACCCCCAGCAGCGGCGCCCGGACATCTCGCGCGCCCAGGAGTGGCTCGGCTGGGCGCCTCAGGTCAGCCTCCGGGACGGCCTGCAGCGCACCCTCGACGGAGCGGGTCGCGAGGGCCTCATCGGCCGCGCCCGGTAAGGTGGAAGGCCTCCACGGGACCGCCGGGGTCCCGCGTCCGCACCGCGTTCTGACTTTGGGCGTCCCTGCGTGAACACAGCGATGACCAACTCACCGACTTCTCAGGCGCGCGTGCGTTAGCGCATCAAAGTGCCGACCACGCCCAACAGCACCGTCTCGCCCCCGGACGCTCCGGACACCCCGGACGGCGCGGGCCCTGCGCCCGGGGTCACCGCGGCCATGGACCTGCCGGGCCGCGACGTGCGCTCGCGCCGGCCCCTCGCCTTCCTCCTGCGCCTGGACACCGCGCGCCGATTCGCCCGGGTCGGGTCGCTCATGGCGCTGGACTTCGTCGCCATCTTCGGCGCGATCCTCACCGCCCTGGTCCTGAAGGCCTACCTGCGGGACGGCTGGGACTTCGACCGCTCGCTCGGGGAGGCCCGGCACTCGTTCGCCTTCGCCTACCTGGTGGTCACCCTCCTGTTCGCGCGCAGCGGCCTGTACGCCGAGCGAGCGTCCCGGCCCGGACCGGCGGTCGTCGTCGCCGCGCTGTTCCAGACGATGCTCGTCACCGTCGTCTTCGCCCTCGTCCAGGGGGAGGAGTTCTCCAGCTACTACATCTTCTACGGCTCGCTGCTGTTCGCCGTGGCCTACGTGTCGACCACGCGCTACGTCTACGAGCAGGTCACCGGGATGGCGCTGCGCGCCGCCGGCTACCAGCGCCGCGCCGTCCTCGTCGGCACCGGACGCCACATCGATGCCGTCGGCCACGCGCTGTCCGGCGGCCCGCACCCCACGATCAGCGTCGTCGGCTTCGTGTCGCTGGTTCCGCGCCCGGACAACGGCATGCGCTCGCTGGGCCGCCTCGAGGACCTCGACGAGATCATCGTCGAGCATCGCCTCGACGAGGTGATCATCGCCGACTACGACTTCCCCCAGCAGGAGGCCGTCGACCTCGTGGCCCGCTGCCATCAGCGTGGCGTCCGGGTCCGGGTGGCGCCGTCGACGATGGAGATCCTCATCCACCGGGCCGAGTTCGTCCCCGGTCAGACGGTCCCGCTGTTCGAGCTCAAGCCCCCCGTCTTCGAGGGCATGGACTTCGCGGTCAAGCGGGTGTTCGACGTGACGGTCGCCTCCCTCATCCTCATCGCCCTGACGCCGATGCTGGCGCTCAGCGCGCTGCTCATCAGGCTCACCTCCCGTGGGCCGGCGATCTACCGCTCCATCCGGCCGGGCATCGGCGGCGTCCCGTTCGCCTGCCTGAAGTTCCGCACGATGTACCGCGACGCCGACCAGCGCCAGACCGACCTGGAATGCCTCAACGAGGCCTCCGGCGCGCTGTTCAAGATCAAGGACGACCCGCGAATGACACCGGTCGGCCGGTTCCTGCGGCGCTTCTCGCTGGACGAGCTGCCGCAGCTGCTCAACGTGCTCAAGGGCGACATGTCGCTCGTCGGCCCTCGGCCGCTGCCCCAGCGCGACTTCGAGCGCCTGCAGGAGTGGCACAAGAAGCGCTACCTCGTCATGCCGGGCATCACCGGGCTGTGGCAGGTCTCCGGGCGCAGCGACCTGGACTTCGACGACCTCGTGCGGCTGGACTTCCTCTACCTGGAGCGCTGGTCGGTGTTCCTGGACCTGACGATCCTCGTCAAGACGATCCCGGCCGTGTTCACCCGCCGCGGCGCCTTCTAGCGTGAGCCCCAGCGTCGGCCGGCGCGTGCGGCGCCGGCGTCGCGTCGGCCTCGCGTTCGCGGTCGTGGTCCTCACCGTCGCGATCCTCGTCTCCTTCCAGGCGCAACGCGAGTCGCGGCGCGGGCCGGTGGCCAAGCCGCTCCCGGGGCCGTCGCTGCGCAAGCTCGCGAAGGCGGACGACCTCCTGCTGGGGACCGCGCTGCGCGACCAGCCCCTGCGCGACGAGCCCGGCTACCGCAAGGACCTCGTCGGCGAGTTCGCCGCGATCTCGCCCGAGAACGCCATGAAGTGGGATGCGCTGGAGCCCGAGCGGGGGAAGTTCACGTGGGGCGGCGCCGACCGGGCCGTCGACTTCGCCGCCAAGCACGGGCTGAAGGTGCGCGGGCACACGCTGGTCTGGCACGCCCAGCTGCCGGGCTGGCTGACGGGCGGTGACTTTGATCGCGGCGGCCTGCTGCGCCTGATGACCGGCCACGTCAAGCGCGTGATGGGCCGGTACAAGGGGCGCGTGAAGGCGTGGGACGTCGTCAACGAGGCGGTGGCCGAAGACGGCAGCCTGCGCCAGTCGCTGTGGGGCAAGGAGCTCGGGCCGGGATTCATCGCCGCCGCCTTCGAGGCCGCGCGCAAGGCCGACCCGAAGGCGCGTCTGGCCATCAACGAGATCGGCGCCGAGTCGACGGGCCCCAAGTCCGACACGCTCCTGCGCATCGTCCGCGAGCTGAAGCGGCAGGGGCTGGTCGACGAGGTCGGCTTCCAGGCGCACTTCAACCTCGACGGGGTGCCGGAGACCATGGAGGCGAACCTGAAGCGCTTCGCCGCGCTGGGCGTGGACATCGCGATCACCGAGGCCGACGTGGGGGTGCCCGACGACGCCGGGCCCGAGGCGCTGGACGCCCAGGCCAAGGTCTACGCCGAGCTCGTGAAGACGTGCCGCGCCGTCCCGCGGTGCCGGGCGCTGACCGTGTGGGGCTACACCGACCGCCACTCGTGGATCCCGGACAACCAGCCCGGGACGGGCCGTGCGACCCTCCTGGACGACGAGCTGGCCCCCAAGCCCGCCTATCGCGCCTTCCAGGACGCACTGCGGGGCTCCTGAAGCGCCGACGAGCCCGTGGCCGCGCCCGCCGGGTAGGCCGGCCCGTCCGCTGTGACACACGGTCACCGGCCAGCCGGCCGCGACGGTGCGGCGCGGCCGCGGCCTCCCGGTACGCGCTGAGCACACGGCTCTTCCGCGTGGCCACGAGCGGGTGACGTCAGGCGACCGCCCCTCGGCAGGCCCGGTGCGCGACAATCGGGCGCAGGGATGGCCGACCTGAAGCGCTACCGCTACCTCTTCGAGCAGATGGTCCGCCGGGAGCTGCGCCAGAAGTACCAGGGGTCCGCGCTCGGCGTGGCCTGGTACATCGTCAACCCGCTTGTGCTGATGGGCGCGTACTACCTGATGTTCGGGGTCATCTTCCAGGTCGCCGACCACGAGGACTACCCGCTCTTCCTGATGGTCGGACTGGTGGTGTGGATCTTCTTCAGCCAGGCGTTGCTCAGCGCCGCGCCGTCGCTGCTGGACCAGGGCGCGCTCATCCGCAAGGCCCCGTTCCCGCGGGAGACGATCCCCGCCGCGGTGGTCACCGTGCAGGCGGTCACCTTCCTCGTCGTGCTCGGCCTCGTGGCGGTGGCGACGCTGGGCATCCGCGGGACCATCGACCCCGCGTTGCTGCTGCTGCCCGTCCTGCTGATCGCGCTGTACGGCTTCGTCCTCGGCCTGGCGCTGATCGTGTCCGTCCTGCACGCGCACTTCCGCGATGTGGCCCCGATCCTCTCGGCCGCGCTGCTGCCGTGGTTCTTCCTGTCCCCGATCTTCTTCGCGCCCCAGGACATCACCGACCGGGCCGCCGCCCGGTTCGTCATGGAGTGGGTCAACCCGATCGCCCCGTTCATCGAGTCGATCCGCCGCGTCCTCTACGACGGGCAGGCCCCGTCGCTGACCGCCGTCGCCTACGTGCTCGTCGCCGCCGCGCTGGCCCTGCTCGCCGGGCGGGTGCTGTTCGCGCGGATGCAGGCCGAGCTTGCCGTAATTGTATGAGGCAGCCTGCACTGAAACCGGGGGAGGTCGTGCTGGACCGGGCGTCGCGCGGGTTCTCGGTGCGCGCGGACCGTGGCGGCACGCTGAAGGAGCTGCTGCTGCGCCGCCGCAGCGACGGGCCCGCGCCGATCCAGGCGCTGGACGACGTGACCCTGCACATCTCCCCGGGCCAGACCGTCGGCATCGTCGGGCGCAACGGGGCGGGCAAGTCCTCGACGCTCCGGGTGCTGGCGGGCATCGTGCCGCTGGACTCCGGCCACGTCCACACCGGCGGGCAGCTCGTCAGCCTGCTCGAGCTCGGCGCCGGCTTCGGGCGGGACTTCTCCGGCCGCGAGAACATCCTTCTCGGCGGTGCGCTGCACGGCCTGGACCGCGCGCAGATCGAGGCCAAGCTCGACGACATCATCGCCTTCAGTGAGCTCGGCGACTTCATCGACGTGCCCGTCAAGACGTACTCCAGCGGCATGTACGTGCGCCTCGGCTTTGCCATCGCCGCCCACCTGGACGCCGACGTGCTGCTCATCGACGAGGTCCTGGCCGTCGGCGACGAGGCCTTCCAGCGCAAGTGCGAGGCGCGGATCGCCACTCAGGTCCAGGGGGGCGCGACGCTCGTGCTCGTCTCGCACGACGCCGCGCTGGTCGAGCGCACCTGCGAGCGCGTCGTCGTCCTCGACGCCGGTCGGGTCGTCTTCGACGGGCCGTCGGTGGAGGGGATGGAGTACTACCACCGGCAAATGGACACCCCGACCGCGCAGTCGATCGCCGCCGGGGAACAGCGCTGATGGAGCCGGAGGAAGCGGTGGAGAGCGCGCGGCAGCGGGCGGCCGAAGCCCGGGCGCGCGGCGAGTACACGCAGGACCTCAGCGGGTTCGGGGTCGCGCCGACCGATCGGGTCAGCGTCGAGCAGCTCATGGAGTGGGCAGTCGTCGAGCCCGACCTGGCGCACATGCGCTCTACCCGCCGGTTCGGCGCCCCGATCACCCTCGCCAAGCGGCTGCTGCTGCGCGGCCTGCAGCAGTACTTCAACGAGCTGACGATGCTCCAGGCGCGCTTCAACCTGCACCTGCTCGTGCGGATGACCGAGCTGGAGGACCGGGTGATCGCCCTGGAGGACGAGGCGGCGCGGCGGCGGGGCGACACCACGACGGACGCGGCCCCCGGCGCCCTCAGGCCGGGGCCGAGCACCGGGGCGGTGGACAGCGTTGCGCGTCCGCCGGTGCCGCGGGCCGACGGCGGCGTGGCCGACGCTCCCGACGCGTCGTGATCGTCCACCAGGTCCTCAGCGGGGCGGGACCGGTCGACGCGGTGACCTCGCAGGCCCGGGCCTTCCGCGCGCTGTTCAGGACGTGGGGGTGGGGTGGCGTCGACGTCGCCTGGCACGTGGACCCACGGGTGGCCGGGGCCATCCGGCCGCTGAGCACGCTGACGAGCACCCCACCCGGCCCGGACGATCTGCTGCTCATCCACTACTCGGCCTACGCGCCGCGCCTGCGGGCCGTCCTGGAGGCCCCGCAGCGCACGGTCCTGCTCAGCCACAACGTCACCCCCGCCCGCTGGTTCTGGGACTACGAGGCCGGCATCGCGGTGCAGTGCGCGCTCGGCCGCCGGCAGCTGCCCGAGTACGCGGCCAGGGCGGACGTCGTCGTCGGGGTCAGCGCCTACAACGCTGCCGAGCTGGGCTCCGACCTCGTCTTGCCGATCCTCTTTGACCCCGCCCGCCTGGGGCCGGCCCCCACGCCGCCGCGCGACCCGCCGCCCGGGACGCCCCCGACGCTCCTGTTCGTCGGCCGCATCGCGCCGCACAAACGCCAGGACGAGCTCATCCGCCTGCTCGCGCTGCTGCGCGCCCACCGGCTGCCCGACGCCCGCCTCGTGCTCGTCGGCGAGCCGATGACCGACGCCTACCTCGCCGCGCTGAAGCAGCTGGCCGACGACCTGGTCCCCGGCGCGGTGACCTTCCGCCACGGGCTGGACGACGCGGAGCTGGCCGCCGCCTACGCCGACGCGCACGTCTTTGTGTGCCTGTCCGAGCACGAGGGTTTCTGCATCCCGCTCCTCGAGGCCTTCCACGTCGGCACGCCGGTCGTCAGCCGTCCCGCCGGCGGGATCCCGGAGGTCGCGGCAGGCGCGGCGCTGCTGACCGACGACCGCGACCTCGCCGTCGTCGCCGAGCTCGTCACCCTGGCCGTGGACGACGACGCGCTGCGCACGACCCTGCGTGAGCGGGGCCGCGAGCGCCTGGACGCCTACGCGCCGGAGCGCACCGCGCAGACCCTGCGCGCGCTGCTGGAGCGCGCGGCGACCTGACGGCGGGGCCACCACGTCGCGCTCGCTGACACCTCACGCAGGGATATGACGCATCAGGTGTCATCGAGCGACCTCGGGCCCGCCGCCGCGCCGAGCCGGCCCCAGCCTGTCAGTCTGCGCACAGCCGACGCCGCAGATCACGGTCGAGGGGGGCGAGAAACCGGCCGCTGACACCTGATACGTCAAATGCCTGCCTCAGCTGTCATCGGACGCGTTCGCCGCCTGGCCGAGCGCCAGCACGGGCGCGTCACCTGGCGGCAGCTCGTCGACGCCGGGGCCACGCGCGACCAGATTCGCCGCTGGATGCAGAACGGGTGGCTGACGCGCGAGCACGCCGGTGTCTATGTGCTCGGTGCCCGGCCACGTTCACGGACCGGCAGCTTCCGCTCCGCGCTGCTGGCGCTCGGCGACGGTACCCTGAGCCACCGTGCGGCCGCCGCGCACTGGGACCTGACCACACGGGCGGTCCCCATCGAGGTGACGGTGCCCACCGCCAGCGGTCGCACCCACCGGGACGGGATCGTCGTCCACCGGGCTGACCTGCCCGCGGACCACGTCAGCCTCCGCAATGGCCTGCGCGTCACCTCCCTCGTGCGCACCCACCTGGACCTGGCGGGCGTGCTCACCCGGCGCGACCTGGAGCGCCTCTTCGAGCAGGCCCAGGTCCGCCATCACCTCAAGCCCGAGACCCTGGCCGTGGAGGTCGTGTGTCGTCGCGGGCACCGCGGGACCCCGAACCTGCGCGCCCTGCTCGCGGGCGCAGTCGACCCGGCCGCCGTGGCCAGCGTGCTGGAGCTCCGCTTCCTCGCCCTGTGCGACCGGCACCGACTGCCCCGCCCACTCGTCAACGAGCCGCTCGGACCGTGGACGCCCGACTTCTGGTGGCCCGAGCACCACCTCGTCGTCGAGACCGACGGCGGCGCCTTCCACCGCACCGTGGCGGCCCGGCGCCGCGACGCCGCCAAGGACGAATGGCTGCGCGCACGAGGCATCACCGTCATCCGCCTGACCTGGCAGCAGGTGACCGAGCGTCCCGACGAGGCCGCCGCCCGTATCCGCATTGCGCTGACCAACCGCGGCCGCGACGGGGGACGCGAGCGCTCGCGGTAGAGGCACCCGGGCCACCAGAAGAGGACAACCTTCACTCGACCGGAGCGCGGCGCACAGGCCACCGCGGCATGTCCCTTGTAGGGTCCCGCCGGCATGGACGACCTCGCGCAGCGCGTCGCCGATCATCCAGGCTGGTACCACTCGCTGGACCTGCCCGGGAACGTGGTGACCCCCGGCTACTGCGACCTGCGGGACTTCGCGCCCGCCGCCCTGCCGACGTCCCTGGCCGGACGTCGCTGCCTGGACGTCGGCACCTTCGACGGCTTCTGGGCGTACGCGATGGAGGCTCGCGGCGCGGACGCGGTCTACGCCATCGACCTCCCGGACGGCACGCAGGCCGACTGGCCGCCGAACACGCGCGAGCAGAACCTCGCCGCCAGCCGAGCCAGCGGCCTGGAGTGGGGGTCGGGCTTCCGCCTGGCCCACGAGGCGCTCGGCTCCTGCGTCCAGCGCGTGGAGGGGACGGTCTACGACCTGACGCCCGAGTGGACCGACGGCCCCGTCGACACCATCCTCTGCGGCACGCTTCTGCAGCACCTGCGCGACCCGACCGCAGCGCTGGAGCGCATGCGCCAGGCCCTGGTCCCCGGGGGGACGCTCATCGTCATCGAGGCGTACTCGGCCGCGCTCACGCGCGCGCACCCGCGCCGCCCGGTCGCCGAGTACCGCCCCGCGGTCCCCGGGTCGTTGTTCACCTGGTGGATCCCGAACCTCGCGGCCCTCAGAGGCTGGGTGGCGACGGCCGGTTTCGTGGCGGACACGAGCGGCAAGGACCTGCTGCGCCACAAGCCCTTGCGCGGGGCGGGCAAGGGCGACCACGTCGCCCGCCTGACGTACACGGCACCGCGCTGATCAGGCGAGCGGGACGCAACTGCGTTCTACGGCTCGGAGAAGATCGAGTGACTGCCGACGCGGCGCCAGCGGATCGCCGCTTCGCTCTCGATCTCGACCCACTCGAACGTGGCGCGACCGTCGGGGCCGGAGAAGCTCCACGTCATCTCCCACACTCCCGGAGCACCCTTCACACTCTTGACGGGCAGGCCACCTGGCCAGGGCGTCCCGGGCTCGGCCACGCGGCGCTCGGCGGCGGGGATGAAGCTGTCGCGCACGGTCGTCCAGAACAGACCGAAGTGCTCCGTCGACAGGTCGGCACGGTCTGAGCGAAAGCGCGGGGTCTGCTGGAACCTCACCGCAGGCCGCGGTCGGCGGCCTCACGGTCGAGGTCGGCAATGAAGTCGGACGAGCTCTCGAACGTCTCCACGCGGCCGACGGCCACGTCCTCCTCCACTTCGCGCTCCAGCGCCTGCCATCGCTCGGTCCAGAACCACGCCTGGTCGGCGCGGTGCGGGAGCACGGGATGCAGCTCGATCACGCCGTCCGGGCGGTCGATGACCTCAACCTGGGCGCCAGGTTCGTCCAAGTGGTACCGACGGCGCACATCAGCCGGGAGGGTGATCGACCCGCGACTCCCCGACAAGGCGACGATCCATGGCCCCATGGTAGAAGGTGAGCCCACAGATCGCCAGATTGCCAGATCGTCGTTCCGTCCGAAACGCTCGCCGGGGGGCTCGCCGGGGGGCTCGCCGGATCGCCGACGTCGACGGAGTCGCGTCCGGCCTCCGCCCCGTGCCTCAGTGGTGCTGGCGCGCCTGCGCCATGACCCGGCCCACGAACACCGGGTTGCCCAGCAGGTACCGTCGCCACATGCGGTTGGGCTCGATGGCCAGGCGGAAGATCCACTCCAGCCCGTTGTCGGCCAGCCACGCCGGGGCACGCGGCACGCGGCCGGACACGTAGTCGAACAGCGCCCCGACCGTCCACAGCACATCGGTGTCGAGCTCGTGGGCGTGAGCGTTGACCCACTGCTCCTGCTTGGGCGAGCCCATCCCCACCAGGACGATGTCCGGGCGGCGCAGGTTGATGTCCGCCACCACGCGCGCGTCGTGCTCGGAGTCCGGGCTGAAGTACCCGTGGTGGGTGCCGACGACCTGCAGGCGCGGGTACCACCGGCGAAGCCGGTCGGCGGCCTCGGCGGCGACCCCGGGCTCGGACCCCAGGAGGTAGACCGACAGCTGCGCCGTCTCGCACAGGGACGCCAGCCCCCACACCCAGTCCGCGCCGGTCATGCGGTGGGGGACCTCGGTCTCCATCGCCTTGGCGGCCAGGCGCACGCCGTAGCCGTCGCAGTAGACGAGGTCGGCCCCGGTCAGCGCCGCGTGCAGCTGCGGCGACTCCTGGGACTGGTTGAGGACGTGGGCGTTGACGTACATGACGCGCCGCGTGCCGCCCCCGTCGCCGACCCAGCCGGCGATGCGCTCCAGCAGGTCGGCGGGCCGGGCCAGGTCAACCGGGATGTCGAAGATCCGGGATGTCGTCGCCACTGGATCGTGAACCGGTGCGACCGTGCTCTGTGGTGCGTGCTGATGGACTGCTGACATCCGTGCTCCCTTCCCTGACCCCTGTGACCCGTCCGACCGCCCGATGATGGCGCACGTACCCTCTGCGTGCAATGTGGAAGCGACCCCCGGTGCTGCTGGACGCGCGCGACGCCTACGCCACGCCCCTGCGCGGGTGGGGTCGGTACGCGCTCGAGCTGTCCACTCGGCTCCCGCGGGACCTCGTGACCGTTTACCGGGGGGACCCTAAAGGACCGGACGTCCTCACCGAACAGATCCTCCTTCCGCTCGTCACCGTCCGCACGGGCGCGACCGTGATCCACGCCCCGAACTGCTTCCTGCCCCTCGTCCGGCGCGGGGCCGGGGTGGTCAGCGTGCACGACCTGGCGTTCGAGGCCTACCCCGACGACTTCTCCACGCGCACCGGCTCCAAGTACCGCTGGATCACGCCGCGCGCGGCCCGCTCGGCGCAGCGGGTGCTCGTGGGCTCACAGTCCACGGCGGACGACCTCGTCGCCCGGTACGCCGTTCCCGAGCAGCGGATCCGGGTGATCCCGTACGCCGCGTCGCTCCCGGTCACGGACGCGTCGCTGCCGCCCGTGGTCGCCGACGGCGGCACGCCCTACCTGCTGGCCGTCGGGGACCTGCGCGCGAAGAAGAACCTGGCCCGTGTCGTGGCGGCCTGGCAGGCGCTGCGGGCCGCCGGGGAGCTGGAGCATCGGCTGGTCATCGCCGGGCACGGGGACGTCGCCACGCTCGGCCTGCCCGCCGGCGCGCCGCTGCCGGACGGCCTGATCGTCACCGGCTTCCTCGCCGACGGCGAGCTGGACGCCGTCATGCGCTCGGCGGCGCTGGTGGTCCACGCGTCCCTCTACGAGGGGTTCGGGCTCGTCGTCGCCGAGGCGATGGCCCGCGGTGTCCCCGTCGCGATCGCCGACGCCACCTCGCTGCCCGAGGTCGCCGGGGACGCGGCCGAGCGCTTCGACCCCCACGATGTCGACGACCTCGCCGCGGCGGTGCTGCGCGCGCTGGCCCCGGAGCGGGCCGCGCGCCTGCGCACGCTGGGCCTGGAACGGGCGCGGGACTTCACGTGGCAGGCCACCGCCGACGCCACCGCCGACGTGTACCGCGAGCTGTGCTGAGCACCACGATCCTCGTCCTCAGTGTGGACGAGGCGCCGCTGCTTGAGTCGTGCCTGCACGCCGCGCTGGCTCAGCCCGGCGCCCGGGTCGTGGTGATCGACAACGCCTGCACCGACGGCACCGTGTCGCTGTGCGGGCGGCTGGGGGTGGACGTCGTCCGCCTGCGGACCCGCCTGTCCTACGCGGCGGCCGTCAACGCCGGGATCCAGCAGACCGACTCCGAGGCCGTGTTGCTGCTCAACGCCGACTGTGTGCTGGACGGCGGCTTGCTGGACGCCGCGCACGTGCGGCTGTCCCGGCCGGGGGTCGGCTCCGTGGCGCCGAAGCTCATTCGGGCGACGGGGCCCGGGGTCCACGAGCGCCTTGACGTCCTGGACACCGCCGCGATGGTCGTCGACCGCCGGCGCAAGAACCGCCTGGTCGGGCACGGGGAGCCCGCGAGCGCCTACCCACGGTCGTGCCCCGTCTTCGGCGGCGACGGCGCGTGCGTGCTGTACCGCCGGGAGGTCCTGGACGCCTGCGCGGTCGGCGGTGAGGTCCTGGACGAGGACATGGCGCTGTGGGCCTCGGACGTGGACCTGGCCTGGCGCGCCCAGTTGCTGGGCTGGGGGTGCGTGTACGAGCCGGCGGCCGTAGCCTGGCATCAGCGCTTCTACTCGCCGTCCACCCGCGGAAGCGTCCCCGAGCACCACCGCCGCCTGCAGTTCCGCAACCGCTACCTGATGATGCTCAAGAACGACACCGCGGGCGCGCTGGCCCGGGACCTGCCCTGGGTGCTGGGGTACGAGATCCTCGCGCTCGGCCACGTCCTGCTGCGTGAGCGTCACCTGCTGGGCGGGTACGCCGAGGCGTGGCGCCTGGCCGGCCGGGCCCGGGCCCGCCGGAAGGTCATCCAGCCCCGCCGCGACCGCGGACGGCGGGTGCCGTTAGGCCTGCTGCCTGAACGCGGTCCGAGCGGGCGGTAGCGGTCTCCGCGAGCGAAGCTGCCGCGGGCCACACCTCTATCCGCCCGCCATGACCACCTGGAACGGGATGTCGCCAGCTTCTGCGCCATCGATCTGGATTCCTGCGCTGTACGCGCCAGGCTGTGCAAGCTCCAGCGTCAGCGCGCCTGCGATCGAGAAGATGCCGCGCCAGCCCGGCGTGTGGAACTCGCCCATAACGGGCGTGATTTTCCACGCTACGCGCTCGCCGACCACCTCGAGGTCCGGCCCACGCACCACGATCGCCAGCTCTTGGTCGACGCCGGCCTCGTCCTCGGAGGACACGAGTTGCAGCACGGTCGCCTCGGCAGGCAGACGTCGCAGGCCCAAGACGTTGACTCCGCCACCGTGACGTTGAGCAGTCCGCCCCGCGGCTCGACCTCGGCGTAGCGGCCCTCCGACGGCTCACTCGAACTTCGTGATGGTCCATCTGCCGTCGGTCTTCTTGAACGTGTACGTCAGCTTGCCGGCCTTGCTGTTCACGATCAGCTTGGCGTCGCTGCCCCTGACGTCCACTGACTTGATCTTGACGTCGGCGACGCCGCCGGACGGGTTCTTGGCCGACTTCTTGCACATCTCGAGGGTTCCGCCGTAGACCTTGAGCAGCGACGGTGAGATCCGGTTGCACAGGTTCTTCGGGTGGGCCAGGCCGTCTTTGACGATGGCCCTGAGCTGGTCGGCGTCGGAGGTGGTCTTGCTGCCGCCGCCGCAGGCGCCGACGGCGAGCGCCAAGGCGACAGCCGCAGCGGCGGCCAGGGATCGGGCGGGCGAGAAGGTGAGCATCACAAGGAGGAAGGCTAACGACCCGGCGCCGCAGAGGACCTCCTGCGGCGCCGGGTGCGCATCGAGGGCGCAGCCGCCATCACGGCGGTCCCGTATGGCGGCCGGCTAGCGTCCCAGGGTCTGCAGCAGGCTCCGGTTCGGATTCACCGCGTCGGTGCCGGTCGCGGCCCCGGCAGCCAGCGAGTGGCTTTGCCCCGTTGACCGCGGTGGCGGAGCTGAACGTGACCGTGATGGCGGTGGCGTTGGCGGCGGTGGCGGGCCCTCCGGGCGGCTCGGCGAACGCGGTGAGGAGGGTGAACTTCGTGGGATCGACGGCGGACAGGCGGGCGTCGACGGTGACGGTCACGTTGTTCGCGCTGGTGGCGCCGTAGGTCGCCCCGACGGCGTCCGGGCTGGTCGTGTACCCGCCGGCGCGGGCGCCGGCGTTGCCGCCGACCGGCTTGCCGGCCGCCTGACTGACGACCCCGGTTCGCGCGGTTGGAGAACGTGGCCGTCTTCCCGCCGCCGAGCGCGGCATCGGCCGGGCTCGCGGCGGCGAGGGGAAGGGTGGTCGCGGCGGCAGCGAGCGCCGCAGGGCGCAACGTGCGGCGGCCGGTGATGAACGGTGGCATGAGGGGTTCCTTGGATCAGGATGGCGAGACGCCCAGGTCGGGTCGGTCGCGTACGGGCACGCACGGCCGAGACGACGTGGTCTCGAAGGCCTCGGCAGCGTACGTTCGTCTCCGGCAAACCTTGCGACCGAATCGTTGGAGAGGTGTGACCGTCCGGTTGCCGGTTGCCGGTTGCCGGTCGTGGACCCGATGCGACGCAAGCACTCGTCGCGGCGCTTCGCGCCGTGCACGCCAGCTACAACGCACAGCGCCGCGGAGAACCCTCCGCGGCGCTGGGTGTTGCTCGCCTGAGCCCCGGAACGGGGCTCAGGCTGACGTCAGGACAGTCGAGGCCGTGAGGGCCCCAGCTGTCCGTGCGGCTAGCGCCCGACGATCGTGAGGATGCTGTCGTTGGGGTTGGGGTCGGTGCCGGTCGCGGCGCCGAGGTCGACCCGCACACCCTGGGCCTCGTTGACCGCGGTGGCCGAGTTGAACGTGACCGAGATGGCGGTCGGGCCGGGGGCCCCGTTCAGCGTGGCGTTCGCCGTGGTCGGGGGACCACCGGAGACCTGACCCTGGGAGTC
>JBBSUL010000062.1:0-18847 GCA_038234375.1 Solirubrobacterales bacterium | reverse complement strand
TACGCCAACCACGGCGTGGCGATGATCCCGTTCTACATCTACTACTCGATGTTCGGCTTCCAGCGCATCGGCGACCTCGCCTGGGCGGCCGGCGACTCGCGAGCGCGCGGCTTCCTCGTCGGCGGGACCGCCGGGCGCACCACGCTCAACGGCGAGGGCCTGCAGCACGAGGACGGGCACTCGCACGTGCTGGCCTCCACGATCCCCAACTGCGTGGCCTACGACCCCACCTACGGCTACGAGGTCGCGGTCATCGTTCAGGACGGGCTGCGGCGCATGATCGCCGAGCGCGAGGACGTCTTCTTCTACCTGACCATCATGAACGAGAACTACCAGCAGCCGGCCATGCCCGAGGGCTCCGAGGAGGGCATCCTGCGGGGGCTGCACCTCGTCGCCGAGGCCTCGGACGACGGCGACCGGCCGTGCGTGCAGCTGCTGGGGTCCGGCACGATCCTGCGCGAGGTGCTCGCGGGCGCGCAGCTGCTGGCCGACGACTTCGACGTGCGGGCGGACGTGTGGAGCGCCACGTCGTTCACCGAACTGCGGCGCGACGGGATGGAGGCCGAGCGCTGGTCACGCCTGCACCCGACGCAGGAGCCGCAGTCCAGCTGGGTGCACGAGTGCCTGTCGGGACGGGACGGCCCCGTCGTCGCGGCCACCGACTACATGCGCACCTACGCCGACCAGATCCGTCCCTACGTCACCGCGCGGTACGAGGTCCTCGGGACCGACGGCTTCGGGCGCAGCGACACCCGCGCCAAGCTGCGGGGCTTCTTCGAGGTCGACGCCCGCCACGTCGCGGTCACCGCGCTGCACGCGCTGGCCGCCGACGGGACGGTCGAGGCGTCCGTCGTCCAGGACGCGATCGACAAGTACGAGATCGACCCGGAGGCGGTGGCACCGTGGCGCAGGTGACGGACGTGAACGTCCCCGACGTCGGGGACTTCGAGGAGATTCCGGTCATCGAGATCCTCGTGGCGGTCGGGGACGCCGTGGCGGTGGAGGATCCGTTGGTGACGCTCGAGAGCGAGAAGGCGACGATGGACGTGCCTTCGCCGGTGGATGGTGTGGTGGCGGAGATCGTGGTGGGCGTTGGGGACGTGGTGAGTGAGGGGACGTTGTTGCTGAAGGTTGAAGAGTCGTCGTCGGAGGACTCTTCGGGCTCGGAGGACTCAGGGTCGGAGGCCGACGATGCGTCCGCAACGTCGCCGTCCCCCTCCGCTCCGCCTCGCTCGTCCCTCGCTCCGGCGGGAGCCGCTGCGGGGGACAGCGACGATGCTCCCGCCTCGGACGCGGCTGGCGGTGGCGAGGCGTCGTCGGAGGCTGGGGGTGGTTCTGCGTCGGGAGGACCGGTGTATGCCAGCCCGATGGTGCGGCGGCGGGCTCGGGAGTATGGGATTGATCTCGGGACGGTCGTTGGGTCGGGGCGGGGTGGGCGGATCAATGCTGCTGATCTTCGGGCGGCCGTCGATGCCGCCTCGTCCGGGTCTTCCGCTGCGCCTGCTTCGGGTGGGGATGCGGATTCGATTCTTGGGTTCCCGTTGGCGGCGTGGCCGCGGCCGGACTTCTCCAAGCAGGGGGAGACCGAGCGCGTCGAGCTGACGCGGATCCAGAAGCTGTCGGCGTCCAACCTGCACCGCAACTGGGTGGCGATCCCGCACGTCACGCATCAGGACGAGGCGGACATCACCGAGCTGGAGGCGTTCCGCAAGGCGGTCAACGCCGAGCAGGCCAAGCTGGAGGACGGCGCCAAGGTGACGATGGTGGCGCTGCTGCTGAAGGCGTGCGTGGCGTCGCTGCGCGCGTTCCCGGCGTTCAACTCGTCGCTGGACGGCGACCACCTCATCCTCAAGCGCTACTACCACCTCGGCTTCGCGGCGGACACGCCGAACGGCCTGCTCGTCCCGGTCATCCGCGACGTGGACCAGAAGGGCATCGTCGACCTCGCCCGCGAACTCACCGAGCTGTCGGGCAAGGCGCGCGAGGGCAAGCTCGGGCCGCGGGAGATGAGCGGGAGCACGTTCACCATCTCGTCGCTCGGGGGGATCGGCGGCACCGCGTTCACCCCGATCGTCAACGCACCCGAGGTCGCGATCCTCGGCGTCACCCGCGCGGCCATGAAGCCCGTGTGGGACGGCGAGGCGTTCGCGCCTCGGCTCATGGTGCCGCTGTCGCTGTCGTACGACCACCGCGTCATCGACGGCGCGGCCGCCGCGCGCTTCGTCGCCCACCTCGGCCAGACCCTCACCGACCTGCGACGGGTGCTCCTCTAGCCATGGCTGACACCACCACCGTTCCCGTTCCCGACATCGGAGACTTCGAAGAGGTCCCCGTCGTCGAGGTCCTTGTCTCCGCCGGCGACACCGTCGCCAAGGAGGACTCGCTCGTCGTGCTGGAGTCCGAGAAGGCGACGATGGAGGTCCCGTCGCCCGCGGCGGGGAAGGTCATCGAGATGTTGGTGAAGGTCGGCGATCGCGTCAAGGAGGGCACTGAGCTGGTGAAGCTCGAGGTCGCGGACGCGGGTTCGGACGGGGCGGCCGACCCGCCCCCTCCGCTACGTCCCTCCGACTCCGTCTCCGGGACGGACGCCGCTCCGGGGGCAGGTCGGACCGCCCCTGGCCCGGACAGCGACGTCGACGACGGGGCGCAGGACGCGGGAGCGGCGGCGGACACCCCCCGGAGCGGCTCCCGCGGAGCGAGGGACGAGCAGAGCGGAGCGGAGGGGGGTGTCCACCCCGCGGACGCGCCCCCGCAGCCCGAACCCGTCGAGCTTCCGGACGCCGATCATCAGGCGCAGCTTGTCGTCCTCGGGTCCGGGCCCGGCGGGTACACGGCGGCGTTCCGGGCGGCCGATCTCGGGCTCGACGTGTTGCTGATCGAGCGCTATCCGACGCTGGGGGGCGTGTGCCTGAACGTGGGGTGCATCCCGTCCAAGGCGCTGCTGCACACGGCCAAGCTCATCACCGACGCCGAAGCGTCCGGTGCGCACGGCGTCACCTTCGCCACTCCGGAGATCGACCTCGACGCGCTGCGTGAGTTCAAGGATGGCGTCGTCGACAAGCTGGTGGGCGGGCTGGCGGGGATGGCCAAGCAGCGGAAGGTCCGCGTCGTGCACGGGCTGGCGCAGTTCACCGGCGAGCACACGATGGGCGTGCAGACCGAGGACGACGGCGAGCAGACCGTCGCCTTCCAGCAGTGCATCATCGCCGCCGGCTCGGAGGCGGTGGCGCTGCCCGACCTGCCCGACGACGAGCGCATCGTTGACTCCACCGGCGCGCTGGAGCTGCGCGACGTGCCCGAGCGTCTGCTCATCGTCGGCGGCGGCATCATCGGCCTGGAGATGGCCACCGTCTACGACGCGCTCGGGTCGGCGGTCACGGTGGTCGAGATGGCCGATGCGCTCATCCCCGGCGCGGACGCCGACCTCGTGCGCCCGCTGCACAAGCGCATCAAACAGCGGTACGCGGGCATCCATCTGGAGACCCGGGTGGAGGCCGTCGACGCCCAGGACGACGGACTGCATGTGCGCTTCGCGGGCAAGGAGACCCCCGACACCGAGACGTTCGAACGCATCGTCGTCGCCGTCGGCCGGCGCCCGAACGGTGGCGCGGTGAACGCCGACGCGGCCGGGGTCGAAGTCGACACGCGCGGGTTCATCCCCGTTGACCGGCGGATGCGCACGAACGTCGCGCACATCTCGGCGATCGGGGACGTGGTGCCCGGTCCGGCGCTCGCGCACAAGGCGCTGCACGAGGCCAAGGTCGCCGCCGCGGTCATCGCCGGCCACGACGTCACCTTCGACGCCCGCACGATCCCCGCCGTCGCCTACACCGATCCCGAGGTGGCGTGGATGGGGCTGACGGAGCTCGAGGCCAAGGCCCAGGACATCCCCTACGAGGTGGCCGCGTTCCCGTGGTCGGCGTCCGGCCGCGCGCTGTCGATGGACCGCGGCGAGGGGGTCACCAAGCTGCTCGTCGACCCGGAGACCCGCCGCGTCCTCGGGGCGGGCGCGACCGGCGTGCACGCCGGGGACCTCATCACCGAGGCCGTCCTCGCCCTGGAGATGGGCGCGGTGGCCGAGGACCTCGCGCTCACCGTGCACCCGCACCCCACGCTGTCGGAGACCATCGGCCTGGCCGCCGACCTCATCGAGGGCACGATCACCGACCTGCCCCCGCGCCGCAAGCGCAAGTAGCCACGCCCGGGCACCGGCGTCGCCGGCGGCGGAGGCTTGCTTCCAAACCCCGCCATACACGACGGGTTCGGAAGCAATCCTCGGTCGCGCGAGTTCATCGCCGTCGGGGCGGCGCGTTGGCGTAGACGCCAGGGGCAGGACCCGATGCTCCGTCAGGTTCGGGCGTCGATCCGTGATGCGGACCGGGGGTACTGACAAAGACCGCGCCGGAGGCCCCTCTGGACGCCGTCGTGGAGCGGCGTGCGCGGGAAGCCCATCTCGATCTCGTCCGGGTCGCGCTGCACCGCTCGGTGCCGATCGTCGACCTGCTGCTGGCCGCGCTCGCCGAGCGCCATCACCTGACCGTGCTGCACTACGACCGCGACTTCGACCGCCTGCGCGAGCACACGTCGCTGCGGTTCGACGTGGAGTGGCTCGCCCCGGCCGGCACGCTGTAGGGAGGCGCGTACGGTCGACGCCGTCGTGAACCTCCGGCCTCGTCGGCGCTCGTGGATGTCGCCCGCCCGCGCATCCGCTTGAGCCTCGGTCTGATCGGTGGTCTGACACCGCAGGGTTGTCGAACGTGCGTCGGGGATAGGAGCTAGGACGCAAGAGCACAGTTGACGATCTGGAAAGAGAGGCAAAGTGAGATGACGACAGGAGAAGGTCTGCAGGCCGCGAGCATCGTGGGGCTCCGCTATTCACTGGCGGCGAACCTGATCTGGATCGGTGCGCTCAAGTTCGAGCGCTACGAGGTGGAGAACATCGATCCACTGGTCGCCTCGAGTCCGTCGATGTCGGGGCTTCGGGAGAAGCTCGGCAAGAAGACCCTGGCCCGGATCATCGGGGTGACCGAGATCGCCCTGGGGTCCCTGATCGCCGCCAAGCCGTTCGCGCCTCGTGCGTCCACCGTGGGTAGCCTCGGTGCCGTCGGGATGTTCGCCACCACGCTCAGCTTCATGGTCACGAGCCCCGGCGTATCGCAGGACGAGCACGCCGGGCGCAAGCTCTCGTTGGTGGGCCAGTTCCTGCTAAAGGACGCCGTGCTGCTGGCGGCGTCGACCGCGACCGCTGCCGACTCGCTCCAAGCCGCCGACTGACCCCTGCGGCCCTTATTTCAGGCCCGTCCGGCACCCGACGGTGGGGCGGCGATCGGCCGGGTTGGGGGCCCGCGGTGCTCACGCCGCGCGGCGCGGCTCATCGGTCGCGCCCCAACGCCTGCGCGAACCCATATCGAGCCGTGCCCGACGCGTCACCTTCCCCATTGTGCCCCTCGGCACCACGTACAGCTCCGCCAGGGGGAGCGGCGCGGTCGGCGGGCGGTCGACCGCGTGGCGGGCCAGCCAGACGGTCGCCTCCGGCAGTTCGGACGCCGGGGCCTGGACCTGCGCCCAACGCGCTGCATCCGGGCCAGGGAGCGGGCGCCGACCACGTCGTTGACAAACAGCTGGGCGACGTCGCCCGGGGCCACGCTGACGCGCGCCGCGGGCAGGGGACCGCGTGGCCGCAGTGCGGTCGTCGACAGGACGGTGGTGCTGGGCATGCGGGTGGGAATGGGAGCGCGAACCGGGGGAGTCGAACCCCTGCGGGGTCACCGGACGATGCGGGTGCGGCCGCCGCGCGCGGGCGGCCGTGTGGAACGACGGTGGGGATGGAGGCGCACCTCAGGGCCGTCGGGCCGACGGGTGGGATGGCGCTCAGGTCAAGCGGTGGTGCGCATGACGACGCCCGGCCCGGAACGGGGCTGGGGGTCGGCAATGCGGATGCGCAGGGTAGCGGCCCCCGAGCACGACTGTCCAGCCGTCGCGCCACCATCAAGCGCGACGGGTACCGACGACGACGCCGGTGTGCGCCGGCACCCTGTCCGTGGTGCTGGCCGCAGTAGGAAGGAACCACCTCAGCGCTGGCGGCGACTCAGTCGTCCTCGCTGATCCCCCGCACGCGCTTCAGCCATGCCAGCAGGCCCGTGATGGTCCAAGGGGCGACGGTCAGCGCGATCCGTTCATCGCCGGTGAGCGACCTCGTCCAGCAGCGGGTGCAGCGTGATCGCGGCTTGGGAGGCCTCCCCGGCGAACAGGAGCGGCAGCCCGGTGAGAAACACACGAGCCCGGACCACTCGCGGCGCCCGACGAGGACAAAGATCAGCGCGAGGGCGCCGTGGGCGGCCGCGAACGCCGCGTAGCGGCGCAGGCGGTCGGCGAACGCGTAGGAGCATCACAGCCGACACTACACCGGCTTACCGTGTCCGCTCGGGACGCCGCCGTTTCAGGCCGGTCAGAGTCGTCGTGCGGGCGCGTCGCGCCGCCTCGGTCAGCGCTGGCTCCAGCACGACCACGGGGATCGTCCGGGAGCCCGCTCGCTGCTGGTAGGCCGCGTACCCGGCGTAGTTGTCGTGACCAGTGTCCACGGGTCGTCGCGCTCGGCGCCGTGGACCTGGCGCGCCCGCACCGGGCGGCGGCTTGCTTCCAAACCACGCCATATACGGGGGTTCGGAAGCAAGCCTCGGTTGCACGGCCTGGTCGAGACATACGCGGGGTGCTGACGAAGGCCGCGGCACGCTTGGTGTTTGTGAGGACCCCTAGACGCCCCGGGTGCGCGGTGCGGTGCGCTTCCGCGGGAGCGCCTCCCGGGGCCCGGCCTGGCTGCCGCGGGGGCCCGGCCAGGTCGACCGAGCAGCGCCGACGTCCGCGCCCGGCTGCGGCGCATCGGCGCCGCGGCCGGAAGCGCGGCGGGCTACCGCGTGGCGGACCTCGGCCCGCGGCGGTCGGCCACGGCGCGGTAAGCCGCGAGCAGCAGCAGCGCGCCGAGGATCGCGATGATCCAGGTGCCGATGTCGAAGAAGCTGCCGAGCTCGCCGACGCCCAGCGCGCTGGCGATCAGCCCGCCGACGACGGCGCCGGCGATCCCGATCAGGATCGTGACGATGATCCCGCCGGGGTCCTTGCCGGGCATGATGAGCTTGGCGATCGCCCCCGCGATCAGGCCGAGAATGATGAAGCCGATGATTCCCATGAGACGCTCCTCTAGCGCACGCCGGCACCTCGTGGCCAGCACTGCTGCGACTGTACCCGGAATGCCGGCGCGGCAGCACCGTAGCCGGCGAGCAGGGCGCCGACCGCGCCGGCGCAGATGACCAGGACACGACGCCAGGACCTAGCGTCCACCGTAGCCTGTGAGCGCACGCACCCGACGGTGGCGTTCACGGCGTCAGCGCGGCTCCAGCACGATCACGGGGATCGTCCGGTTGCCGGCGCGCTGCTGGTAGGCGGTGTAGCCGTCGTAGTTGTCGTTGACCAGGGCCCACAGCTCGTCGCGCTCGGCGCCGTGGACCTCACGGGCGTGCACGCGACGACGGCGCCCGTCGACGTCGATCTCCACGTCGGGATCGGCGACGAGGTTGTGGTACCAGGCCGGGTGGCGGTCGGCCCCGGCCTTGGAGGCGACGACGACATAGGCATCGCCGTGCGGGGTGCAGACCAGCGGGGTCACGCGCGGCTGGCCGGACTTCGCGCCGCGCGCGTGCAGCAGCAGCGACGGCGTGGTCAGCGACATGCGGATCCGGCCCCGGGTCAGCGGCATGAGGCGCCGGTCGATGGCCGGCAGCACGGTGATGAACAGCAGGCCGCCGAGCCGGGTGGCGGCGAAGCGCTGCAGTCCCCGATCAAAGGCGGTCTTCTCGGACTGGCGGCGGTAGGAGCTCATGGGGCCCATCACACCAGATCGCCGGACCGTAGAGTGCGCGCCATGCACACCGGCACCAGTCGCACCGACGACTTCACGGTGGAGGGTGCCCTGACCACCGACGTCGGCGGGACGATCGCCGTCACCGTCCTGTCGACGCCGGGCATGATCGCAATGATGGAGCGCACCGCCGCGCGCCTGGCCTACGCGCAGCTGCCCGAGGGCCAGGCCACCGTCGGCTTCGAGGTCTGCGTCAAGCACGTCGCGGGGGCGGTGGAGGGCGCCACGTGCACGGCGACCGCCCGTCTGGACGAGGTCGTCGACGAGCGGAAGCTGCACTTCGCCGTCAAGGTCTGCGACGGCGAGCGCACCGTCGGCATCGGCACCCACGAGCGGCGGGTCATCGATGTCGCCGCCCACGCGGCCGCCGCCACACCGACGCCGACCGGGCCGGCCGCCGCATGACCGGCCCGACCACGGTCGCCACCCATCCGGGCGGCTTCCACGCCGACGACGTCTTCGCCGTCGCCACCCTCGGCCTCGCGCTCGGCGCGCTGCAGGTCGACCGCCGCCGCGACGCCGACCGCCACGCCGCGGCGCAGATCCGCGTGGACGTCGGCGGCCGCGACGATGCCGGCACCGGGGACTTCGACCACCACCAGCGTGGCGGGGCGTCCGAGCGCGAGAACGGCGTGCGCTACGCGAGCTTCGGCTTGGTCTGGCGCACGTACGGCGAGCAGCTCGCCGGCAGCGCCGACGCCGCCCGCTCCATCGACGAGCGGCTGGTTCAAGGTGTCGACGCCAACGACACCGGCCAGACCATCAGCGAGTCGCTCGTCGGCGACATCCGGCCGATGACCGTCAGCGGCCTGGTCGCCGCGATGAACGCCGAATGGGACGAGGACCTGGACGCGGGCGCCGAGGACGAGCGCTTCGCCGCGGCGGTGGCGCTGGCCACCGCCATCCTGCAGCGGGAGCTAGCGGGCGCGGCCGCCTTCGCACGCGCCCAGCAGCTCGTGACCGACGCCATCGCCGCCGCCGACGAGGAGCCGCGCATCGTCGAGCTGCCGCGCAACATGCCGTGGCGCACGACGGTTGTCGAGGCCGCCCCCGAGGCGCGGTTCGTCGTCTACCCGAAGACGGACGGCTGGGCGCTACAGGCCGTCCCGGAGGCGCCGGGGACGTTCGCCAACCGCCTGGACCTGCCGCAGGCGTGGGCCGGGCGCACCGGCGACGAGCTGGCCGCCGTCAGCGGGGTCCCCGACGCGATCTTCTGCCACCCGGCCGGGTTCTACGCGTCGGCGGGCTCCCGGGAGGGCATTCTCGCGCTCGCCCGCCGGGCCATCGGCGCCGACGCTGGATGAGCACGGCGACCCTATGGTGTACGGACCCGTAACATGGGCGCCATGTCCTCTTGGCAGCGTCTGGTCAACGACTCCGCCGCCCTGGCCAACCGGGTGGCCATGCGCCCGGTCGGGACCGCGGGCCGGACCTTCGGGGCGTGGTCGCTGGACCGCGCGCTGCAGGATCGCGTCACCCTCGTCACCGGCGCGTCGTCGGGCATCGGGGAGGCGACCGCGCTGGCCATCGGGGCCGCGGGCGGGACCGTCGCGCTCGTCGCCCGCAGCCAGGGCAAGCTCGAGGAGGTCGCCGCGGCGGTGCACGCGGCCGGCGGCACCGCCACCGTCCACCCGGTCGACCTGACCGACCTGGAGGCCATCGACGCGCTGTGCGCCGATACGCTGGCCCACCACGGCCACGTCGACATCCTCGTCAACAACGCCGGGCGCTCGATCCGCCGCGCGGTCGCCAACTCGACCACGCGCTTCCACGACTACGAGCGCACGATGGCTCTGAACTACTTCGCCGCCGTCCGCCTCACCCTCGGCCTCCTGCCCGCGATGCAGGAGCGCCACCACGGCCACATCGTCAACGTCTCGACCCTCGGCGTCCTCACCCGCGTACCGCGCTTCAGCGCCTACGTGGCCTCCAAGGCGGCGCTGGACGCGTTCGGGGACAGCCTGCAGTCCGAGGTCCTCGGCGACGGCATCCGCGTCACCACGATCCACATGCCGCTCGTGCGCACGCCGATGATCTCCCCGACCGGCCTGTACCGTGGCGTTCCGGCGGTCCAGCCCGACGAGGCCGCCGGCTACGTCACGCGCGCGATCGTCGAGCGTCCGCGCCGCCTGAGCCCGCCCGTCGGCCAGTTCATGAACGTCGCCGACGTCGTGGCGCCCGGGGTCACCGACTGGATCCGCCACCGCGGCTTCGCCTCCTCGGATGACTCGCGCGCGTCCCGGGCCGCGGGGGACGACGCCGCCGCCGGCGCGCCGGCGCCCGAGTGACGGCGGCGCACCCGGATCTTCCCGGGAGCCTCAGGATCCGCCGCTAGGCTCGGGTCCTGCTGCGGGATCGCCCCACCGAGACGCCGACCGGCGACCCGCCGACCCCTGACGCGGAGCGGGGCCTGCTCGGGGTGCTCCTCAGCCTCGCGGTCATCGCGGTGGCGGCGCTGATCGTGCTGGCCGTCCCGGCCCTGCGGGACGCGGCCACGGCCGCGCTGCACCGGGACGGCACCGCGCTGCGTGCGCAGCTGCGCGACCTCGGTGCCGGGGGCATCCTCGTGCTGTTCGCGGTGATGCTCGCGCACGCCGTGGTCTTCTATCCCACGGAGCTGGTCACGGCGACCGCCGGGTACGTCTACGGTTTCGCCGGTGCCCTGCCGCTCGTGCTCGGCGGGTGGACCGCGTCGGCGCTCGTCACGTACTGGCTGGGCCGGCACCTGGGCCGCCCGGTGCTCCGGCGCCTGGCCGGGGCCGAGCGCCTGGCGCGCGCCGAGGCGGCGCTGCAGCGCGGCGGCGCCCCCGTCCTGCTGGCCGCGCGCCTGATCCCGATCGTCCCCTACAGCCCGATCGGCTACGTCGCCGGAGCCACGCGGGTCCCGTTGTGGACGTTCACGTGGACGACGTTCGTCGGCATCCTCCCGCTGACGCTGCTGGTCATCGTGCTCGGCACCCGGCTGGAGACGTTCTCGTTCACCGACCCGGTCGTGTGGCTGGCCGCGCTGCCGGTGCTCGTGCTCGCGGCCGCCGCTCGGCCGCTGGCCCGCCGCATGCGCCTGTAGCCCTCAGCCCAGGCGCACGAGCATCTTGCCGACGTTGGCCCCGCGCAGCAGGTCGATGAACGCCTGCGGCGCGTCGGCTAGGCCGTCGACCACGGTCTCGCGCGCCTGGATGCGCCCCTCGGCCAGCGCGGGGGCCACGTGGGCGACGAAGTCGGGGAAGCGGCCGTAGTGGTCGCCGACGATGAAGCCGCGCAGCGTCAGCCGCTTGCCCACGATCTGCACCATGTTCGCCGGGCCCGGAACCGGCTCCGTCGCGTTGTACTGGGCGATGGCGCCGCACAGCGCCACGCGCCCGTTGACGTTGAGGTGCTCGATCGCCGCCTCCAGGTGCTCGCCGCCGACGTTGTCGTAGTACAGGTCGATGCCGTCCGGGGCGACCGCGCGGAGGCTGTCGAGCACCGGGCCGTCCTTGTAGTTGAAGGCCGCGTCGAAGCCCAGGTCCTGGGTGAGGTGGTCGACCTTGGCCGCCGATCCGGCGCTGCCGATGACGGTGTGCCCGCGCAGCTTGGCGAACTGGCCGACGAGCGACCCGACGGCGCCGGCCGCTCCGGAGACGAAGACTATGTCTGAGTCGCGCAGGCGGCCGACGTCCAGCAGCCCGGCGTACGCGGTCAGGCCGGGCATCCCGAGCACGCCCAGGTAGGCCTGTGCCGGGGCGATGGCGGTGTCGACGATGCGGACCGACCCGGCCGGCACCGTCGCCCACTCCCGCCAACCCATCCCGTGCAGGACGGTGGCGCCGACGGGGACCGAGGCGTCGTCGGAGAGCTCGACGACCCCGACCGCCCCGCCGTCCAGCGCCTTGCCGACCTGGAACGGCGGCACGTAGCTGCGGCCCTCGTTCATGCGCCCACGCATGTACGGGTCGACCGACATCCACGTGTTACGCACGAGCAGCTGCCCGGCCCCCGGGTCCGGGACGCTGACTCGCGCGAAGTGGAAGTCGCTGGGCTGCGGCTCGCCGGACGGGCGGGCGGCAAGCTCGATCTCTGCGCCGGTGCGAGACATGGGCGGGACGCTACCCGGTGGCCGGGCGGCGGATGCGATCATGCCGGTCGTGTCCGACGACGCCCGGCGGTTCTCAGGCAGACAGCGCGTGGCGCTGTACCTCGCCGCGGACGGCCGCTGCGCCGAGTGCGACGCGGCGCTGGCGCCGTCCTGGCACGCCGACCACGTCGTGCCGCACGCGGCCGGCGGCCGGACACACGCAGCCAACGGCCAGGCCCTCTGCCCGGCCTGCAACCTGCGTAAGGGTGATCGCCGCCCGTGACCGCGCCGGCCCTGCGCCGCTGGCAGGCGCTGTTCCTGGACCGCCACGCCGCCCACCCGTCGCCCGACTTCCTGCTCGTCGCCACGCCCGGGGCGGGCAAGACACTGGCCGCGGCGCTGGCCGTCCGTGCGGCCCTGGACGCCGGACGCGTGCATCAGGTCGTCGTGGTGTGCCCGACCACCGCGCTGCGCGCGCAGTGGGCCGACGCCGCCGACCGCGCGGGGCTCATCCTGGACCCGCGCTGGCGCAACGCCGACGGGCGCTGGCGCTCCGACGCGCACGGGGTCGTGGTGACCTACCAGCAGGTCGCCAGCGCCCCAGACCTCTTCGCCCACCACCTTGCCGTCCCGACCGCCGTCGTTCTCGACGAGTGCCACCACTGCGGGCGAGGCGGCGACGTGGGGGACGGCGCTGCGCACGGCCTTCACCCTGCGCCTCGGTCTTTCGGGCACGCCGTTTCGCTCGGACTCGCGCGCGATCCCCTTCGTCACAGCGACGACCCCGGCGTCCACGCGCGGATCGCCCGCTACGCCGCGGCGGCGCAGCCGCGCTGGATCGTCGCCGTTGGCATGGTCAGCGAGGGGGAGGACATCCCGCGCCTGGCCGTCGCCGTGTACGCGACCGTGCGACGGACCGAGCTGTTCTTCCGCCAGGCCATCGGCCGCGTCGTGCGGCGCCGCACGCGGGACCCCGACGACCTCAACGCGACCGTGTACCTGCCCGCCGACCCGACGCTGGTCGCCTTCGCCCACCGCGTGGAGCTCGAGCTGCGCCACGAGCTGCGCGACTCAGACCCGGACGCCTTGGACGTCGAGCCACCCACCGGGGCCACCCGGAAGGTCGACTTCGACGCGCTGGACGCCCACGTGGAGTCCGGCGGCATGATCGTCGCCGGTGCCCGCTACAGCCGTGAGGAGGTCGTCGCCGCCCGGCGGCTGCTGCGCGAGCTCGGGCAGTCCGACGCGCGCTGCGCCAGGTGCTGGAGTTGTGCGGCGCGAGCGGGTCGGGTCAGGCGCGACCGCCGACGGTTCCCAGACCCGGTCGGCCACACCGGCGCCGGACGACGTTGACGACCGTCCCGCGCACCGGCGGGTCGCCGCCAAACGCCAGGGGCTCGGCCGCCTGGCCCGGCGCCTGGCCCAGTTGCTGCGCGCCGCCGATCCGACGTACGACCACGCCCGGGTGCAGTCGGCGGTCAACCGGGCGATGGGCGTTCGCCGCCGTACCGAGGACCGAGGAGCAGCTGGACCGGGGCCTGGCCTACGCGCGTCGCGAGCTGGACCGTCTCAGCGCCGAGCACCCGGACCACGCCGAGGCGCTGCAGATCCCCGGCAGCGTGCAGCAGATCGAACGGCTGATGCGCCTGGACGGATAGCGACGGGCAGACGCTGTCGGCGGCACCGCGCGTGTGGGAAACTGCGCCCGTGCCGCTGGCGAGACACTGATGGCGTTCACCGTGGTCCACCGTGACGGCGCGCGGACCGACGATCCGCCGCTGGCGGAGATCCCCGCGCTGCTGGAGGAGTTGGCCGACGGCGGCGGGGCGATCAGCGTGCGCCACCGCAGCGGGTGGACGCTGACCGTGTACGGCGACGGTGTCGCCGAGTTCGGCAACGACCTGCAGGAGGACGTGCCGACCCGGCACCTGCTGGAGATCGAGCCGGCGGCGCTGGACGAGCTCGTCGCGGCGATCGCGGTCGGCTCCTTCTACGAGGCGCTCGAGCATCCGTGGCAGGACGGAGTGCGCCCGACGACCGGTCCGCCGGGCTGACACCGTCATTGTCAAGACCGGCGCCCTTGCCTCGCGCGCCACAACATGAGTACGGTCTTACCTGCGGCGGTCGCGTAAGCGGCCGCCGGCCTGTTTCGCACACTTGTCTCCAGGTCGGGTCTCCCAGCTGCTCGCGGTGGTGCTCGATGGCCCGGCCCGCGACGCTGGGCTGCTGGCCGCCATGGGCGAGTTCAATCTCGGCGAGTCCGAGCAGGACTTCCGTGTGCCTGACGGAGGCCTGCACCGGCCTGGAGCGGCGGGCGTGTGGCTCTCGACGGCCGCGGTCGTCGTTGAGGTCCGCTCCCCCGACGGCGAGAGCTGGCAGAAACTCGGCTTCTACGCCGAGCACGACGTCGACGAGGTGCTGCTCGTCGATCCCACCGAGAGAACGGTCAGCTGGCTGGCGCTGCGCGACGGCGAGTATGGGCATGTGCAGCGAAGCCGGCTGGTCGACCTCGGGCCTACCGAGCTCGCCGAACGGCTGGACTGGCCATAGCGGCTGCCGGTGGCGTGCAGGCGCGCCCCGGCCGGAACCCCTCAGGGGCGCACACGAGCAGCCCGGCGACGTCGACCGCCGTCGCGCCCCCGGTGACGGCGAGCAGCTCCGCGGCCTGCGCACGGGTCAGCTCGCCGGCCGCGGCCATGCGCGCGCCCATGACCGTGTCCGCGCCGACGACCATCAGTCACAGCCCGTTGACCCTCCGGCGCTGCTTGTGGTCGGCGAGCAGGTACCCGAGCCCCAGCGACACCGCCCGCACCCCGAATCCGGTTCATGTAGGTCAGCGAGTGCCTGTCACCCGCGAGCTCGTGCGTCCGCATCTGAGCACCGTGACCAGCGCCCCGGTCACCACCACCGTCCGTGGGCTCTCCACCGAGGTGCTCTTGGACACCGCCAACGGCCTCGACGGCCGATCAGCCGTCACCTGCGATCACATCACGACCGTCCCCGTGGCCGCACTCGGACGGCAGGTCGGCGTCCTTTTTGGCGCTCAGGAGGACGAGCTCGCCACGGCGATCCGCGCGGCCTTCGACCTCGACTGAACACGCTGTCGTCCGGTTCGACGGCATGAGCCCGGTCGTGGATGACCGCTCGGGCACGCGCGCGCCGCGCGTGGCCGACGGTCGGTCGCTGACACAACGGCGCTGCGCGGTCCAGGTCCTGCGCCAAAGGCGCGGTGGGCGGCGTCGATGACACCTGATGCGTCGTATGCCTGCGTCAGCTGTCAGCGGCCAGGACACCAGGTCCCCATCACCGGTCGACCACGCATTCTGCCCACCACCCCAACCGGGCACGATCGGTGTTCGACCGCGCGCCCGGCCCGGCCCCGCCCGAGCTTCAATCGATCATCGGCCCGCTCGATCAGGACGTTTGCCGCTGCGGCGTCGTCGTATTCCAGAGTCCGCACGCGGCGGGAGGTCCCGGGTGCCGTGCGACGGGTGCCCGAGCGTCCGCTTCCCCCTGTCCTGCGTGGAGTGCGGGGCGGTACGCCCGCTGGACGCCGAGCCCTGCCCGGCGTGCGGCAAGCCCCGCTGGCGGCACAAGACGCCGGACAACGAGGACTTCGTCCAGCGCGTCGGTGAGGCGCAGGTCTACGACGCCGCGCGTTTCAAGCCGCGCGACGACGACAGTCGCTGAGCCCCGGGACGGACCACCGTCAGCGCGCGGAGAGCAGGACGACCCCGGCGATCGTGCCGGCGATGCCCAGTGCCTGCAGGCCGCTGACGCGTTCGCGGTCCAGGCCGAGGGCGAGCGCGACGGTGACCACCGGAAACAGTGAGCTGAGGACGGAGACCACGCTGAGGTCGCCCTTCTGGGTGGCGGTCGCGTAGGCCAGCGTGCCGGCGAACAGCAGCAGGCCCGGAACGGCGAGCTTGGGCAGGGCGCCCGCGCGGACCCCGCGTAGTGCCCCGACCCGGACGGCGAGCGTGACGAGCACCACGAGCAGGCTCACACGGCTGAGGAGCACCGCCCACCCGGCCCCGTCGTCGGACGCCGGGCCCATGGCCGCCAGGACGACGCCGAAGCACGCCGCCGAGGCGGCGGCGAGGACGATCGCGCCCGCTCGGTCGGCGCCGGCACCGGCACCGGCGGAGGCCGGGGCGGGCACCGCCGCGGCCTCCGAAGTCGCGGGCGCACCCAGCGGCTGGCGCGTGACGAGCACGACCCCGGCGAGGGCCAGCATGATCCCCGCCGCCTTCAGGACCGTCAGCCCGTCCCCGCCCGCAACACCGACGACGACGGGGACGGCCGCCCCGAGGGCGCCGATCGGCATGATGACGCTGAGCGGCCCGATCGCCGCCGCCCGGTACAGCAGCACGAGCCCGCCGGCGTTGCCCAGGCCGGCCAGCAGCGCACAGCCCAGGCCCCGGCCGCCGGGGAACGGGTCGCCCTGTGCGGCGACGACCACCGCGGCGAGGACGAGCGAGCACGTCTGGCCGACGACGAGCAGCACGAACAGCGGGGCACCGCGGGCCAGCCGGGGCCCGATGTAGTTGGACAGGCCGTACGCCAGGGACGTCAGCAGGGCGAAGGCGACGGCCACGGGCGCATGCTCTCAAGTCCCGCCGCGGTTCGCGCGCGCGGCCCGTATGCCGCAGGGGACCCGGGCCCCGGGACCCGGCCGACGCCCGCCCCGCCGGTCGCTCAGGTCCCGCAGAAGGTGACGTACCGGTCCGCGTCTCCGGGTGCTGGCTGGACGTATCCGTCGTGCCCGGGCTGCGCGTCGAACGGCGCGGTGAGGACCGCGTGCAGCCGGTGGTAGGGGTCAAGATCGCCGACGGTCGCCTGGGTCAGCGCGTCCTCGACGAGGTGGTTGCGCGGGATGTACAGCGGGTTGACGCGATCCATCGCGTCCGCGTCCGGCGCCAGCGCCGTCCACCGGTCAAGCCAGGAATCGAACGCCTCGCGGTCGGTGCTGACCGCAGCGACCGCCGTGGTGTCACCGCGTGCGTGCGCGGCCAGTGCGCGAAAGCACGAGGTCCAGTCGACCGCCTGCGCGCGCAGCAGGTCGAGCAGGTCCTCGACGATTCGCTCCTCGCCGCCCGTGCCATCCGGTAGGCCGAGCTTGGCGTGCATCCCGTCCCGCCACGCGCGCTCGAAGCGCGCCGGGAACGCGTCCAGCACGGGCATCACGGCGCCGATGGCCGCCTGCTGATCGGCGGCGACGAGCGGCAGCAGCGCCTCGGCCAGGCGGGTGAGGTTCCAGTGGGCGACCTGCGGCTGGGCGCCGTAGGCGTACCGCCCGCCGTGGTCGATCGAGCTGAACACGGTGTCCGGGTCGTAGGCGTCCATGAACGCGCACGGGCCGTAGTCGATCGTCTCCCCCGAGATCGCCATGTTGTCGGTGTTCATCACGCCGTGGACGAAGCCGACGAGCAGCCAGCGGGCCACGAGGTCGGCCTGGGCGTCGGCGACGGCCTCCAGGAGCGCGAGCGCCGGAACGTCCGCGTCGGCAACCTGCGGGTGGTGGCGGACGATGGCGTGGTGGGCCAGGCGCTGCAGCAGGTCGACGTCGTTCAGGGTCGTGGCGACGTATTGGAAGCTCCCGACCCGCAGGTGGCTGGACGCGACGCGGGCGAGCACGCCGCCGGGGAGCATCGTCTCTCGCCGGACCGGTGCCCCGGTGGCCACGACGGACAGCGCCCGCGTCGTCGGGATCCCGAGCGCGTGCATGGCCTCGCCGACGAGGTGCTCCCGGAGCATCGGCCCGACGGCGGCCTTGCCGTCGCCGCCGCGCGCGAACGGCGTGCGGCCGGACCCCTTCAGGTGCACGTCGCGGCGATGGCCATCCACGTCGATGAGCTCGCCGAGCAGCAGCGCCCGCCCGTCCCCGAGGCGCGGCGACCAGCCGCCGAACTGGTTGCCCGCGTACCCCTGGGCCACGGTCCGCACGCCGGCAGGAACCTTCGTGCCCGCCAGCAGCGCGACCCCGTCCGGTGTGCGCAGTGCCTCCGGGTCCGCGCCGAGCTCCCGCGCGAGCTCCTCGTTGAGCACCAGCAGCTCAGGCGCGGGAACCGCGTCGCCCTGCCAGTCCTCGTAGAGCCCCTCCAGGTCACGGACGAACGTCGCCTCGGCGAACGGGAGCAGCGGGCGGGCGGTCACGGTCATCTGTCGAGCATAGGAGTCCGACCTGGCCGCTACTCCCGCCCGAGGCTTGCTTCCAAACCCCGTATATGGCCGGGCTACGTAGCAAGCCTCGCTCGGGGGTTCGCGGCGGGCCGATGAGTTCGCGGCCGTGCGGCCCTCCTGGTGTGTCGACAGATGCGTCGCCGGCGCACTCGACGAAGCGACCCCCGGAGACCCAATGCCCGACACCCCCACCCTCTACGTGTGCCACGGAGACGACGGCGGTCCCCGGATGCACCCGTGCCGCCGGGTGCTGGCTGCGCTGGACGGCGCCGGGGTCGGCTACGAGAAGGTCATCGCCGGCCGCGGCCACCCGCTCCCGCCGCTGCGCAAGGGGTCGCGTGCGGCGCTGCGCGAGGCCACCGGGGACGACAAGCTCTCGGCCCTCGTCCTCCCCGACGGCACTGTGCTCACCAACTCCCGCGCGATCCTCCGCTGGGTCCGCCGCGCTCAGTGACAGCTGAGGCGGCGCATCCCTGCATCAGCTGTCATCGGCGGCGTCGGGCGGGCATCCCGCGCGCGTCGAGCTCCGCTCCGTGACGCCGGGCCCCTTTTCCGGGTCTCCTGACGTTGCCGTGGGTTGGTGAACACTGATTTCACCGGTGTGGTGGTGGGCACAGGCCGTTGAGGCTGAGCATGGCCAGGGCGATCAGCGCCTCGGCGCTGTGGAAGCCAAAGGCGCGACGGGTGAGCATCCG
>JBBSUL010000061.1:0-18956 GCA_038234375.1 Solirubrobacterales bacterium | reverse complement strand
GGGGCGCGCGGCGCGGGGGGGGGGGGTGGGGGGGGGGGGGGGGCCCCCCGGTCCGCCCCTGCCACCCCACCCCGGGGGCCCCCCCCACGTCCGCGGAGTCGCCCTCGCGGCCGGGATGGCGGAGTCTGCCCGCGTGCCGCTGGGCGGATCAGCTGCTGTTGGCCAACAGTGGCCAAGGTGCAGAAGCGGCGATCGGTTCCCGCGCTCCCGGCCTCTGGCATCCTGCGCCGATGCGCCTCCGCCTGCTGTGGGTGTCCGTGCTCGCCTTTGCGTCGGTCACCGCGGCCGCCGGCTGCGGCTCTGACAGGGACGCCGACGGCTTCCCGGCCGCGGACACTCCGAGCTCCACGACCGCGCGGACATCCGGGGCCCCGGCGAGCGAGCCGTCCGTCGATGACGCCGCGGCATCGGCCTCCCGGCGCTTGGTGCTGAGGCCCGTCGGTCGCTTCACCGCGCCGCTGTTCGCGACCGGCGCACCGGGGGACACCAAGCGTCTGTTCGTCGTCGAGCAGGCCGGGCGGATCCGGATCGTCCGCGGCGGCCGGATCCAGAAGACCCCGTTCCTGGACATCCGCAAGCTCGTCAAGGCCGGCGGCGAGCAGGGCCTGCTGTCGGTCGCCTTCCCGCCCGATTACGCCAAGCGCGGGCGCTTCTACGTCTACTACACCGACCGCCAGGCCAAGCAGCGCGTGGTCGAGTACCGGCGCGCGACCGCCGCCCGGGCCAACACGTCCAGCGCGCGCCTGGTCCTGCGGATGGACGACCCGGAGGCCAACCACAACGGCGGCCAGCTGCGGTTCGGCCCGGACGGGCTCATGTACATCGGGACCGGGGACGGTGGCGGTGCCGGGGACGCGCACGGCGCGCGCGGCAACGCCCAGGACCTCGGCTCGCTGCTGGGCAAGCTGCTGCGCATCGACCCGCGCGCGTCCGGCTCGCGGCCCTACCGGATCCCGTCGTCCAACCCCTTCGTGGGGCGTGAGGGAGCGCGCGGCGAGATCTACAGCTACGGCCTGCGCAACCCGTGGCGCTTCGCCTTCGACCGCTCCACCGGCGCGCTGACCATCGCCGACGTCGGCCAGAGCGAGATCGAGGAGGTCGACCACGTCGCCAAGGGCAAGGGACGCGGCGCGAACTTCGGCTGGCGGCCCTTCGAGGGCAACCGCCGCTACAAGGACGGCGAGTCCGCGCGCGGCGCCGTCGCCCCGGTGCTCGAGCTCGACCACAGCGACGGGTACTGCTCGATCACCGGCGGCTACGTCGTGCGCGACAAGACCCTGCCGACCTCGCTTCGCGGCGACTACGTCTACGGCGATCTGTGCGAGGGGCACATCCGCGCCGCGAAGCTGTCGCCCGGCGGCGCGGTGGACGACCGGCAGCTGCCCCTGAAGAAGGTCTCGACCCTCGCCTCCTTCGGGCAGGACACCCTCGGCCGGATCTACGTCGTCTCCCTGGAGGGGCCGGTCTACCGCCTGACCACCGGCTGACCCGTGCGACCGCCGGCGCGCCGCGAGCGGGCCCGCTCGCCCCACGGGGTCGGAGCGTCGGGGGCCTGCGCGCGCAGGGCGTCCAGGGCCCGCTCCAGGTCCCAGCCGATCCGGGTGACGTCGCCCAGGACGTCGGCGTCCGCGGACAGGCCGACGTGCAGCGCTCCCAGGTAGGAGAGCGCCCCGACGCTCAGCGCGTGACCCGGCGCGACGGGGACGGCGGGGTACACGGCACGCAGCGGGCGGCCGAGCACCGACAGCTCCACCTCCGGGCCGGGGACGTTGGAGACGATGGTGTGGAACGCGGCCGCCCGGTAGGCCAGGCGGGCGGCGGCGCCCATGGTGCTGGCGGGCAGCACGTCCGCGGCGCGGACGAGCGCGGTGAGGTCCAGGCCTGAGCCCGCCGCCGCAGCCGCCTTGGCCGCGCTCGTACGGTCGCGCACCGTGCGCAACACGCCGACCGGGTCGGTGTCATCGACGGGCAGCTGGATGGCGACGAAAGAGATCTGGTTGCCGAGCGCTGCGGCGGCGCCGTCCCGGGTGCTGACCGGCACCATGACCCGCACGTCGCCCGGGTGCTCACCGGCGGCGGCCAGCACCCGGCGCAGCGCCGGAGCGCACGCGGCCAGCAGCACGTCGTTGAGCGTCGCCGAGTGCCGGCGCCCGGCCGCCTTCAGCTCGTCGATCGGCGCGCGGGCGTAGGCCACTGCCCGCCGCGGTCCGGCGCCGCGGTTCAGGACGGTGGCGGGCAGCGGGCCCGTGATACCCGCCATCGCGTCACGGGCGGTGCGCAGCTCCCCGGGCAGGCCGGCGGCCCGGCGCGCGGTCCCGCGCACCGACGGGGAACCGGCCGAGGCGCGCGCCAGCTCACCGGCCGTCCGCGCCCGCCCGGTGAGAGCAGCGGTGACCGTGTCCCGGCCGGAGGGGTGCGGCTGCGGGCGCCACGGGCCGCCGGTGCCCCCGTCGGTGGCCGGCGGGTCCGGAGTGAACAGCAGCGCCGCGACCTCGATGGCGGCGATCCCGTCCACGAGCGCGTGGTGGGCCTGGCCGACGAGCGCGAAGCCGTCCGGGGCCAGGCCACGGACGAGGTACAGCTGCCACAGCGGCCGGGCGGGGTCCAGGGGCCGCGAGAGCAGCAGGCCCGCCAGGTCCCTCAGCTCCGCGGCGCTCCCGGGCGCGGCGACCGTCAGCTCGTGCACGTGGCGGGCGACGTCGAAGCCGGGGTCGTCGACCCAGCGAGGGTCGCCGAGCGCGGGCGCGGTGACGCGACGGCGGAAGCGAGGGACGAAGGCCAGGCGCTGCTCCAGGTGGCGGCGCAGCGCCGCGAGCGGGGGCGGCGTCCCGTCGAAGCGCATCGTCCAGCCGACGTGCAGCGGGGCGGCGGCGGAGTCCAGGGCGAGGAAGCTCTGGTCCAGGGCGCTCAGGCGGTCAGGAGCGGGCGGCAAGCTCCCCATTCTCGCGCATGGCGCCAGGCCGTGCACAATGCGCGGCGGGCTATCGTGCGCAACGTGTCGCCCGTCGTCGACGTCACCCGCGTGCGCGCGGATAACCCGGGCCCGTTCAGCCTCACCGGGACGAACACCTACGTCGTCGGGCGCGACGGCTGCTGGATCATCGATCCGGGCCCGGACCTCGACGCCCACCTGGCCGCGGTGGCCCTCGAGGTCGACGAGCGCGGCGGTGCCCGGGGCATCCTGCTCACCCACGACCACGCCGACCATGCGGGCGCGGTTCCCGCCCTTCGGCGGGCTCTCGGAGGCGACGTGCCCGTCCACGCCGCGCGCTACCCGGCCGACGTCCAGATCTCCAACGGCGACACGCTCGGCTCGTTCGCCGTCGCCGCCACGCCCGGGCACGCGCCCGACCACGTGGCCTTCGTCCTCTACGACACGGTGTTCAGCGGCGACGCGATCCTGGGGACGGGGAGCGTCTTCGTGGCCCCCGACCCCGGCGCGCTGCGGGGGTACCTCGCCGGCCTGGAGCTGCTCAAGGCCCTGGCGCCGCGCCGGATCTGGCCCGGGCACGGGCCGGTCGTCGACGACCCCATCACCAAGATCGACGAGTACCTGCAGCACCGCCGCGAGCGCGAGGAGCGCCTGCTTGCGGCCCTCGACGGTGGGGCGCGCACCGTCGACGCGCTGCTTGACCGGGCGTGGTCGGACGTCGCCGATGTCCTGCGCCCGGCCGCCGCGGTGACCCTCGCGGCGCACATGGACAAGCTGGAGGAGGAGGGTCGGCTGCCGGAGGGCGTGGAGCGCCCGGCCTGGCCGCCGGCGGGCTGGCCGGGCAACCCCTGAGAGGGGCCGCCTCGTCGGTCCGGGTCGCGGGGTTCGGGCCGGTCTAGGCTGCAGGGATGGCCATCACCGAGCATCCCACGTTCTGCCGGATCTGCGAGGCGTCCTGCGGGATGGTGGCGACGGTCGACGACGGCCGGGTGACGCGGCTGCGGCCCGACCCCGAGCATCCGCTGAGCCGGGGTGCCGCGTGTCCGAAGGGCATCGCGATGACCGAGGTCCACCACGACCCCGACCGCGTCCTGCATCCGCTGCGCCGGCGCGCCGACGGCACCGGGTTTGACCGGGTGGAGTGGGACGAGGCGCTGAACGACATCGCCACGCGCCTGTCGACGATCCGCGCCGAGCACGGCGGCGGGGCGATCGGCTGGTACATGGGCAACCCCGGTGCCTTCAGCTACTCGCACCCGGTGTGGGTGAAGGGCTTCCTGGACGCGCTGGGCAGCCAGCACTACTACACCGCCTCATCGCAGGACGTGTCCAACCGCTTCGCCGCCAGCGCGCTGCTGTACGGGTCGCCGGCCGTCGTCCCGATCCCCGACCTGGACCACGTGGACCTACTGCTGATCGTCGGCGCCAACCCGCACGTCTCGCACGCCTCGCTGCTCACGGCGCCGCGGATCCGTGAGGACCTGCAGGCGATCACCGCGCGTGGCGGCCGGGTCGTCGTCGTGGACCCGCGGCGCACCGAGACCGCCCGGCACCACGAGCACGTCCCGATCCGCCCGGACACCGACGCCTGGCTCATGCTCGGCCTGCTGCACGTGCTCTTCGCCGAGGGGCTGGCCGACCGCGCCGCGCTCGCCGCGCAGGCCACCGGCAGTGGCTGGCTCGAGCACGCGGCCCGATCGGTGCCGCCGGCGGAGGCCGCCGCGCACACGGGCATCCCGGCGCAGGACATCGTCGCCCTGGCGCGTGACCTCGCGGCCGCCCCCGCGGCCGCCGTCTACGGGCGCACCGGCTCGTGCCTGGGGCGCTTCGGGACGCTCGTCGCCTTCCTCATGGACGCCGTCAACCTCGTCACCGGCAACCTGGACCGTCGCGGGGGCGCGGTCTTCGGGCAGCCGGCGATCAGCCTCGACGAGGCGGCCGAACGCACCGGCCTGGACACCTACGGCGCGCGCACCTCGCGCGTCGGCGGCTTCCCGGACGTGCTCGGCGCGATGCCCGCCACGCTCATCCCGCGCGAGATCACCACACCGGGGGAAGGCTCGCTGCGCGCGCTGCTGGTGTCCGCCGGCAATCCGGTGCTCAGCGTGCCGGACGCCGGCGCCATGCGCCGGTCCCTGGGACAGCTGGACCTCATGGTCTGCATCGACCTGTACGTCTCGGAGACCGCCCGTGAGGCGGACTACATCCTGCCGGCCACCACGTTCCTGGAGCGTGAGGACCTGCCGCTGGCGCTGCTGGCCTTCGCCCGCACCCCGTACGTGCAGTGGACCGAGGCGGTCGTCGAGCCCGCGGGTGAGGCCCGGCAGGAGTGGGCCATCATCGAGGCCATCAGCGCCCGCATGGGCATCGTCCCCTCCACGGACCGCTGGCTGCGGCGGCTCGGCCGCGTCGGGGTGAAGCTGCCGCCGCGCCGGATGGCTGACGTCCTGCTGCGGACCGGGCGCGACGGCGACCTGTTCGGCCTGCGCCGGCGCGGCCCGCGCCTGACGCTGAAACGCGTCGCGGCCGCGCCGCACGGCATGACCGTGGGCGAGGGGCGGCTGCCCGTCGGCATCCTGCGCGAGAAGGTCCGCCACGGCGACCGGCGCGTGCACCTGGACCCGCCCGCGATCGCCGGCGAGCTGACGCGCCTGCTGGCCGACGGCGCCACCCCCGCCGATCCGGAGTACCCGGTGCGCCTCATCGGCCTGCGCGAGCTGCGCTCCCACAACTCGTGGATGCACAACAGCCCCAAGCTGATGGCGGGCCGGGCGCGCGTCCACGCCGCGCGTGTGCATCCCGACGACGCCGGGCCGCTCGGGGTCGACGACGGCGGCCGCGTGCGCATCGTGTCCAAGGACGGCGCGATCGAGGTGGCGGTCCGCGTGACCGAGGAGGTCATCCCGGGGGTCGTGGCCGTGCCCCACGGCTGGGGCCACGACGGCGGCTGGGCGCTGGCCAACCGGTCCGGCGGAGCCAACGTCAACATCCTGGCCGGCAGCGCGCCGGAGGACCTGGAGCCGCTGGCCGGGATGGCCTTCCTCAACGGCATCCCGGTGCGCCTGGAGGCCGTGGCCTGACCCCGACGACGTGCTCGGGGCCGTGCGCGGAGTCTCGGTGTCGTAGAGCAGCACTGAGGCTCCACGCAGCAGTCACGGCGCGACGGCACGAGCGCGTGCGGTGCGTCAGGAGGCGCCGTCGGGCGCCGGCGCGGTCGCGCCGCCCGGATGCCCGTGCCGGCCGGTCGTCGTCGACGCTGCGCCGGCCGACGGTCCGTCGGACGAGCCCGACGTGCCGGCCGTCGTGCTCTGGGCGCCGGACGGGGAACCGGCGGCCGTCGTGGACGACCCCGTGGCCCCCACGCTCGAGGAGCCCGCGGGTCGCGGCGGCAGGCGCAGCGGAGGCCCCGGCGTGTCGACGGTCGTGGCGGGGTAGGCACCCGCAGCCGCCGGATCCAGGCCGGTCGGCGCCTCGACCCCGCCGCCGGGCAGCACGGACGCGGTCGCGCCGGGGGTGGGAGCGAGGGAAGAGTCCGTGTGGCCGGGCCCCGCGTCGGCGCCCGGATTGGTGCCGGTCGGCGGACCGGTGGTCGCGTCGCGCGTCGGCTCCGCACGCCGGCCCGAGCCCACGGGCCCGACGGCGGCACGGACGTTCGCCGGCACGAGGCCGCCCGCCCGCCCGGCGCTCCGGCTCGCGGTCGACGGGGCACGGCCGGGTGCAGAGGCGGCCGGCGCTGACGCTTCGTCGCCCGCGGACTCCCGGGCGACCTCGACGCCCCCGCCCAGGACGGCTGCGCAGCACACGACCGCAGCGATCTTGGTCACCGCCGCCGTCGTCCCGACGGTCGCCGCGGTGCCGCCCACCGTCAACGTCCCGGTCGCCCCCACCGCGCCCGCCCCGGATCCGGCGGCCGCCGCCCCGCCGGCCGCGCTGGTCCCGCCCGCCCCGAGCCCGACGAGCTTGGCCAGGAATCCCCAGGGACCGGTCGCCGGACTCAGGGCGTGCAGGGCGTCGGAGATCCCGCGCAGCGTGGTGCGGTAGCCGGCGCAGCTCGAGCACTCGCGCATGTGGCGCCGGGCCCGGCCGCTGGCCCGCACCCCGCGGTCGTGGGAGGAGGCGATGTCCGCGCGGATCGCCGTGCACGGGGTGTCGCGGGCCTGCTGGGCCTCGACGAGCCCCATCCGGGCGCGGACGAGCACCGACTTGACCGCCGGCATGGTCAGCCCCAGGGCGGCGGCGAGCTCGTGGTAGGTCAGCCCCTCCATCTCCCGCATCAGCAGGGCCGAGCGCTGCTGGTCGGGCAGGGCGCGAACGTCGGCCACCAGCCGCCGGAGGTCCTCTCGCTGCTCGAGGGCGTGCAGCGGGTCCGGCGCCCCGGACTCCAGCTGGCGGGCGACCTCGGTCAGCTCGACGGTCGCCTGGGAGGCGGGTCGGCGCAGATGGTCCACGCAGCGGTTGTGGGCCACGCGGTACAGCCAGGCACGGAGGGTCAGCGGCCGGTCGTCGGCGCGCAGCGCCGCGTAGGCGCGGAGGAAGACGTCCTGCATCGCGTCCTCGGCGTCCGCCGCGGAGCCGCCGAGCATCTGGCGGGCGTACGCGCTCAGACGCTGGCGGTAGCGGTCGTGGATGACCCGGAAGGCGTCCTCATCGCCGCGGCGGAACAGCGTCACCAGCTGCTCGTCGCTGCGCAGGCGCAGCAGCATGCCGCTCCCCGGACGCCGCGTGGCCAGACCTGCCGGGGGTACGAGGCTGGAAGCTTCCATCGTGTCTCCTGCGGAGGGTAACGGGCGGGGAGGCCGGAAGTTCCGCGGCAGCCGGACTGGTCCGCTGGAACCCGCGCACCGGAATAGGGTGACTAGATGCGTCCGCTCCGCGCGCCCCGTCGCCTGAACCGGTCCGCCCTCGCGCTGGCGGCCGTGGGCGGCGTGCGTGGTCTACACGAGTTCGGTGCCGATCGACAGCGTGCGCTCCCTGTCGCCTTCCCGCCGTTCGAGGGAAACCGCGACGCGTTCCTGACCTCACAGGACGGCAGCATCCAGCACCTGCGCCTGACGTTCGCGGCACCGGCTCCCGCCGCGCGTCCGGCCATGCGGCTCACGGTCACCCCACGTCGCGTGCGTCGTGGGCAGCGTGTCGCTCTCCGCGCCACGGTGCGGTCCGCGTCCACGGTCTGCCGCGGTGGGGTGCGCCTCCGCGTGGGTCGCCGCAGCGTGCGGACCGACGCCCGTGGGCGGGCCACGTTGCCCTACCGCTTCGGCTCGACGGGCCTGCGCACCGTCGTGGCGACCAAGCCGGGCTGCGCCGTTGCCCGTGCGCGGGTGCGCGTGCGGCGCTGAGTCGGGCGCGACCAGCCGACCTCGGGTGTGGTCGCAGAGGGGTGCCCGGACCGCGGCCCCGGGCACCCCTCCAATACCCTGCCGCCCTATGACCAACGTCGTCATCACCTCCGCCGCGCGCACGGCGATCGGCTCCTACGGCAAGTCGCTCAAGGACGTGCCGCCGACGCAGCTGGGGACGATCGCCGCCACCGGCGCGATCGAGCGCTCGGGGATCACCGGCGACGACATCGAGCACGTCGTCTTCGGCAACGTCATCCACACCGAGCCCGCCGACATGTACATGGCGCGGGTCGTCGGGGTGCGGGCCGGGGTGCCTAAGGAGACCCCGGCGTTCACGGTCAACCGGCTGTGCGGCACCGGGGTGCAGGCGATCGTCTCCGCCGCCCAGGCGATCCAGACCCAGGACGCGGACGTGGCGCTCGCGGGGGGCGCGGAGTCGATGAGCCGCGGCCCCTACCACCTGCCGCAGGCCCGCTGGGGAGCGAAGATGGGTCCGTCGGCGATCGTCGACCCGGTCATGGGCGCGCTCACCGACCCGTTCAACGACATCCTCATGGGCGTCACGGCCGAGAACCTCGTCGACAAGTACGGGATCTCGCGGGAGCGCCAAGACGCCTTTGCCGTCATGTCCCACACGCGGGCGCACGCCGCGCGCGAGGCCGGCCGCTTCGACGGGCAGATCGTCGGCGTCCCGGTGAAGGTCAAGCGCGAGACCGTCGACTTCCTCCGCGACGAGCACATCCGGCCCGAGGCCGACGCGGCCTCGATGGCCAAGCTCGGTGCGGTGTTCAATCGCGATGGCGGCACCGTCACGGCCGGCAACGCGTCGGGGATGAACGACGCCGGCGCGGCGATCGTCCTGATGGACTCGGGCAAGGCGGCGGCCCACGGCGCCCCCGTGCGCGCCCGCATCCTCAGCTACGCCTCGTGCGGCGTGGACCCGAAGATCATGGGCATCGGCCCCGTGCCGGCGATCCGAAAGGCACTGGACCGCGCCGGCCGCAAGCTCGAGGACGTCGGCGTCATCGAGCTCAACGAGGCGTTCGCCGCGCAGGCCCTCGCGGTGCTGATGGAGCTGGGTCTCGACGACGAGGACCCGCGGGTGAACCCCAACGGGGGCGCGATCGCCCTCGGCCATCCCATCGGGGCCTCCGGCACGATCATCACCGCCAAGTGCCTGGACGAGATGGACCGCGGCGGACACGAGCTCGGCCTCGTGAGCCTGTGCATCGGCGGCGGGCAGGGCATCGCCCTCCTGCTCGGCAAGGAGGGCTAGGACCATGGCGCTGTTCACCGACGAGGCCGCCGTCTACGGCGCCTTCGGCAAGCTGTTCTCCGACGTGCTGGCCGACGAGAAGACCGTCGGCGCGCTCGTGCGCACCAACACCATCCTCCAGCTCCAGCTCTCGGCGCCGCGCTCGACGGTGACCGTCGCCGTGCGCCAGAACCAGCAGCCCCTCGTCTACTTCGGCAAGACGACGCGCCGGCCCGAGGTCTTCCTGCAGATGGACGCCGACGTCGCGCACGGCTGGCTGGTGGGGGAGATCAACCCGACGCTCGCCTTCGCCGACAACCGCATCAAGAGCCGCGGACCGTCGTCGCAGGTGCTGGCGATCCTGGCCTGGGCCAAGGTCCTGACCCCGCAGTACCAGGCGATCATCGCCGACAACGACGGCGAGCTCCCCCCGCCGCTGGCGCCGCCGCAGCCCAAGCCCGCGCCGGCAGCGCCGGAGGCCACCCCGGTCGAAGCGACGCCGGAACCGGACGGTGCGCCCGAAGTCGCGGCCCCCGCGGCCGACGAGCCCGCTGCCGCACCGGCCCACGCGCCCGACGCCGACCCCCCGGCCGCCGAGGCGCCGCAGTCCGACGCCGACGCCGGTTCGCCCGAGGCCGAGGCTCGCGCCGGCTCGGAGGACCCCTCAGCCTCGGATACGCCTCCGGCCGACGAGGCTCCGCCGGCCGACGAGCCCCCGACCACCGAGGCCTGAGCCCCCGGAGGGCGCGCGCGTCAGTCGTCGTAGCCCGGTTCGCCGGGCAGCACGACGCGCGCGGTCTCGCCGGTCATCAGGACCCGTGGTTGCACGGCGAGCACCTCGCGCCCGGATGCGTGGCCGAGCAGGTCGTCGGTGCACGCGAACGGCGCCAGCTGCTCGAGGTGCTTGATGGTCGGGAAGACGAGCAGGATCTCGCCGGCGCCGTGGGCGTCCAGCGCGGCCCGGGGCGTGACCCAGCGGCTGTCCACGCACTCCTCGCCGTCGACACGGACCACCGCGCCGGGCGGCACCACGCCGAGGAAGAAGTGCGTGTCGTAGCGGATCTTCACCTCGGCGGGCGTGATCCACTGCGAGAACTTCACGAGGTCTGAGCCCGTCGGATCCGGCAGGGCGATGCCGGCCTCCTCGGCGAGCTCACGGACCGCGGCACGGCGGTGGGCGGCGTCGCCGTCGCCCTCGTGGGCGTCGACCCCGCCGCCGGGGAACACCCACACCCCACCCATGAAGCGCGCCTTCTCGGTGCGCTTGACGAGCAGCAGCTCCAGGGTGTCCGAACCGCCGCGGAGCAGGATGATCGAGGCGGCCTGGCGGGGGACCGTCTCGGTGTCGTCGACGTTCAGCTCCTCACCGGGGGCAGGGCGGTCGATCTGCGTCATCGTCTCAGCCTAACCACCGCCGTGGCCGCACGCCGCCGCACGACTGCCCTCCGCCGTCTCCGGGTAGGCTTGCCCGCGATGAGCACCACCGAGACCGCCGAGCGCTGGATCTGTGAGTCCTGCGGATTCATCTACGAGCAGGAGGAAGGGGACCCCGACGGGGGCATCCCGCCCGGCACCGCGTTCGCCGACATCCCGGACACCTGGTTCTGTCCGGTGTGCGGCGCACGCAAGAAGGACTTCGTCCCCTACGAGGACTGACGCGACCGCTCGCCGTGGCCAAGGACAAGCCGGTCGGCGGCGCGAAGCGCAAGGACAAGGGGAAGGGCAAACGGGCGCGTGCGGATCGGGTCGACGTCGCTCCCGCGGTGGAGGTGCCGGCGGCCGTGGCCCCTGCCGACGGCACCGGCAGTCCGCGGACCGTGCCGCGGGTCGACGACGGACGCCTCAGCTTCGGGGTGACGCGCCTGGCCAACGCGCTGGGCGGCGCCTCGCTGTGCTTCGGCGAGCCGATCGCGGCCGGGGAGCGTGTCGTGGTGCCTGTCGCCCGCGTGCGCGGGGCTGGAGGCGCCGGATTCGGCCGGGGGCGAACCGACGGCGAGGGTGACGGGGATGGCGGCGGCGGTGGCGGCGCCCTGGAGGCCACCCCCGCCGGGTTCCTGGACATCACCCCGGACGGGGTTCGTTACGAGGCGATCCCCGATCCCGTCACCACCGCTCGCGCCCTGAGTACCGGGGCCTCGGCGCTGACGCTCCTGGTGAGCGCAGTGGTCGGCGTGCGCCGGGTCTCCCGTCGCCGCGCGGCCGCCACCGCGCTTTTGCCGCCACCCTGACCGTCGCCATCGTGCGTCTTCCGGCCGCTTGCCTGACCGGGATGGCTCCGGTGTCGGCGCGCGGCCTTGGTAGGGTCGTTGTGTACGCAACCAGTTGACCCGTACCCGTGATCGTGCTCGTCGCCGTCCCGACCCCAGGAGTGCTCGATGTCCGCCCAGCCCGCCCCGTTCCCCAAGGAGTCCGACTCGGGAGGCGCGTTCGTGCGGCAGGACAGCCGCTTCCGCGATCACGTCACCGCCGACGGCTCGTCCCCCTTCCCCGCGGCAGCGGGCCGGTACCACCTGTACGTGTCGCTGGCCTGCCCGTGGGCGCACCGCGCGGTCATCGTGAGGGAGCTCAAGGGCCTGCAGGACGCCATCGGCATGACGGTGGTGGACCCGATCCGCGACGAGGCCGGCTGGCGCTTCTTCGCGGACACGCCCGACCCGCTGCACGGGTGGACGCACCTCAGCGAGGCGTACGCGGCGAGCGATCCGTCCTTCGACGGCCGCGTGACGGTCCCCGTGCTCTGGGACACCGAGACCGCCACGATCGTCAACCACGAGTCCGCGGACATCATCGTCATGCTGAACTCGGCGTTCGACGCGTTCGCGTCATACCCGGAGCTGGACCTGTACCCCGAGGCGCTGCGCGTCGAGATCGACGCGCTCAACGCGCGGGTGTACGACACCGTCAACAACGGCGTCTACCGCTCGGGGTTCGCCGCGCGGCAGGCGGTGTACGAGGAGGCCGTCGTCCCGCTGTTCGACACGCTCGACTACATCGAGGAGCGCCTGGCCACGCGCCGCTACGTCATGGGTGACGCGCCGACGCTCGCGGACTGGCGCCTGTTCACGACGCTCGTGCGCTTCGATCCCGTGTACCACGGCCACTTCAAGTGCAACCTGCGCAAGCTCGCCGAGTACCCGAACCTGTTCGGCTACCTGCGCGACCTGTACCAGACCCCAGGCGTGGCCGACACCGTCGACTTCGACCACATCAAGCGCCACTACTACGTGACCCACACGTCGATCAACCCGACCCAGGTCGTCCCCCTCGGCCCGACCCAGAACCTCACCACCCCCCACGGCCGCCAGCACTGACGGCCTCTGGAACTCCCGTCCGAAAGCGAGAGCGCTAGCGAACGCTTTCGGCTAGAACCAACAACGGCCACCGATGCAAAAGCACCGGTGGCCGCCGAGTGGAAGTTCCGCACCCCGAGCGCTAGCGAGGGGTTGGCGGAACTTCCGGCTGCAAGCGAGAGCGCTAGCGAACGCTTTCAGCTATTTCTTGATGAGCGGCGTGATCGCCTTGGTGACCTCGTCCACGGTCATGCCCTTGTCAAAGGCGTCCGGGGAGGGCATCTCACCGTTCTGCAGGCGGATGGCGGCGGCGTGACGACCCTCGATCTGGACGATGGACCCGGCCGCGGCCAGGATGTCCTTGTTCTTGATCATCGGACCGGCGCCGTTATAGGCGGCCACGCCGGTGTCCTCCAGCGTCTGCGCGAGCTTCAGGAAGCTCTTCTCGTCGGTGACACCGAAGTCGAACACCGGCTTCGCGGCGACGGTGCCGCCGAGCTGCTTGACGGCGCCGCGCAGGGCGTTGATGTGCTCCTGCTCGTCGTCGGCGAACTGCTTGGCCAGGTCGGCGACCTCCTTGCTGAGGCCCAGGTTGGTGGCCTTCTTGTAGAAGCGCGTCTCCAGGTACTCCAGCACGAGCGCGAAGTTGACGATGGCGATGTCACCTTCGGCGTCCTGGGCCAGGGCGTTGGACACGAACGGGCCGACCGCGGCAGCACCGGCGGTGGCACCAACGGTGAGGGCGCTCTTGAGGATGAAGCTGGAGCGCGTCATCCCGTGGATCTCGATCGCGTGCAACTCCGGCGCGGCGAGGGTCTTGTTCTTAGGCATAGTCTCTGTTTCCTCTTGGTCGTCGGGTTAGGCCACGATGAACGGCTTGACCGCAGCGAGGACCTCGTCCATCTCTGCCGGCTTGCCGAACGCGCCGTCGGGGGTGATGGACTTGCCCAGCAGGGTGTTCAGCGTCGCCGCGTGGCGCGCCTCGACCGTGTGGATCGACAGAGCGGCCGCGAGGACCTCCATGTTCTTGATCTTCGGGGCCTGGGCCAGGTAGGCGGCGGCGCCGAGGTTCTCGACGGTCGCGGCCAGCTCGGTGACGGCCATGGCGTCGGAGACGTCGAACTTCGTCTGCGGGGCCGTGACGGGCGTGCCGCCGAGCTTCTTGATCGTCGCCGTCAGAGCGTCGACGTGAGCCTGCTCGGACTCCCCGAAGTTCTTGACGATGTCACCGTTCTTCCCGTTGAACAGGTTGGCGTCGATGACCTTCTTGTAGAAGTCGGCCTCCAGGAACTCGAGCGTCAGCGCGTAGTTCAGGATGTCCAGGTCGCCCTTGGCGTCGCCCGACGGCGCCTTGGCACCGGTGTCGGCCGGCGCCGGGGCCGGAGTGGACGTACTGTTGCTGTCGCTGCCGCAGGCGCCCAAGAGGACGGCCATCGCGGCGACGCCACCACTCCCGCCCACCATACGCAGGAACTTCTTACGGGACGTCGGGTCGTCGGCGAGTACAGCAACCGCAGACGGCTGGTCACGTGGATCAGGCACGGCACACCTCCTCCGCGACGGCACAGGGCCGAGCGGATCTTCGTTGAAAGGAATCTCCTCCACCCTCGGATCGAGGGGGCAGTTGAGGAACCTAGCGGGACGGGCGGACCATCGGATCAGTCGTATGAGCGGTAACGCGCCAGTTCGGGTGGCCGCGGCCCGGTTCCGTCGGGGTCGCAGCCCGTCAGCGGGTGCGTTGCGGAAGGCGCTGGCGGCTCCCCGGGGCAGTGGGCCGACTACCCTGCGGACGGTGCCGCCCTCGCCGTCCCGCCCGCCCGCCCGGTCGGCGCCCCGACGCCCGCGGGTGAGCATCGAGGTGCTCGCCTTCGTCGTCGGCGCCGCCTCACTGGGTGCCGAGATCGCCGCCGCCCGCCTGATGGCGCCGTGGTTCGGCGCGTCGACGATCGTCTGGGCCAACACGATCGCCACCGTGCTCGTCGCGCTCAGCGTCGGCTACTTCGTCGGCGGGCGTCTCGCCGACCGCGACCCCACCCCGGCCGGGCTCTCGAAGCTCGTGCTGGCGGCCGCCGTCCTGCTGGCCATCGTGCCCTTCGTCTCCGGCCCGTTCCTGCGCATCAGCGTCGAGGCGCTGGACAGCGTGAGCGCGGGGGCGTTCGTCGGCTCGCTGATCGGGGTGCTCGTCCTCATCGCCGTCCCGGTGATGTTGCTCGGCGCGGTGGCCCCGTACGCGGTGCGCCTGCGGGTGACCACGGTGCAGGAGGCGGGGCGCATCGCCGGGCGCCTGTACGCGATCTCCACGCTCGGCTCGCTGGCCGGGGTGTTCCTGGCCGCGCTCGTGCTCGTCCCCTTCCTCGGGACGCGCCGGACCTTCCTGTGCTTCTCGGTGGCGCTGGCGATCGTCGCGGTGCTCGGGATGGGCCGCCGCGCCGGTGTCGTGGCGCCGATCCTGCTGGCCTCGCTGATCGCGATCCCGGTGGGGACGGTGAAGGCCACCGGCAGCGGTCGGGTCATCTGGGAGCAGGAGACCGAGTACCAGTACGCCCGTGTCGTCCAGGACTCGGACGGCGAGCGCCGGCTGGAGCTGAACGAGGGCCAGGCGGTGCACAGCGTCTACACGCCCGGGCAGTGGCTGACCGGCAACTACTGGGACGAGATGCTCGTGCTGCCCTTCGCGGCGCGGCCAGACCGCGCGCCCCGGTCGATGGCCATCCTCGGCAACGCGGCGGGCACGACGGCACGGGCGGTGGGCCACTTCTTCCCTCAGACCCGGGTGGACGGCGTGGAGATCGACGGGGCGCTGACCGAGGTCGGCCGGGAGCTGTTCGACCTGCGCGGCCCGGGCCTGCGCCTGCACACCGCCGACGCGCGGCCGTTCCTGCGCAAGGCCGACCGGCGCTGGGACGTCATCGTCGTGGACGCCTACCGCCAGCCCTACATCCCGTTCTATCTGGCCACGCGCGAGTTCTTCGACCTCGTGCGCAAGCGCCTGAACCCCGGCGGCATGGTCATCGTCAACGCCGGGCACCCGGACGGCTCGACCAAGCTGGAGAAGGTCCTGTCGGCGACCATGGCCACGTCGTTCTCGACCGTCCTGCGGGATCCCTCGCAGCGCGTGAACACCATGCTCGTGGGGACCGACGCGCCCGCGTCGCCGGCCACCCTGGTGGCGGCCTCTGGGCCCGACGGGCAGCTGCCGCCGCTGCTGCGCGGCACGGCGCGGGCGACGGCCGCGCGCCTGGCCCTGGCCCTGCGCGGCGGGCGGGTCTACACCGACGACGTCTCCCCGGTGGAGTGGCTCATCGACGCGTCGATCGTGCAGATCGCCGCCGACGGCGAGCGCTGAAGGCCTCGGCGCGTCGCCCCGGGGTGGTGGGCGACGTGGGGACCGGCGGCGACCATCGTCAGCGCGCGGACGGGCCGCCGCGGGGCATGGCGACCCAGTCGGCCACCGGCCACGCGGCGGCAGCGGCGGCCAGGTCGTCGGGGACCACGGCCGCCAGTTCGGGCAGCGGCCACACCGCCACGTCGCAGCACGCCGCGACCGTGCTCGCGTTGTCGCGCTGCATCAGGGTGGGCTCCGCCGGCCACGGCGTCATCACGACCCCCCGGAGCTCGAGCCCGGCGGCGCGGGCCACGGCGACGGTCAGGCGCGTGTGGCTGATCGTGCCCAGGGACGGTCGGGCGGCGACGACGATCGGCAGACCCAGGGCGACCGCGTAGTCGCACATCGAGAACTGCGGGGTGAGCGGCACCAGCAGGCCGCCGACGCCTTCGGCGACGAGCACATCCGCCCCGGCGGCCACCTCGCGGGCGTGGGCGACGAGCGCGTCCGGGTCAAGTGGCGCGTCGGCGGCGGCCAGGTGCGGCGAGACGGCGTCCGCGTAGGTCCGCGGGCACACCGCGTCCGGGGTCTGGCCTGTGCACGCGGCCAGCAGCACGTGGTCGGCCATGGCCTCCGGCCCGTCCGGCGTCGCCGTCCCGGTGACGACGGGCTTGCACGCCCGCGCGTCCACACCGTCGGCGCATAGGCGGGCCAGGATCGCCGCCGCCACCACGGTCTTGCCCACCCCGGTGTCGGTCCCGGTGACCAAACAGCCGCGGACCCCCACGCCCACTCCGGCACCGACGTTCACGCGGCGGCGACCCGGGGCGTCCGGCCACCCTGCGCGGCGGCGATGGGCAGCCCGGCGCCGGGGCGGAAGCCCGCCTGCAGCGCGGCGCGGCCGAGGACGCCGGCCGCCTCGCGCAGCTGCGCCTTGGTGTGCGAGGCCATGACGGCCAGACGCAGCCGCGAGGTGCCGTCGGGCACCGTCGGCGGCCGGATGGCCTGCGCGAACACGCCCCCGGCGATCGCCGTCTCGCAGATCCGCATGGCCAGCGCGGCGTCACCGACGATCAGCGGCACGATCTGGGTGGTGGCCCCCGCGACCTCGAAGCCCTCGCGGGCCAGCGCCGCGCGCAGGATGTCGGCGTTGGCCTGGAGCTGGCGCACCCGCTGGGGCTCCTCGCCGATCAGCTCAAGGGCGGCCAGCGCGGCGGCGACCGCCGGCGGAGGCGGGGCCGTAGAGAAGATCAACGGCCGCGAGGTGTTGGTCAGGAAGTCGCTCATCGTCCGCGAGCAGGCCGCGAAGGCGCCATACGCCCCGAGCGCCTTGCCCAGCGTTCCGACCACCACGTCGACGACGCCGTCGAGGCCGGCCTCGGCGACCGCACCGCGGCCCTCGGGGCCCACGCACCCGGTCCCGTGGGCCTCGTCGACGACCAGACGAGCGCCGTGGCGCTGGGCCACCGCCGCGATCTGGGCCAGCGGCGCGACGTCCCCGTCCATGGAGAACACGCTGTCGGTCACGATCACGCCGGGGCGCCCGCGGTGCTGGCGCAGGCACCAGGCCAGATGCTCGACGTCGCCGTGGTCGTAGACCACGGTCTGGGCCCGTGCCAGCCGGCAGCCGTCGACGATCGAGGCGTGGTTGAGCGCGTCGGAGTAGACGACGGTCTCCGGGCCGCCCGCGGTGGCCAGCGCGCTGACCACCCCGAGGTTCGCCAGGTACCCGGAGCCGAACAGCACGGCGCTCTGCGTCCCCTTGAACGCCGCCAGGCGCTCCTCCAGGCGACGGTGCACGGTCATCGTCCCGGACACGAGCCGGGACGCGCCCGCGCCGGCGCCCCAGCGCATCGCCGCGTCGGCGGCCGCCTCGCGCACGCGCTGGTGGTCGGCCAGGCCCAGGTAGTTGTTCGAGCACAGCAGCAGCACGTCCTGTCCGTCCAGTACGACCCGTGGGCCCTGGGGGCCCGAGACCAGGCGCATGCGCCGCCGCAGCCCCTGGTCGTCGAGGTCGGCGAGGCGCTGCTCCAGGTCGCTCATGGCCGCCGCGCTACAGCCCGTGGGGCAGGCCGCTGAGCGCCGGTTCGGTCTCCTCGGCGGGGGGCGGCCAGCGGTTCTCCGCCCCGTCCGGGCGCGCGGGCACCGCCTTGTCCTTCTTGGCGTAGCGCAGCTGCGAGGCCGGATCCCAGAGGGAGATCTCGATGCCTGCCGCCTCCGCGTCGGCGCGCGTGTCCAGATAGGTTTCGACCACGTCGGGGGTCTCCCCGTCCAGCCAGCCCGAGCGGTTGTCCGGCCGCGGGTCGGCACCGTTGTCGGAGTGGCGCGTGATGTTCAGCCCCAGGTCGGTGAACATCTGCCGGTCCTGCTCGGGCGTGTTGCCCAGTGTGGTGAGGAAGTTGCCCATCATCACGCCGTTGAGGCCGGCCTTGACCGCCAGTGGCTGCAGATCGCCGATGTTCTCCACCCGCCCGCCGCACAGGCGGAACAGCGCGTCCGGAAGGACGAGACGGAAGATGGCGATCCACTTGACCGCCTCCCACGGGTCCAGGTAGTCGCGGTCGCCGAACTTCGTCCCCGGACGCGGGTTGAGCAGGTTGATGGGCACCGAGGTGGGGTCGATGGAGGCCAGCTCGAAGGCCATCTCCACGCGCTGCTCGTCGGACTCACCGAGGTTGAGGATGCCGCCGACGCACGTCTCCAACCCGGCCTCGCGCACCGCGTCGATCGTGCGCAGGCGCCCCTCGTAGCGGACGGTGGACGACACCTCGGGGTAGTAGGACTGCGCGGTCTCGACGTTGTGGTGGACGCGCTG
>JBBSUL010000060.1:0-19045 GCA_038234375.1 Solirubrobacterales bacterium | reverse complement strand
CTTCCCGTTCGTGCTGACGACCTACCGCCTGACCGAGCACTTCACCGCCGGCGGCATGACGCGCTGGTCGCCGTACCTGGCCGAGCTGCAGCCCGAGCTGTTCTGCGAGGTCTCCCCGGAGCTCGCGCAGCTGCGGGGCCTGGAGCACGCCGGCTGGGCGTCGATCGTCACCGCCCGCGCCGTCATCGAGGCCCGCGTGATGGTCACTCGCCGCATGGCCCCGCTGCGCATCGACGGTCAGACCATTCACCAGATCGGCATGCCCTACCACTGGGGCCCCAACGGATATGCCACCGGAGACGCCATGAACGACCTGACCTCGATCGCCATCGACCCGACCGTCCACATCCAGGAGGACAAGGCGCTGACCGTCGACATCGTCCCCGGCCGCCGGCCCCGCGGCCCGGCCCGGCCCGCCTTCGTCGCCGGGTACCGCGAGCGCGCCGGGATCACCGCGCAGACCGGGGTGAGCTCATGAGCCCGGACCCGGCCACCGACACCGGCCACGTCGACGCCCCGCCGCGGATGGGGTTCTTCACCGACACGTCGATCTGCATCGGCTGCAAGGCCTGCGAGGTCGCGTGCAAGGAGTGGAACCAGATCCCCGAGGACGGCCTGGAGTTCACGGGCATGTCCTTCGACAACACCCAGGGCCTGGGGGCGGACACGTGGCGGCACGTGGCCTTCATCGAGCAGTCCCAGCCCGACGGGGACCTGCGCTGGCTCATGGACTCCGACGTGTGCAAGCACTGCACGCACGCCGCCTGCCTGGACGTGTGCCCGACCGGCGCGCTGGTGCGCACCGAGTTCGGCACCGTCGTCGTGCAGGAGGACATCTGCAACGGCTGCGGCTACTGCGTCCCGGCGTGCCCCTACGGCGTCATCGACAAGCGGCCCGCCGACGGCCTGGTCCACAAGTGCACCCTGTGCTACGACCGGCTGGGGGAGGGGCAGGAGCCCGCGTGCGCCAAGGCGTGCCCCACGAACTCGATCCAGTTCGGTGAGCTGGAGGTCCTGCGCGTGCGCGCCGGCGAGCGGGTGGAGGCGCTGCACGAGAGCGGCGTCCCGGAGGCCCAGCTCTACGGGCATGACCCCGAGGACGGCGTCGGCGGCGACGGCGCGTTCTTCCTCCTGCTGGACGAGCCCGAGACCTACGGCCTGCCCCCGGACCCGGTGGTCACCACCCGCGACCTGCCGCGGATGGCCCGTCACGTGGGGATCGCCGCGCTGGCCCTCGTCGCCGGCGTCGCCGCCTGCACGGCCGGGGGTCGCTGAGCCATGGCCAACACGTCGAGCACCACGAAGGACGGTGCGCAGGGCGCGCGGCCGGACCGCGAGGCCCACGCGAACGTGCCGCAGTTCGGAGACCGGCCGGCCCGCCCGGCCAAGGGCGAGCCCGAGTTCGGCTCCTACTACGGGCGGCCCGTGCTCAACGCGATCCCGTGGGAGGCGCGCGACATCGCCGGCTATCTGTTCACCGGTGGCCTGGCCGGCGCCTCGTCGGTGCTCGCAGCGGGCGCCGACCTGTCAGGCCGTCCGGCGCTGGCCCGGCCGCTGAAGGTCGGCGCCCTCGGGGCGGTCACCGTGTCGCTCGGCGCGCTGGTGCACGACCTCGGGCGTCCGTCGCGCTTCCTGAACATGCTGCGCACGTTCAAGGTGACCTCGCCGATGAGCGTCGGCACGTGGATCCTCACCGTCTACGGGCCCCTGACGGCCCTGGCGGCGGCCAGCGACGTCACCGGACTGGCGCCGCGCGTGGGACGGGCGAGCACGCTCGGCGCGGCCGCGGTCGCGCCGCTGGTGGCCACGTACACCGCCGCGCTCATCGCCGACACCGCCGTCCCGGTGTGGCACGACGGCCACCGCGAGCTGCCCTACGTCTTCGCGGCCTCGGCGGCGAGCGCCGCGGCCGGGCTGGGGCTGATCGGCGCGCCCGTCGCGCAGGCCGGGCCGGCGCGGCGTCTGGCCGTGGCCGGCGTGGCCGCCGAGCTCGCGGCCTCCCGGGCGCTGGAGCGACGCACGGGTCCGCTGGTCGGCGAGGTCCTGCACCAGGACCAGGCCGGACGGCTGCTGAAGCTGAGCAAGGCACTCGGGACCGCTGGCGCGCTCGGGGCCGTGGCGTCCGCGGTGGTCCCGGGCATGAGTGGGCGGGGGCTCGCGGCCGCTGCCGGCGCGGGCCTGCTGGCAGCCTCGGCGTGCACGCGTTTCGGCCTGTTCGCCGCCGGACAGGCCTCGGTGGCTGACCCGAAGTACACCGTTGTGCCCCAGCGCGAGCGCCGCGACGCACGCGTCTGACGCCTGGCCTGTCGTGGTCCCGTGCCGGGCCCGAGGGTCAGCGCTGTCCCGGGCGCGACGGCCGGCAATCTCCGCAGGCGCCGTGGAGGACGATCTCGTGCTCGGCGACGTCGAAGGCGACGCGGTCGGCAACGCGGTGAATGGTGCGCTCCAGCTCGTCGTCGGCGAACGGGATGACCGTCTCGCAGGTGTCGCACACGAGGTGGTGGTGATGGTGGTGGCCGCCAGGGTGGACCGCCTCGTAGCGCGAGATGCCGTGCCCGACCTCGATGCGGGTGATGAGCTTGAGCTGCTCGAGCTCGTCGAGGACGCGGTAGACGCTGGCCCGGGCGACCGGACGTGCGTCGCCGGTGCGCAGGGCGTCCTCGATCTCCAGGGCCGACAGGGCGCACGCCTGCCCGGCGAGCAGGTCGATGACCGCCTGGCGGGCCCCGCCGCGCCGGTAGCCGGCGTCGGCCAGGCGCGCGGAGGCCAGGTCGGCCCAGTCCGTCTGCGCGCGCGATTGCACCCTGAGGATGCTACTGAGGGTCGGCGGGAGGACCGCCGTGCTCGCGGGCGGGATCCTGTCCCGCGGACTCGGTCGCTGCATCCTCGGCCGCCGCCTCTTCGCCCCCGTTCTCGTCGGCTGGGGAGCCGCCGTCGTCCTCCTGTTCCTCGTCCTCCTCCCGACGGCGGTCGCGCAGGATGGCCCCGCCGGCGACGAGCGCCACCAGCAGCACGGGCAGCCCGAAGACCAGCAGCGGTGACGGGCCGCCGCCGTCCCCGCCCCCGTCCCCGGGCTTTCCCGTCTGCGAGGCCAGCGCGGGGACGGGCACGGGCGTCCCGTTGGCCCGTGTCAGCGCACCGATTGCCTGCAGGGCGGCGCGGGCCAGACCGGCAGCGCCGGCGCCGGGATCGACCTGCACCGGCCCGAGCGCGTCCCCGGCCTTGCCCCCGAGGTTGTTGCCCCCGAGCCCGGACGGCAGGACGACGAGCACGCGGGGTTTGGTGTTGAAGGCGATCTCGCTCGTCAGCAGGTCGGCGTACTTCTGCGGCGCGGTGAACAGCTGCGGGACGCTGCCCATGTCGGTCTGCGCGGCGATGAGCGCGACCTTCAGCTCGTAGCCTTTGGCCTTCGCAGCCTTCAGCTGCGCGTCCAGCGCTGTCTGCAGGTCGTCGGGGACCTTGTTCGGCGCGTACGGGTAGAACACGGACTGCGAGAGGAGCACGTCGCTGGCCGGGTCCCCGTCGGCCCGCGCGGCGGCGGGCGCCCCCGCGGCAGCGGACGCGGCGAGCAGCACCAGGCAGGTCAAGCGGCGGAGGGAGGGCATCGGCGGTCCGGGCACCCTAGTCACGGTTGCAGCCGGCTGACGCCCTCGGGCGGAAATGCGTAGGTGGCGTGGACGGGTACCGGCGGCCCGACGACGATCACGATCTGACGACCGTCGAGCAGGGCGATGCCGCCAACGGGCCCGCGGTCGCGCCGGCCGTCCACCCAGGCGTGGACCGGGCCGCGGAACGACAGCAGCTGCCGGTCGCCGAGCTTGCGTCCCCAGACCGCGAACAGGTCCCCGACCGTCGCGCGGGTCCCGGGCGTGAGCTCGATGACGCCGGTCGGCTCCGTCGTTCGCAGCGGCATGGCGCAGCGGCCGCCCCGCACGAAGGCGCCGTCGGTGCGCCGGGGCGCGCCGATGCCGATGCCCGCGGGCACGATGACGATCCGGCGCTGCGCGAACAGCTCCAGGTGGACGGCCTCGCGCGTGCGCTCGTCGCGGGCGCCGCCGATCGGGCGGCAGGGCAGTCCCGGCTGCGGGAGCGCGCCGGGACCGGGGCGCAGCCGCGGTCCGATGCCGATGGACACCGGCTCCGCGGTCGCGGGGACGCGCCCGCCGGCCAGCGCCCCGGGGGCGGGGCTGCCCGGCACGCCCGCACCGCAGGCGCCGAGGCTCAGGGCCAGCGCCAGGCACGTCGGCAGACGGGGCAGGGAGGAGCGCACCACCCGCGGATCATGCCGGGCGGCGGCGCGCGGAACCTCGGTGCTGTCGTACGTCACCGAGGTTCCACGCAGCCGGCGAAGGCGGACGCTGCGCTGACGGATGGAGCCTGGGTGTCGTCAGGCGTCATCGAGCCTCCACGCGGTCCAGGGCCGGGCCTACCGGCCCGGCCCGGCGTCCGGCGGCGGCTTGGCCACGACGAAGTGGGGGTTTTCGATGATGCCCAGGACGCTGCCTCCGGGCTCGCGGACCGCGGCGACGCGGATGCCGTCGCCGACCTCGGTGATCGGTGTGTGCTCGTGCGCGCCCTGGGCGCGCAGCGCCGCCAGGGCCGCGCCCGCCTCGGGCACGCCCCAGTAGGTCACCGCGCCGTCGGCGGGGTCGGCGTCGGGACTCAGGCCGAGCTCGTAGCCGCCGGCCTCGAAGCCGACGTAGAACGGCTCGTCGAAGTAGGGCGGCCGCCCGAGGACCTTCGTGAACCACGCCTTGGCGGCGTCCAGGTCCGGGGCGGGGTAGATGACGGTGCGCAGTCCGAGGAACATGGGCGCAAGCATCCCGGATCGGCACGCCGGCGTCTTGAAGGAAACGGACGCCATACTCGCAGGGTGGTCGTCTACCGCGAGCATCCCGTGCCCGCTGCGCTGCGGCCGGTGCTCGCCTGCGGCTGGACGCTGATCGCCGGGCCGGCCGGCCTGCGCGGGTGGCCGGTGCTCCCGGACGGACACACCGACATCGTGGCGGTCGCCGGGCAGCCGCTCACGCTGGCCGGCCCGGCGACGCGCGCCCGTCCCGCCGACGTGCCCGCCGGCGGCGTGGCGGGGGTCCGGCTGCGGCCGGGGGCGACCGGTTCGCTGCTCGGGCTCCCGGCCGTGACCGTGCGCGACCAGGCGGTCAAGCTCGCCGACGTGTGGCCGGCCCGCTCGCGGGCGTGGGACGACGACGCCATCGCCGCGACCGCCGACCCGTGCGAGCGCCTGCGCGCGCTCTACACGCTGCTGGGCTCCCGCCCGCTGAGCACCGCGCCGCCCGCCCGCCTCGTCGAATATGCGGTGGCGCTGGTGGCGACCGGCACGCCGTCGGTCGCGAGCCTGGCGGACGCCACCGGGCTGACCTCGCGCCAGCTGCTCCGCCGCTTCGACGACGCCGTGGGGTTCGGGCCCAAGCGCCTGCAGCGCATTGTCCGGGTGCAGCGCGTGCTGGACGCGCGCCGGACCGATCCCTCCGGGTCTATCGCCGCCGTCGCCGCCGCGACAGGCTACGCCGACCAGGCCCACCTCACGCGCGAGCTCGTGGCGCTGACCACCCTCACGCCCGCCGCGCTGCCGGCCGCGCGGACGGTGCAGGTGGGCGGCTGACCCCGGCTGGCGGCGTCGTCCCGGCGGGTGCGCGGAAGCTGGGTGCTGCCCTTCGTCAACGACCTCCACCCAGCACATGCGCCGGGTCGCCGGCAGGGTGCGTGGAGGGTGGCTGCTGCTCTACGACAGCGAGACTCCACCCAGCACATGCGCCGGGTCGCCCGCAGGGTGCGTGGAGGGTGGCTGCTGCTCTACGTCATCGAGGCTGCGGCAGCGGGGCTCGGGTCCGGTACGCAGAGGCTGGGTGTCGCTGATGAGCATCGAGGCTCCGCGCAGCCGCGCCGGGTTGCCGGCGCCGCTACAGACCCTCGGGGTGCCGGACGGTGAAGCCCGGGTTCGAGCGCGCCGGCGTCTGCCAGCGCGATCCCGTCGCCTTCTGCCCGCTGGTGTCGAAGCGCAGGCCGGCGACCAGCATGTACACGTGGCCGGCGTTGGCGTACACGGTGATCCAGCGTCCCGCGCCGGACCGGCCCCAGCGAGCGAGGTCCCCGGAGACGAGCGTGCGGTCCAGCAGGTCGCCCCCGTGCAGTGCGTAGGACACCGACCCCGAGCAGTCGTAGGCGGTGTCGTCGAAGCTCCCGTGGCCGCCCCCGTAGCGGTAGGGCAGCGTCGCGATCCGGTTGGCCGCGGCGATGACCGCGACCACCACGGGTGGGGCATCGGCGGGCGCCAGCGCCGTGCCGTCGGCCCGCAGCGTGGCGACGCCGGGCGGTCCGGTCGCCGCGGGCGCCGCCGCCGGCGCAGCTGCGGCCGGACCCATGGGCGCACCGAACGTGACGCCACCGCCCGTCGAGACCGGCGGCGCGCTCGCCGAGCGGGCCGCCCCCCGCACGATGCGAATCGTCTTCGGCCCCGCGACCCCGGTTCGCCGCAGGCGCGCCGACCGCTGGAAGCGCGTCAGCGCCGTGCGGGTGCTCTGTCCGAAGCGCCCGTCCGCCGTCGCCCGGAACCCGGAGCGCGTGAGCAGGCGCTGGAACGTGCGCACGTCGTCCCCGTGGCTGCCGACCCGCAGGGTGCGATCTCCGAGGCGACGGTAGGCGCCCTGGGCTGGGGCGGCGGCGCCGAGCAGGACCGCGGCGATCAGGCAGACGGCCAGCAGCGGACGGTGCGAACGAGGACGAGCCATGTCCCCGGCATTTCGAGGGATTGCCGAGCGGCCTGTACCGCAAAGCTCGCCATGCGGCGTCTTGTCGCGCCAAACCTGCAGTCCGCGACGCCGAACCTGCACCACGGACGGCGTGCAACGCGCCTTGCGCCGACGAGGAAGGACCCCCGCCGCGGGCGAACTGACGGCCATGCGCAACCGCCAGCTCCGGGCCGTCCTGGCCGCCTTCGCCGATGAGGCCGCCTGGCAGCTGGCCGCCGACATGGCCAGCGGCGACGAGCTGGCCTTCGAGCTGGCCGAGTCCTCACGCTCGCGCCAGCAGCCCACCCTGTACTGCTACCGGCCGCTGACCGCAGCGTTCATCGACGACCACGTGTCGCTGCTCGCGCGCCTGGAGTCCTACCTGCCGGCCGTACACGCGCTGCAGGCCGTCGACGGCCTGGACGGCTACCTGCAGGCCCGCGTGGCCCAGGGCGTCCCGCACGACCGCCGCCAGCGCGCCGAGCTGGCCCTGCGCGCCTTCCTGAGCCGCGTCTTCGAGGACTCCAGCGACTTCGTCCTGGCGCCCGAGCGCCTGAAGAGCGCCTGCGACGAGCTGGAGGCCATCGTGCAGGACGGGGTCAGCGAGTCGCTGCTCGTCTGCGGTGTCCTGGGGCTGACCCTGGAGTCCGGGGAGGTCCCGATGGGCGATGGGCTGACCCTCGTGCGCGCCGAGGTCCTCGAGGACGGCCCCGCCGACGCCGTGCGCGGCGACGGATCGCGGACCCTGGCCGTCGTGCGATGGGATGGGACCGTCGGGGCGCCGGCCCACGAGACCGCCCACGAGCACGCCCGCCGGCGCCTGGGCCGCCTCGTCGCCGCCCTGCGCCTGTTCGACGCCGCGGGCGCGGCGCTGACCCCCGTCGCCTGGACGCGGAGCGCGGGCGGCCCGTGGCACGTCGTCGCCCTCGGCGCGGCCGGTGGCGGCTGCGTCCATGACCGCTGCCGGGTCACCGCCGACCAGGAGGACGAGCTGCGCGCCTTCTGCAACCTCGTCGGCCGGCGGATGCCGCGGTCCGGGCCCGTCGCGTGGGCCCTGCGCCGCTTCGAGCTCGGGTGCGCCCGCGAGCGGTCCGACGACGCGCTGAGCGACCACCTGCTCGCCCTCCGGGCCCTGCTGGAGCCCGAGGGCCCCGCAGCGGGCTGCCTGGCCGAGCGCCTGGCCGCGCTGTGCGCGCTGCCCGACGACCGCGCCGCGCTGACCGCGCGCCTGACGCACATCGTCAGCCTCGAGAGCTCGCTGGTCACCGGCACCGGGATCCCGGAGGACGACACCGTCGACGCGCTCACCGCAGAGCTCGCCGGCCACCTGCGGGCCGTGCTGCGCGACGTGCTGTGTGGCCATCTGGACGCCGACCTCGTCGGTCTGGCCGACGGCCTGCTGGCGCCCGAGCTCGTCGAGCAGCCCACCCAGACCTGACCGCGGCACCGCCTGGCCGCACCCCCGGCCGGCCGCGCGTCAGTCCAGCCCGGCCGCCTCCGCCATCATCGCCTCGCGCTCGCCGTCGACGGCGAACAGGTGCCGGTGCACGAGGGCGAGGCCGTCGAGGTCGTGCACGTCGTCGTCCAGTTGCGGCACGAGCAGGGCCTGGGCCTCGCCGAGCGCGTCCTGCAGGCGGGCGATGGAGGCGGCGTCGCGATCGGCCAGGGCCCGCGCGTCGGTCATGGTGTGCGCGACCTTGCGCGCCAGCGGCGCCCCGAGCTCCTCGGCCAGCTCCGCGCGCAGCGTCTCGATCGCGTCGGCGTCGGGCGGGTCGGGATCGGCGACGCCCGGGTCCACGCGGTTGACGATCAGCGCGCCGATGCGATGGTGCGCCTCGCGCAGCTTGCCGGCGAAGTGGATGGCCTCGTCGACGGGCTCCGGCTGCGGGGAGCTCACGATGAGGAACGTGGTGCCGGGGTCCGCGAGCAGCGCCTTGACACCCGCGGCGCGCTCCTTGAAGCCGTCGATGATCCCGCCCAGGGCCCGGAAGAACACGCTGACATCGTCGAGCAGGTCCACGCCGGTCACCCGGCGCAGGACGGAGAAGACCACGCCGGTGCCCCGGCTCACGACCTTGGCGGCCAGGCCGGTGGGGGCGAGGAAGACCTTCAGCGCCCGGCCCTCGAAGAAGTTGGTCAGGCGGTCGGGGGCGTCCAGGAAGTCCAGCGCGTTGCGCGACGGCGGCGTGTCGAGGATGAGCACGTCGAAGCCGCCCTCGCGGTCCAGGTCGTAGAGCTTGGCGATCGCCGTGAACTCCTGCGAGCCGGCCACCGCGGACGACAGCTCCTGGTAGATGCGGTTGCCGAGGATCTCGTCGCGCGTGGCCACGTCGGGGGCCAGGCGCTCGATGAGGTCGTCGAACGTGCGCTTGGCGTCGAGCATCATCGCCCACAGCTCGCCGGTCACCTCGATGTCGTGCCCGGCGAAGCGCTCGGGGTCCACGCGGCGCGGCTCGTTGCCGAGCTCATCAAGCCCCAGGGCGTCGGCCAGGCGCTTGGCCGGGTCGATGGTGATGACGGCCACGCGCTTGCCCTGCGCGGCGAGGCCCAGGCCGATGGCCGCGGACGTCGTCGTCTTGCCGACGCCGCCGGAGCCCGCGACGATCACCACGCGCCGGCCGTCCAGGCGCTCGCCGAGCGAGCTCATCGGACGGCGAGCCGCCGGGCCAGGACGGCGGCGTCGTCCTCGCCGACCAGCGCGGGCAGGGTGACGACGGGGACCTCGTCGTCCAGGGCCCGCCGCAGGCGGCGCAGCTGCGCGCGCTGGGCGCGGACGCGGACGTCGTGGGCGTGCGCGGCGGTCAGCGCGGCACGGCGGTGGCGGGCCCCAGGCTCGGGTCCCGGCACCGCGGGGACCGCCAACGCCGCGCGCACCGCACGCGCCTGGCCGGTGTCCAGGCGCTCGGGCAGCAGCTGGTTGACGACGACGGCCTCCAGGTCAAGCCCGACCTGGGAGCGCAGGTCGTTGCGGAGGACGAGCGTCTCGCTCACCGGGGTCTCCTCGGGGGTGGTGACGGCGATCACGCCGGTGCGCGCGGGGTCGGAGAGCATCTCGTCGATCGTACGGCCCTGGCGGGCGATGGGACCGACCCGGGCGGTCTGGGCGAACGTCCGCGGGGCACGCAGGAGCGCCACGCCGTGTCCGGTGGCCGGCGCGTCGAGGACGACGAGGTCGTACGGGCGAGCGCCCGGGGTGCGGCGCACCGGCTGGGCGAGCTCCCACACCTTGCCGACGGTGAGCAGCTCCCGCAGGCCGGGGGTCGCGGCCGCCAGGTAGGTGAACAGGCGGGAGGCGACCAGCGCGTCGGCGAGCGCCCGGGCCGGCAGCTGGTCGACGAGGTACTCCTGCATCGCGTGCTCGGGGTCGATGGAGATGTGGTGCAGGGCGTCCGCGAGCTCGGTCTCGGCGAACACCGCGGGCGCCGCGTCCGTGCCCAGGCGCCGCGCGGCGTCCCCCCGGGCGGCGACCTCGGCGACGATCGTGCGCAGGCCGCCCGCGGCGGCTGCCGTCCCCAGGGCGGTGGCGACCGTCGTCTTGCCCGTCCCGCCCTTGCCGGTGACCACGAGCAGACGCCGGGCGTACAGGTTGCGTGGGATCACGCCGCGGGGTCCTCTTCGCCCTCCCAGTAGTCCACGGGGGCCAGGCGGAAGGTCATTCCCCCGAGGCTCACCTTGCCCGAGCGCGGGAATACGCACAGGTCGCCGGGGACCCGAGTGCCGAAGGCGACGTAGGTCAGGCCGTCCGGGCCCGCCCGCAGCTGGTGGGGGACCTGCGTGCCGGGCGGGCGGACGAGGACGCTGCCGACCTCCACGGGGTGGGCGTCGTCGCCGAGCGTTGCCTCGCCGTCCCCGTCGAGCATGTAGAACAGCTCCTCTTCAGCGCTGTGCCAGTGCGCAGGGCAGGATCTCGTTCCCGGGGCCAGGGTGACGTGGCGCAGCCCCGCCCGGTACGACCCGCAGGCGCTCCCGGCGTCCCGGTCGACGAGGTCGTAGCCGCCGCGCACGACGTGCTCGGCGTCGACCTCGTCCAGGTGGCGCACGTTGGCCGGCCGCTGCGCCTCGGGCGCATCGGGCAGGTCCATCGCGCCCAGCGCGACCTCCTGGCGGAACGGGCTGGGCCCGTCGGCGGGCAGCCAGCGCTGGCCCAGCCAGAAGCTCTTGGTCCGCGGCAGATAGGTGACGGGCGTCGCCGAACCCTCGCCGCAGGCCAGCACGGTCAGGCCGCCTGACCCGGCGATCAGCGTGTGCGTCTCGGCGCCCGCGCGGTGCACGACCGTGTCCCCGGCCGCCACGCGGTGCGTGGCGCCGTCCTGCCACAGCAGGCCCGCCCCGGCGACGACGAAGAAGAGCTCCTCCTCGTCGCTGTGGACGTGCGGCGGCATCTGCCGCGCGTCCGCCGGGACGGTGAACAGGCTGGCACCGATCGCCGTCGCGTCCGCGGCACGCGACAGGCGCCGGCGCGTGCAGCGGATGTCGCCGTAGTCCATCTCCTCGGCGGGGACGTCGCGCTCGTGGACGAGGTTCGGGTGCCCGTTGGCGGCGGTCATCTGCCGATCCTACGACCGGCGTGGCCGCTACGGGTGGACGCTTGCCGCGCCGACGGTGGCGGGCGGCGCGCGATAGCGTCACCGGCCGTGAAGGTCGTCGTCATCGGGCTCGGAGAGGTCGGCCTCCACGTCGCGCGCACCCTCAGCGCCGAGAAGCACGCCGTCACCGTCATCGAGCGCGACCCCGTCCGCGCCGAGGTGCGCCAGGGGGAGCTCGACGCCCTCGTCGTCGTCGGCAACGGCGCCTCGCCGCGCTTCCTGAAGGAGATCGGGACCGCGGACGCCGACCTCGTCGTCGCCGTCACGCCGAACGACGAGTCCAACGTCATCACCGCGCTGGCCGCCCACCAGCTTGGCGCTCGGCGCACCGTCGCCCGCGTTCGGGACCCCGACTACTTCGGCCAGGACGAGGCCTTCGCCCGCGACATCCTGGGCATCGACTTCGTCATCCACCCCGAGCTGGCGACCGCCGAGGACCTCGCCGAGGCGATCCTCCTGCCCGGCGCCGTGCACGTGGAGCACTTCGGCGGCGGTCAGGTCGCGGTGGCCGAGTGCGTCGTCGGCGACCGCTCGCCGCTGATCGGCAAAGCGCTGTCGGAGCGGCGCGCGGCGCTGCCCCACCACGTCGCCGGGCTCATCCGGGACACCCGTGTCGTCGTGGCCGAGCCGGGGCTGCGCCCGCGGTCGGGAGACCACGTCATCGTCGCCGCCTCGCGGGAGGACATCGGCTCGGTCGTCGGCTACATCGCCGGGCGTTCGCGTCCGGTCCGCGACGTCATGATCTTCGGCGGCGGGCGCATCGGGCTGCCGCTGGCCCGGCGCCTGGAGGCCGAGGGCCGCTTCAACGTCACCGTCATGGAGGCCGACCTCGAGCGGGCGCGGGAGGTCGCCGAGGTCCTGCGACGCGCGACCGTCCTGCACGACCCCGGGCTGGGCAAGGAGGCGCTGCTGGCCCAGGGCGTGGACCAGGCCGGGGCGTTCGTCGCCACCGCCGGGGACGACCGCGCCAACCTGCTCGCCGCGCTGAACGCCAAGCAGGTCGGGGCGGGGCTGTGCCTGGCTGTCGTCTCGCGCGACGAGTACACGCCGCTCGTCGACGCGCTGGGCATCGACGCGGGGTTCTCGCCGCGCCTGGTCACCGCCGAGGCGATCCTACGCGTCGTGCGGGGGGACAACGTCGAGGCCATCCACCTGCTGCTCGGCGGCGGGGAACTGACCGACGTGCACGTGGACGCCGGCTGCAAGGCCGAGGGCCGGACCATCGCGTCGGTCGAGCCGATGGCGGGGACGCGGGTGGTGGCGATCGTGCGCGGCAAGCGCGCGCTCTTCCCGGAGGCACAGGAAACGGTGCAGGCGGGCGACCGCATCATCACCTTCAACGCGCGGCACGGCACGAACGCGATCTCCGCGGCCTTCGACTCGTGATCGCGCGGCTGCTGCGCCTGGGGCCCGGGTTCAACTGGGGCCTCATCCTGCCGGTCGCCGCCGCCGTCCTGGCCGCGCTGGCCGCCGGGATGCTCGCGTGCGCCGGGTACAGCCTGGCCGTGGACGACGGGACCGCGGGGTCCTTCGCACTGCCGGCCGTGGTGATCGCGGCGCTGGCCGGGATGTCGCTGCTCGTCTCGCGCCGCGCGCGGACGGTGCCGCTGCGCGCGCGAGACGCGTTCCTGGCGGTGACCCTGGCCTGGCTGGCCGCCGCGGCCGCAGGCGCCGCGCCGTTCGTGCTGGAGGGGACGCTGCCGCGGGTGCTGGACGGGATGTTCGAGTCGATGGCCGGCTTCACGACGACGGGCTCCACGCTGGTCGACGTCGACCGCGCGCCCGAGGCGATCCTCGTGTGGCGCAGCCTGTCGCAGTGGCTGGGCGGCGTCGGGATCGTCGTCCTCGTGGTCGCCATCGCGCCCGCCGCGGGCCTGGGCACCCAGCGCATGTTCCACGCCGAGACCTCCGGCGTGACCGCCGACCGCCTGACCCCGCGGATCGCCGACACCGCGAAGATCATCTGCGCGATCTACGGCGGGCTGACGGTGCTGGGCTTTGGGGCCTTCATGGCGGCGGGGATGGGGTCCTTCGACGCGTTCAACCACATCCTCACCACGATCTCCTCCGGCGGGTTCTCGACGCGGTCGGGCTCCATCGCGAGCTTCGACTCGGTCCCCATCGAGCTCGTGGTCACCGTCTTCATGCTCGCCTCGGGGATCAACTTCGCCTTCTACTGGCGGCTGCTGCGCGGCGGGAACCTGTGGCCGCAGGCGGCGGAGGTGCGCGCGTTCCTGGTGATCCTGGTTCTCAGCGTGGTCGCGGTGACCGTCAGCCTCGCCGCGGAAGGCCGGCCGGGCGGGGTGCTCACCGATCTGCGTTCGGCGGGCTTCACCGTCGCCGCGGTCGGCAGCGGCACGGGCTTCTTGACCGCCGACTACGACCTGTGGAACGACTACGCCCGCGCCCATCTGCTGGCGCTCATGTTCATCGGCGGCTGCGCGGGGTCCACGTCCGGCGGGATCAAGGTCGTGCGGGCGATGCTGCTGACCAAGAGCGTGGGGCAGGAGCTGGCGCGCCAGCTGCGTCCCCGGGCCGTGCAGGTCCTGCGGGTGCGCGGCAAGGTGTTCAGCGAGGACGTCCGCCGGGCCGTGCTGGGCTTCGTGGTCATCTACTTCCTCGTCGCGCTGGCCGGGACGTTCGCGATGCTCGTCAGCGGCCTGGACCTGCTCAGCGCGGCGACGAGCGCCGGGTCGTGCCTGGCCCTGCTGGGCACCGGGCTGGGGGAGGTGGGGGCGACCGAGAACTTCTCGGCGATCCCGGAGGGCGGGCGCGTGGTCCTCATGTTCCTCATGCTTGCCGGGCGGCTGGAGGTCCTGACGCTCCTGGTGCTGCTCACGCCGGCGTTCTGGCGGCGCAACGTGGCGTGACCGGCGCGGCCGGTGACAGCTGACGCAGGCATGTGCCGCATGAGGTGTCAGCGGCGAGGTGCCGGCCGTCGCCGCCGGGCACGGTGCCCCGGTCGGACCAGGCCGTTACCCCGTTGGGGCAGATCACCCGCGCGGCCATCGACGCGGCCATCACCGCGTACGGCCCCGCCCCCGAGCCGGACTTCGTGCAGCTCTTCCACTACGAGCGCGGCCTGTCGATCGCCGGGCCCGGCCGCTACGCCACCATCAACTCGGTGCACCGCGAGATGCCCGCCGGCATCACTCTCGCCGGCGACTACTTCGCCCACGCCGGCGTCGAGGCCGCGATCCTCAGCGGCGAGCTCGCCGCCCGGCGCCTCACCGGTGCCGCCCCCGCCGTCAGCGGGTTCCACGCGGTCAAGGACGTCCAGCCCGTCCTCGCATAGCGCGCGGCGCCGGGCCCGTCGCACGCAGCGCCCGGTATGCGAGCACGGCGTGCGACATTGGCGACCGGTGGAGGGGCGTCAGATGGCCGTGCCCTCCGGCCAGTAGCGGGCACGCAGGCGGCCCTTGAAGACCTTGCCGGAGTCCTCGCGCGGCATGTCGTCGTCGAACTCGATCGTCCGCGGCACCTTGAAGCCGGCCAGGCGCTCGCGCACGAACGCCCGCAGGCCGTTCGCGTCGCCGGCCGCGCCCTCGGCGAGCTGCACGACGGCGGCGACGGACTCCCCGAACTCCTCGTCGGGGATGCCGATGACCGCGCAGTCGGCGACGTCGGGATGGGTGATGAGGACGGCCTCGATCTCGGCCGGGTAGATGTTCACGCCGCCGGAGATGATCATGTCCTTGCGGCGATCGCACAGGTGCAGGAAGCCGTCGTCGTCGAGGTAGCCGACGTCGCCGACGGTGACCAGGCCATTGCGTTCGATGGCCTCGCGGTCCTCCTGGCGGCCGCGGTAGGTGAAGTCGCCGAAGCCCTCGTTCCACAGGTAGACGTCGCCGATCTCGTGCGCGCCGAGCTCGACGCCGTCCTGGCTCAGGACTCTGGCGGTGCAGCCGGGGAGCGCCCGCCCGACGGTGCCGGGGTGCGCGAGCCACTCCTTGCTCGTGCAGGCGACGACCGCGCCCGTCTCCGTGCCGCCGTAGTACTCGTTGACGATCGGGCCCAGCCAGTCGATGCACGCCCGCTTGATCGCCTCAGGACACGGCGCGGCGGCGTGTACGACGTTGTCCAGGCTGCTGACGTCATAGCGGTCGCGGACCTCCGCCGGCAGGCGCGTAAGGCGGACCATCATCGTCGGGACGAGGTGCAGCTTGGTGATCGCGTAGCGCTGGACGAGGGCCAGCAGCTGCACGGCGTCGAAGCGCGGCTGCATGACGACGAGGCCGCCCATGCGCCCGGCCAGGACGGCGAACACGTTCGGAGCGGTGTGGTACATCGGCCCGCAGATGACGGTGCGCATCCCGGGCGCGATGGCCAGCGCGGCGAGGCTGGCCGCGACTGCCGGATCCGTCGGATCCAGCGGCGAGAAGCGCTGCACGCCCTTCGGGACGCCGGTCGTCCCCGAGGTGTAGATCGTGCTCGCCGCCGACGGGCGCGGCTCCTGCGTCCACGGCGCGGCGGCGTCCAGGGCGTCCTCCCACGAGCGGTCCGCCGGGGCCGCGGCTGCGTCAATGCCGAACGCGGTGGCGATCTCCGGCGGCGTGTCGACGACGAGCACGACGCAGCCGGCCGGAACGGCGCCGTCGGTCTGTGCCTCCAGGTCGGCGTGCACGACGAGCACCTTCACCGCGGCGTCGGTGAGGATGTGCGCGACCTCCTGCCCGCGGTAGTGCCAGTTGACGGGGACAGGGACCGCGCCGAGCGCCTGCGTGGCGTACGTGGCCTCCAGGAACGCGAGGTCGTTGCGCAGCATGATCGCCACGTGGTCCTGGGGGCCGACGCCGTGGCCGTCCAGCACCGTCGCCGCGCGGGCGACGCGCGCCATCAGCTCCTCGGCGCTCAGACGGCGGTCCCCGGAGATGAACCCGGTCGCCGTCGCCGTCGTCTCGGTCGTGCTCATCGTGTCGCCGTCCTCCCGCTGGTGATGGTGGCCTACACGACCTCGTAGTCGGCGAGCACCGGCGTGTCCAGAAGCTCGCGGTGGCGCTGGGGCAGCCAGGGCCAGATCTCCGCCGTGCCGTCGGCGCCGAAGTACCAGCTGTCACAGCCCGACACCCAGACCGTGCCGGTGAAGGCGTCGCCCAGCTCCCGGTTGAAGCGGTCGGTGGCGGCCCGCGTGGCGGTCATCGCGCCGATCTCGCCGCGCCGCCACCGCTGGATCATGTCCATGGCGTAGCCGACCTGGGTCTCGGCGACGTTGAACATCGACGAGTCGTTCACCGGGCTGTTGGGGCCCATGACCATGAACAGGTTCGGCAGGCCGGGGACCGCGACGGTCCCGTAGCCGCGCGGCCCGTCCTCCCAGGCGTCGCTCAGGCGGTGGTCCTCGGGGCCGATGAGCTCCATCGGGCGCACGAGGGCGTGGGTGTCGAAGCCGGACGCGAGGACGAGGACGTCGAGCTCGTGCAGGACACCGTCGTCGGTGACCACGCCGCCGGGCTCGACGCGGACGATCGGGGCACGCACGATGTCGACGCCGTGGCGCTGCACGGCACGGTAGTAGCCGGCGCTGATGACCAGCCGCTTGCAGCCGGCCTCGTAGGTGGGGGTGAGCTTGGCGCGCAGCGCCGGGTCGCGGACCGTGCGCAGGTTCAGGCGGCAGGTGAGGTCGACGAGCGTGCGCTGGAAGCCGGCGGTCACCAGGGCGGGGAACAGCAGCGTCTCCAGCGTCCACTGGTAGCCGCGGTAGGCCCGGCGGCTGAGGGCGGGGAACCGCCGGTGCAGCGCGCGTGAGATGCGCGTGTAGCGCGGGTTGGGAGCCGGGTAGATCCACTGCGGGGTGCGCGTGAACTGCGTCAGGGTGCGCGTGCCGCCCGCGATGGCGGTGACGATCTGCACCCCGGTCGAGCCGGTGCCCAGCACGCCGACGCGCTTGCCGGCCAGGTCGACGGTGTGGTCCCAGTGCGAGGAGTGGAACGTGTGCCCGGCGAAGCTGTCCAGCCCCGGGATGTCCGGGAACACCGGCTGGTGCAGGAAGCCGCAGCCGGTGACCACGAAGTCGGCCTCGGCCTCGTGGCCGTCGGCGCTGCGCAGGCGCCAGCGCCCGTCGGTCCAGCGCGCCTCGGTCATCTGGTGGCCGAAGGCGATCTTGTCGCGCAGGCCGTAGCCGTCGGCGATCCGCTCCAGGTAGCGGCCGATCTCCGGGCCGGGCGAGAACACGCGCGTCCAGTCGGGGCTGGGCGCGAACGAGTACTGGAAGTACCGGGAGGGGATGTCGCAGAACAGCCCCGGGTACGTGTTGTCGCGCCACGTGCCGGCGACGCGGTCGGACTTCTCGTAGATCGTGAACGTCTCGATCCCCGCTTCGCGCAGCTTGATGGCCATGCACAGGCCCGAGACCCCGGCGCCGATGATCGCCACGCGCGGGGTGCGCGTCGCCGGGGTCTCGTGCTCGTCGTCGGCGGTCTGTGTGAGGGCCACAGGCCGAGGCTACCGCTGCGGGCCGCTTCCGCGGAAGCGCCCCCCGCGACGGTGCCGTACGAACGCGCCGCTCAGGGCGCGGATCGTGCGGCACCCGGCCTGGGCTGTGGCGCGGTGGGCGTCTCGCAGTCGGCCGCGACCGTCGGGCTGGGGCTCGATCAACTCGTCGGTCCCGTCCCCGCAGGCCACCGTGTCCGGTCCGATGTCTCAGGCGTCGAGCTGGCCCGTGAACAGCAGCCCGAGGAGGATCGCCGACGCCAGCAGGGGCAGGAAGCTGATCAGGCCGCCGCCGACCACCAGGATGAGGACGCCCACCACGGCCAGTCCTGCCATACCGCCGACCGCCACCGCCTTGTTCACCTTGCGGGTGTGCTCCGTCGGCTCGGCCATGGGCCGCACGTACCCTGGAGGCACCGAGGAGAAACCCGTAGCGTTGCGGTCTGGGACGCTCGAGTGGGGCCGCCCGGACCGACCTCGTTCCCGCCGGCGGGCGGCCTCGGTCGGCGAGGATCTCGGTGGCGTCCTGCCGCAGCCGCGTCCACACCGCATCGCTGCGTTCGGCCGCCTCGACGCCCTATGCACCTCGGCGGCTGTCTCGTCTCCGGGTCAGCCGTCGAGCCGGCCCGTGAACACCAGGACGAGGGACGACACCGGCGCCGACGAGCGGCACGAGCCCGATCGACACCCCGATCGCGACCAGCGCCAGATCGGAGGCTTGCTTCCCATCCCGTCCATATCCACCGCGAGTGACTAATGGGTCCTGTGTCATGCGGCGGCGTAGCGGCAGGCACCACGAGTGACAAATAGGTCCTGATAGTGTAGGATTGATGTGTGAGTGAAGCTGATGATATCACCGCGGGCTGCTAATGGTTTGTGGTGAGGCGGCGTAGGTGACGGTGGCGCTGTGGAAGTAGGCGCTGACCAGGGCGGGCCGTTGTTGGACTGAGCGCAGGAAGCTGCGGATCGCTTTGAACAGGGTCGGCTTGTCGGTGGGCCGATCGGTGCTGGCACGCAGGTGGCGTTTGAGGTCTTGGTTGAGGTTCTCGTCGGGATTCAGTTCGGGGCTGTAGGCCGGCAGGAAGACGAGCTCAAGACGCTGGCTGCGGTCGCCGGTGGCCAGCCAGGCTTTGACCTTATTGGGGGTCTCCTGACGTTGCCGTGGGTTGGTGAACACTGATTTCACCGGTGTGGTGGTGGGCACAGGCCGTTGAGGCTGAGCATGGCCAGGGCGATCAGCGCCTCGGCGCTGTGGAAGCCAAAGGCGCGACGGGTGAGCAT
>JBBSUL010000059.1:0-19242 GCA_038234375.1 Solirubrobacterales bacterium | reverse complement strand
TCGGCCCATACCCTTGATTGGCGCACGTCGCATCCAGCTCCCCTCGATTCCGGTCGTCAAGAAGCCAGAACCGTAGGCGCCATGCGGCGTGCGCACCTCAAACGGCGTTCACCTCAACCCACGGGAACAGCAGGAGCGCCAAGAATGGCAAGGTGACCGTCGACACCACCGAGTACGCGTTCGCTCCGAAGGCCATCACCGCCAAGGCGGGCAAGGTGAAGTTCACGCTGGTCAACAAGGGCAAGATCGTCCACGAGCTCATCGTGCTCAAGACCAAGGCCGCACCCGGCTCGCTGAAGGTCGACCCCAAGACGGCAAAGGTCAGCGAGAAGGACTCGGTCGGCGAGGTCTCCGAGACCCAGCCGGGGAAGACGAGGTCCGCGACGCTGGACCTCAAGCCCGGCAGCTATCTCCTCATCTGCGATGTCCCCACCCACTACATGCTGGGCATGACCGGGACGCTGACGGTGAAGTAGCGCTCGCGCCGCCGGTCGGCCGCCCGTCGTTCACGGCTTCGTAAGTGCCACCCGGGCGCGACTGGGTAAGCCCCAGGCCATGCGACTGCTTCTGCTCGGCCTCCTGGTCGCCGGCGCGCTGCTGGCCGGCTGCGGGGACTCCACCGACTCGACGACCGCCTCCGACGGCGCCGCCCCGGCGGGCCAGGACACCACGGCCGCACCTGGCACCGGGGGCGACACCGCCTCCTCCGAGGACTCGGCTGCCGGCGACGCGTCGGGCGGGACGAAGTACCCCGACATCAAGAAGGCGGTGCTGGAGCCCGCCGGCGGCGGGTACACCCTGTCGGTGACCGTCTCCAGCCCGTACGACTCGCCGGACCGCTACGCCGACGGCTGGCGCGTGCTCAACGCCGGGACCGACGAGGTCCTGGGCATGCACACGCTCGGCCACGACCACGCCTCCGAGCAGCCGTTCACGCGCGAGCAGTCCGACCTGCAGATTCCCGACGGGGTTCAGAGGATCACGATCGAGGGCCGCGACCAGCAGAACGGGTACGGCGGCCGGACCGTCACCATCGACGTGCCGCAGTGAGCGAGCTGCGTACGCGTGCGCGCACCCTCAGCCGGGTAACCCAAGCACTCGTGACGGTTTCCTCCATCGGCCTGCCCCCGGCGATCCGCGCCTGCCTGTTCGACCTGGACGGGGTGCTGACGCCCACGGCCAAGGTCCATCAGCAGGCGTGGAAGGAGATGTTCGACGCCTTCCTGAAGGACTGGGACGGCGAGGGGGAGACCCGCGCGTTCTCCCAGGAGGACTACAACGAGCACGTCGACGGCAAGGCGCGGGCCGACGGGGTGCGCGACTTCCTGGCCTCGCGGTCGATCGAGCTGCCCGAGGGCGAGGAGGGCGACGGGGCCGACGCGGCGTCCGTCCACGGTCTCGGGACGCGCAAGAACGACCTCGTGCAGGAGGTCATCGACCGCGACGGCGTGCACCCCTATCCCGGATCGGTCACCTACCTTGAGCTCGTGACCGCTGCCGGCATCCCGACCGCGGTGGTCTCGGCCAGCCGCAACTGCCAGAAGGTCGTGGACGCCGCCGGGCTGGCGTCGTACCTGGACCACCGCGTCGACGGGGTGGTCGCCGCGCGCGACGGGCTGCCGGGCAAGCCTGCCCCCGACACCTTCCTGGCCGCCGCGGAGCTGATCGGCGTGGAGCCCAGCCACACCGCGGTGTTCGAGGACGCCGTCTCCGGGGTGCAGGCCGGCCACGCCGGGGGCTTCGGCTGGGTCGTCGGCGTGGACCGCGTCGAGCACGCCGAGCAGCTCCGGGCCGGCGGGGCCGACCAGGTCGTCGCCGACCTCGCCGAGCTGGTGCCGGACGCATGAGCACGGGCGCGGACTTCGACGTGGACCCGTGGCAGGTCCGGGAGGGCCGGCTGGACCTCGACGTCCTGGCCCAGGTCGAGTCGGTGTTCGCGCTGTCCAACGGCCACATCGGCCTGCGCGCCAACCTCGACGAGGGCGAGCCCCACGCCACGCTGGGCACCTACCTCAACGGCTTCTACGAGCAGCGGCCGCTGCCGTCGGCCGAGGCCGGCTACGGCGATCCCGAGGACGGCCAGACGATGATCAACGTCACCGACGGCAAGGTCATCCGCCTGCTCGTCGAGGACGAGCCCTTCGACCTGCGGTACGGCACGCTGGTCAGCCACGAGCGCGTGCTTGACCTGCAGGACGGGGTGCTGCGGCGCGACGTCGTATGGCGGTCGCCGGCCGGGCGCACCGTGCGCGTGCGCTCCACGCGCCTGGTCTCCTTCTCCCAGCGCGCGGTCGCCGCCGTGAACTGGTCGGTGCAGGCCGTCGACGGCCCGGTCCGTGTCGTCGTGCAGTCCGAGCTCGTGGCCAACGAGCCGGACGCCACGGCGACCGACGACCCGCGGGCGGCGGCCGCGCTGTGTAACCCGCTGGAGTCCGAGGAGCACGGCTACCGCGACCACCACGCCATGCTCGTGCACCGCACCCGCTCCAGCGGCCTGCGGATGGCGGCGGGGATGGACCACGTCATCACCGGGGACGACCCACGGGTCACGATGCACACGCTGCCGGACCTCGCGCGCGCGACGATCGTCGCCGACCTCGCCGAGGACGAGCCGCTGGAGGTCGTCAAGTACCTCGCCTACGGGTGGTCGGCCCGGCGGTCGCTGCCCGCCGTCCGCGCGCAGGTGGCCGGCGCCCTGGCGCAGGCGCGCGTGACCGGGTGGGACGACCTGCTGGCCTCCCAGCGCGAGTATCTGGACGCCTTCTGGGCACGCGCGGACGTGCAGGTGCAGGGCGACGACGCGCTCCAGCAGGCGCTGCGCTTTGCCATCTTCCACGTGCTGCAGGCCGGTGCCCGCGTCGAGCAGCGGGCGATCCCCGCCAAGGGCCTGACCGGGGCCGGGTACGACGGCCACGCGTTCTGGGACACCGAGACCTACGTGCTGCCGGTGCTCAGCTCCGTGCACCCGGAGGCCGTCGGCGACCTGCTGCGCTGGCGCCACTCGACGCTGGAGGCCGCCCGGGAGCGCGCGCGCGAGCTCGGTCATCACGGAGCGTCGTTCCCGTGGCGGACGATCGCCGGGCAGGAGTGCTCGGCGTACTGGCCCGCCGGGACCGCGGCCTTCCACATCAATGCCGACATCGCGTGCGCGGTGCTCGATCACGTGCAGGCCTCCAGCGACGAGGACTTCGAGCGCGATGTCGGCCTGGAGCTGCTCGTGGAGACCGCCCGCCTGTGGATCTCGCTCGGCCACCACGACGGCTCCGGCTGCTTCTGCCTGGACGGCGTCACCGGGCCGGACGAGTACTCGGCGATCGCCGACAACAACGTCTACACGAACCTCATGGCTCAGCGGAACCTGCGCGGGGCGGCGGACGCGGCCGGACGCTGGCCTCAGGCGGCCGGCGTCCTCGACGTGGACGACGAGGAGGTCGCCGGCTGGCGCGCGGCCGCGGAGGCGATGCGCATCCCCTACGACTCCGAGCGCGGCCTGCACCCGCAGTCCGAGCGCTTCCTGGACCATGAGCGCTGGGACTTCGACAGCATGCGCGCCGACCAGTACCCGCTCATGCTGCACTTCCCGTACGTGGACCTGTACCGCAAGCAGGTCGTCAAGCAGGCCGACCTGGTCATGGCCATGCATCACTGCGGCGAGGCCTTCACGCGCGAGCAGAAAGTGCGCAACTTCGACTACTACGAGCAGATCACCGTGCGCGACTCGTCGCTGTCGGCGTGCACCCAGTCGGTCATCGCCGCCGAGGTCGGGCACCTGGACCTCGCGTTCCGGTACCTGCGCAACGCGGCGTTCATGGACCTGCACGACCTGCACCACAACACCGATCAGGGGCTGCACATCGCGGCGCTGGCCGGCGCGTGGATCGCCACCGTCGACGGCCTCGGCGGCATGCGCGACTACGACGCGCAGCTGAGCTTCGCGCCGCGCCTCCCCGACGCCCTGGAGCATCTGCGCTTCGGGGTGACCCGTCGCGGGGTGTGCGTGCAGGTCGAGGTCGCTCCCGAGGCGGCGACGTACACGCTGCTCAACGGGGAGTCGATCGACCTGCACCACCACGGCGAGCCGTTCACGCTGACCGCCGCCGAGGCCGTCGTGCTCGACGTGCCCGCGCTCGAGGAGCGCGAGCCGCCGAGCCAGCCGCGCCACCGAGTGCCCCAAGCCGACCCGGAGCCCGAACAGGCGTCCGCGGGAACGCGCGCATGAGCGAGATCCGCGAGCAGGTGTACCGCGACGAGCGGCCCGCCGAGGCGCTGGCGCCGTTCCACGCGTGGGCGCGCACGCACGAACCGGGGTGGACGTACACGCTCGTGCGGATCCTGCTGACCCCGGTCGCGCTCGGTCTGTACCGCACGCGGGTGCGGGGCCGGGCCAACGTGCCGGCGGCCGGCGGGTTCATCCTCGCGCCCAATCACTTCTCCAACATGGACCACTTCTTCTGCGGGGTGTACCTGCGGCGGCGCATCCGCTTCATGTCCAAGTCGCAGTTCTTCGGCAACAACCCGCTCGTCAGCTACCTGTTCCGAGTCGCCGGGCACTTCCCGGTGCGGCGCGGCCACCACGACGAGGAGGCGTTCGCGACCGCTGGCTCGATCCTCGACCGGTCCGGCTGCGTGGGCATGTACGCCGAGGGCGGGCGCTCGCGCAGCGGTGGCCTCGGCGAGCCGAAGCCCGGCGTCGGGCGGCTGGCCCTGCAGACGGGCGTGCCGGTGGTGCCCGTCGCCATCCACGGATCGCTGGCCGTGCGCCAGTGGCGCCGCGGCCGCTTCCCGCCGATCACCGTCAGCTACGGCGTGCCGCTGCGCCTGGACGTCGTCACCGACCCCACCCGCGAGCAGGCGATCGCGGCGTCCGAGCAGATCTTCGCCCGGGTAAGGGCGCTGTACGAGGAGCTGGAGACCGTCCGGCGCTGAGGCCGGTGGGGCGATGGTTCCCGTCAGCCGGTGACGGTGATGACGCCCTGCATGCTCGCGGGGTGGAAGGTGCACAGGTACGGGTACACGCCGGGCTTGTCGAACGTGAAGGTCGCCGTGCCACCCTTGTTGAAGTCCTTGGAGGTGAACTTCGCTGGGGCGTCGGGCTTGAAGACGACGTTGTGGACGGTCGAGTCCTGGTTGACCCACTCGACCTTCGTGCCGGCCTTGATCGTGATCTTCTCCGGGTCGATGGCGAAGTCCTTGTAGTCGATCTTCACCATCCCGCCCTGAGCGGCGGCTCCGCCGCTCTGGGCGCCGGTGTCAGCGCCGGCGGCGGGCGGCGCGGCGGCCGAGGACCCGGTGTCCGAGCCCGAACCCGAGCCGCAGCCGGCGACGAGCACGGCCATGGTGGCGCCGAGGGTGAGGATCCGGGCGGTCTTGATGGTAAGCAGCATGGTCTGTCTAGCGTAGGCGAGGACCTTGCGGATCACCGGCGGGCACGCCGGAGCCACCCGGACGGCAACCGGCACCCTGAGGCCCGTTCCCCTATGGTCGCCCGGCCTGGAGCCGTTGCGACGGTGCTGGGCGCACGACCATCCAAGACAGCGAAGGGCGATGACCATGGCGGCGATGAAGTGGTGGGGCTGGGGCCAGGACGGCGTGCAGTTCACGCACGAGGACAAACCCGAGCTCGCCGGGTTCATCAAGGAGAAGATCGGTCTGGACGTCACCCGGGCCACGGCCGCGCCGGCCCGGTTCGAGGACCTCGAACTCCCGGCGCCGAACCTGCCCGACGGGCTGCGCCGTGCCCTCGTCGACTCCGTCACCGAGGCGTACGTCTCCGTCGACGACCACGACCGCGTCGTGCACGCGCGCGGCAAGTCGATCCGCGACCTCATCCGCCAGCGGCGCGGCGACCTGCCGCGCCTGCCCGACGCCGTCGTTCGCCCCGCCGACGAGGGCCAGGTCACCGCCGTCGTGCAGGCGGCCCTGGCCGCGGACGCCGTGGTCATCCCGTTCGGCGGCGGCTCGTCGATCTCCGGCAGCCTCGAGCCCGCCCCCGACGAGACGCGGCCGGTCGTCTCGCTGGACCTCGGCCGGCTGGACAGGGTCCTGGCCGTCGACGGCGCCTCCCGCCTGGCCCGCGTGCAGGCCGGCGTCTTCGGCCCGCACCTGGAGGCCCAGCTCAACGCCCAGGGCTACACGTTCGGCCACTACCCGGACTCGTTCACCCACTCCACCCTCGGCGGCTGGATCGCCACGCGCTCGTCGGGCATGCAGTCTGACCGCTACGGCGACATCGCCGACATGACAAAGGGCCTGCGGATGGTCGCGCCGACCGGGACGCTCGTCGTCCGGCCGATCCCCACCACGTCGACCGGGCCGAGCGTCCGCGAGATGGTCCTGGGCAGCGAGGGGCGTCTGGGCGTCATCACCGAGGCGACGGTGCACGTGCGGCGCCTGCCCCCCGAGCGGAAGATCCTCGGCTACCTGTTCCCGACCTTCGCTGCCGGCCTGGCCGCCATGCAGGACATCGCGGCCAGCGAGTGCGAGCCCTCGGTGACCCGCGTCTCTGACGCGCCCGAGACGCAGTTCTCCTTCGCCACGCGCAAGCAGTCCAAGCTCATGGACAAGGCTCAGTCGCTGGCGCTGACGACGTACCTGCAAAAGCGCCTGGGCTTTGACCTGAACCAGATGTGCCTGTCGTTCATCGGCTACGAGGGCACGGCCGAGCGGGTCAAGCGCGAGCGCCGCGCGGTCGGCCGGATCGTCAAGCGCCACGGCGGGCTGTGCATCGGATCAAGCCCCGGCGAACTGTATGACCAGAAGAAGCTCGACACCCCGTACATCCGTGACTTCCTCCTGGACCGCGGCGCCGCCGCCGACGTGTCGGAGACCGCGATGCCGTGGAGCGCGGTCACGCCGGTGTACGACGCGGTGACCGCCGCCGCCCACGGCGCGCTCGCGCAACTCGGGGTCCGCGGCTACGTCATGTGCCACCTGTCCCACAGCTACCACGCGGGCGCATGCCTGTACTTCACCTTCGCCTTCGAGCCCTCGCCGGGCAGCGACATGATCGTCGAGTACGACGTGGTCAAGTCCGCGATCCAGCAGGCCTTCGTCGACCACGGGGCCACGCTGTCGCACCACCACGCGGTCGGGACCGAGCACGCGCCGTGGCTCCAGCAGGACATCTCCGCGCCCGGCGTGGTCATGCTCAAGGCGCTGTTCGACGGGACTGACCCGGGCGGCAACCTGAACCCCGGGAAGATCGTGTGAGCGTGCCGCCGGCGCCGTGCCCCAGGGAAACCTTCGCGCCCGCCGGGAGTAGGCAAGAGCATGGCTGAGGAGACCTCGGGCGTCCCCGATCAGGCGTGGGCGCGGACCCTGCCCGCACGGGCGGCGCGCGAGGGCATCGTCTGCGGCGTGTTCGCCGGGCTCATCGGCCTGTACGCGAAGCGGACGGTCACCGGCGCCGAGCGTCTCGACGCGCTCGACGGCCCGGCGATCTTCGTGGCCAACCACGCAAGCCACGCCGACACGCCGGTCATCCTCCGGTCGCTCCCGGGCGCCTACCGCCGCTGCACCGCGGTGGCCGCGGCCGCCGACTACTTCTACACGCGCCGACTGCTGGCCGCCGCGGTGTCGCTGGCCTTCTGCACCGTGCCGCTGCAGCGCCAGGGCGGGGGGTCCGGCGCCGACGCGACCGCGCACCTCAGCCGGCTGTTCGCCGACGGCTGGTCGCTCGTGCTCTACCCCGAGGGGACGCGCTCGCGCGATGGCCGCGTGGCGCCGCTGCGCTCCGGAGCGGCGTTGATGGCGGCGCAGCACGGGGTCCCCATCGTCCCGGTCCACATCGGCGGGACGCGCACGGCGATGCCGACGGGGCAGTACTGGATGCACCGGCCGACCCCGAGCACCCGGCACCCGATCACCGTCTCGATCGGCGCCCCGATCGCCGTCGGCGCCGGCGACGACCGGGTGGAGACGATGGAGCAGGTGCGCGTGTTCATGGCCGCGTGCGGCGCGGACACGACTCCGGACCCCAAGCTCGAGCGCCGGCGGGCGGCGCGGGCGGGGTCCGTCGGCTCGCCCGCCTGATGGGCGCGACGTTCCTGACGGGCGGCGGCGGCTACGTCGGCGGCGCGCTGGCCACGGCCCTGCTGGAGCGGGGCGACGAGGTCGTCGGCCTGGCCCGCACCGACGCGTCCGCCGACGCGGTGGCCGCCCGCGGTGCCCGCGTGGTCCGTGGCGACGTGCTGGCTCCGGCGTCCTTGGCGGACGCCATGGCCGGCTGCGACACCGTCTTTCACGTCGCCGGCGTCAACTCGCACTGCCCCGAAGACCCCGAGTACCTCGCGCGGGTGAACGTCCATGGGCCGCAGAACGTCATCCGGGCGGCCGCTGCTGCCGGGATCGGGCGCGTGGTGTTCACCTCGTCCGCCGCGTCGCTGGGCGAGGCGCAGGGGACGGTCGGCGCCGAGGACTGCCCGCACCGCGGCAGCTACCTGTCGGTGTACGACCGGGCCAAGCACGAGGGTGAGCTGGCGGCGTTCGCCGCGGGGGCGACGGCGGGCGTCGAGGTCGTGGCGCTGAACCCGTCCTCCATCCAGGGTCCCCCGCGGCGCGGGGGCAACGGCGCGATCATCATCGCTTTCCTCAACGGCCGCCTGCGCGCGTTCGTCAACACCCACGTCAGCGTGGTCGACGTGCAGGACGTCGTGACCGCGCACCTGCTCGCCCACGAACACGGCCGGGCCGGGCAGCGCTACGTGCTCAACGGCGCGACGATCCCCTTTCGTGAGGCGCTGGCCATCGTCTCGGAGCTCTCCGGCGTCCGGCAGCACGTGCCGATGGTGCCGCCGGCGATCGCGCGCTCGGCGGCGACGCTCGTCGAGGGCGCCTTCCGCGTGCGGGGTCGGCACGCCCCGATCTGCCGCGCACGCGTGGACACCATCCTGCACGGGCACCGTTACGACGGGACGCTGGCCACGCGCGAGCTGGGCCTTCAGTACACGCCGGTCCGCGAGACCTTCCGCCGCACCATGGAATGGGCCGTCGCGGAGGGCCTCGTCACGCGGGAGTTGCCGGGCGCGCACAGGTAGCTCCCCGCCGCCGCCCTGGCGCAGCGCCGCTGAACTGCGCGGGGGTACGGTCGGGTCGAAGGACGCCACGGCGCCGCGCGGACGAGAATGAGCCTCAGACCTGTCGCGTTCCGGTCGATAGCGTGAAGCCGATGGCTACCTCGACGAGCGAGCAGGAGGACCGAGCCGGCCACGGGTACGGAGCCGGCGGCCACCACAGCGGGCCCGGGCACGCCCACGGGGTCTCCGCCGACGCCGATCGCGGCAAGCTGATGATCGCGCTCGGATTGATCGTCGGCTTCATGCTCGTGGAGGTCGTTGTCGGGATCATCGCCGGATCCCTGGCGCTGCTGTCGGATGCCGCCCACATGCTCACCGACGCGGGGTCGATCGCCCTGGCCCTCGTGGCCATGCGCCTCGCCGCCCGTCCGGCGCAGGGTGCGATGACCTATGGCCTCAAGCGCGCGGAGATCCTGTCGGCGCAGCTCAACGGCGCCACGCTGCTCGTGCTCGGCGCGCTGATCATGTTCGAGGGGGTGCGGCGTCTTTTCGATCCGCCCGAGGTCGAGGGCGGCCTCGTCCTCGCCGTCGCGCTCGTCGGCGTCGTGGTGAACCTCGCGGCGACGTGGACGCTGTCGAAGGCCAACCGTCAGTCGCTGAACGTCGAGGGCGCCTTCCAGCACATCCTCACCGACCTGTTCGCGTTCATCGCCACGGCGGTCGCGGGCGCGGTGATCCTGCTGACCGGGTTTGCGCGCGCGGACGGCCTGGCCGCGCTGCTCGTGGCCGCGCTCATGCTGCACGCCGCCTGGGGGCTGCTGCGCGACTCCGGCCGCGTGCTGCTGGAGGCCGCGCCGGCGGGCGTGGACGTGAAGGGGGTCGGTCAGGCGATGGCGGCGTTCGACCACGTGACCGAGGTCCACGACCTGCACGTGTGGGAGGTCTCGTCGGGGTTCGTCGCCCTGTCGGCGCACGTCACCGTCGCCGCCGGCGTCGACTGCCACGACGTGCGCCGGGCCCTGGCGGCGATGATCGGCGAGCGCTTCGGGATCAAGCACACCACGCTGCAGACCGGGCATGGCACGTCGGGCGACGTCATCCAGATCCGGGATCTCACGGCGCCGGACCGGTAGGCCCGGGCCGTCCGGGTCGGTGCGCGCGGTCGGTGCGCGCTGGCCGGGCCTGGTGGGCGGGTGACGCAGCGGAGGCGGCGGACGGGCGGGCGGACGATCGCCTGCACGGCGGCGGTCGACCGTTCCAGCCGGTTCGGATTGCGCGTAGGGTCAAGGCAGCTCATCAGTCAACACGGAGGTCGTGCGATGTCTCGCATGCAGCAGGTGATCAAGGCGCTGGAGGCCGAGCGCGAGGAGGTTCAGGAGCGTCTGGCGTGGCTGGACCAGACCATCGAGGAGTTCCGGGCCCGCGAGGCGCGTCCGGCGCAGACGGACGTCGACGCCCCGACCCCTGCCGCTGCCTCCAAGCGGCAGGTCCGACGCGGAACCGCCGCCCGCGCCAGCAAGCGCCGGCACGTCGCCCGGGACCTGAAGGTCGACAGTGCCGAGCGGGTGCTCGAGTTCCTCAAGGCCCATCCCGGCAGCACCATCGGCGCGGTCGCCAAGGGCCTGGACGCCAACCGCTCGACGATCGCTGCCGCGATGGACAAGCTGGTCAAGACGGGCGAGATCCACAAGGGCCAGACCAAGGGCTACACGGTCGTGGAGGAGCGCTCGGCTCCGGCGGCGTGAGCGTCTGGCCCGCCGGTTCCGCGGGCTCCCGGATCAGGCCCACACCTCTCGGATCGCGGGGCTGGGCCGGGCCAGGGTGCGTCCGCTGTGTCCCGGCAACCGGGGCGCAGCCGACACACCCAGGGTCGGCGCGGGGCCGTCCACCTTGGGCCCGGACGGGTGTCGGCTGGAGCAGGTCGGTGCGTTTGGCGGGGGTGGGGACATGCCGTGCCGGCTTGCGTGACGTACGGTCCCCGCCCCTCGGGAGCGCCGGCCTACCCCTGCGACGACTCGGACCCCGTCCACCGACGCGACGCGACGCGCGTTCAGCGCAGCACGGTGCGCTGCAGGAAGCCGACCTGGGAGGCGGCGATCGCTGCTGGCCCGTCCCCGTGGAAGGGCGCGAAGTGGTCGCCCGGGAAGTCGTGCCGCTCGCCGCGGGTGGCGCGCTGCGCCAAGCGGCCGACGGCGCGACCGTCGACGCTGATGTCGTCGGCGCAGCGCCCGACCCACAACGGCATGCGGATGCGGCCGGCCTTGGCGACCGGGCGAAAGAGCGCCACGGTCGCGAACAGGCCGGGGGAGATCTCGTTGCGCCACTGCGAGCCCGCGTGGCGCGAGGCGGCGAACCCGTCGGCCTCACCCGGGAGCGTCATGGCGCCCTTGGTGCCGGGCTGCCCGGTCACGGGGATGAGGTTGTGGTGCCCGGCCAGGTCCGCCAGCGCCCGCGGCAGAATCCACGCGATCAGCTTCGGGGCCGTGCCCAGCACCCGCGGGATCCCGTCCACGAACGGGCACAGGACCATGGCCGCCGCTATGTCGAGGCCATCGACGAGCAGGCGCGCGATGTGCCCGCCGGAGAACGAGAACCCCCAGAGGACCACGCGCGAGGCGTCCACCTCGTCCCGTCCGCGGACGTACGCCACGGCGTTGCGCCAGTCCTCGCGCTGCTCGGGCGCGCGGAAGCGCTGGCGCGGCTGCCCGCCGGAGTCGCCGAGGTGGCGGTGGTCGAAGACGAGCACGTGGACGCCGGCCGCGGCGAACGCCTCGGCGTAGACGGCCAGGCCGTCGCCGCGGGTCATGCTGAAGCCGTGGGCCATGACCACGCACGGCGCGCGGCCGGCCGCGGCCGCCGCGCCGCCACCGGACGCCGGGTACCACCAGGCCGCGCAGCGCTCGCCGCCGGAGGTGAACGTCACGTCCTCGCGCGTGACGGTGGCCGGCGTGAGCGCGGGCGCGGCGGGTGAAGGCGGGTCGGCGGACGTGGCCATGGCGGTGAGGCTCCTCGGAAAGGACGGCGGGCGGACGGTCTCGTGACGCGTGACGCGTGCCAACCGTACCGCCGCGGCCGCTCTCAGCCTCGACTCATCGCACACTCACCCGCCGGGCGGATGCTGTACCCATGTCCGCCGTCGAGCACCTGCGCACCTTTGACTGCTTCGGCGGTCGCTGCGCCGTCATCCTCGCCGGCGACGGCGCCTTCGGCCCCGCCGCCACCGCACTGGACGACGTGCAGGCCCTCCTGCTGGGCTGGCACCGGGACTTCACGCGCTTTGACGCCGGCAGCGAGCTGTCGCGCCTGAACGCCGACCCGGGGTCCACGGTCCCCGTCAGCCCGCTGCTGGGCCGTCTGGCCCAGGCCACCGTCGACGCCGGGCGCCGCAGCGGCGGCCTGGTCGACGCCACGCTCGTCGGTCCGCTGCAGGACGCCGGGTACGCCGGCGACTGGGACGGCACGAGCCTCGACCTGGCGGACACGCTGACGCGTGCTCCCGCCCGCCGCGCGGCCGGACCGTCGCCGCGGCGCGACTGGGCGCGCATCAGCGTCGACACGGAGACCGGGACGATCTCCCGCCCGCCCGGGGTGCAGCTCGACAGCGGCGGCCTGGCCAAGGGCCTGTTCGCCGACACGCTCGCCGGGGTCCTGGGCGGCTACGACCGCTTCGTCGTGGACTGCGGCGGGGACGTCCGCGTCGGCGGGGCCGCCGGCGCCACGCGGGACGTCCGGATCGAGGACCCGTTCGGCCGCGGCGTGCTGCACCGCTTCGCGGTCGTCGACGGCGCGGTCGCCACGAGCGGCATCGGCCGCCGCAGCTGGCGCGACGCCGGCGGGCGGCCCGCCCACCACCTGCTGGACCCGGCCACGGGGCGCCCGGCGTTCACCGGGCTCGTCCAGGTCTCGGCGCTCGCGCCGACCGCGGCGCAGGCCGAGGTCGCCGCCAAGGCCGCGCTGCTCAGCGGGCCCGGCGGGGCCGACGCCCACCTGCCGTACGGCGGGGTGCTGGTCTGCGACGGCGCGTACGTGCGCGTCGTCCCGGAGAGCCGGGTCGCCCGGCCCCGCGTCCGCATCTCCCGCACCCGCGGAGGGGTGCGCCTGCGCAACCTGGAGCTGGCCCGATGACCGGCGTGGGCGTGGGCACCCAGGTGTTCTGGTCACCAGCCGCGCCGCGGGCGTGACCGCGATGGTCCTGGCCAGCGCCTCGGTCGGGCTCGGCCTGGCCATGGCCGCCCGGATCGGCGGCGGTCGCCTGGCCGACCGCCGCGTCCTGCACGAGGCGCTGTCGATCGCCGTGATGATCGCAATCGTCGTCCACGCCGGCTCGCTGCTCTTCGACCACTACGTGAACTTCGGTCTGGCCGACGTGACCGTCCCCTTCGCCTCCGGCTACCAGACCCTGTGGACGACGCTCGGCATCGTCAGCGGCTGGGGCATCGTCCTCTTCGGCCTGGCCTACTACGCCCGCGACCACATCGGCCGCGAGCGCTGGAAGCTCGTGCACCGCCTGACGCTCGTCACGTGGATCGGGGGCCTCGTGCACAGCCTCGGGGAGGGCACCGACGCCGGCCAGCCCTGGTTCGTGGCGCTGATGGCGCTCGTCGTGGCGCCGTCGCTGATCCTGCTCGCGGTCCGCGTCACGTCGGCCGGTCGGGCGCCGGCGCCGGCGGCATCCCCGCCGGGTTCCGGGCGCCTCGTGCCCGGAGGACGCCCGCCAGCGATCCCCGTTCCGCGGCCGTCCCGCCCGGCGCCCGTCGTCTCGGCGGCCCGGCCGTGGCCGTCCCGTCCGGCGCCCGTCAACGAGCGCTCTGCCGCCGAGCGCCCCGCGGCCGCCAGCCGTCCCGGGGGGCAGCCGCCGGCCCTCGTCCGTGGCGCCGGTGCGCGATGAGCGACACCGGCCTCCGCAACCTCCCAGGCCCCGCCCACCGTCCCCTCGGGCGGGCGGCGCAGAGTGAACGCATGCCCCCCACCGACCCCGCCCCGACCATCCCAGAGCCTCCCGCCCCGAGCCACCGCGCCCGGGCGCGCAGCGCCCGCATCCGGCGTCTGCGCACCCGCGCCGCCGTCAGCGCCACCGTGGCGTTCTGCGCCGCGTGGGGCGGCGTCGGCGCCGAGGTCGCCGCCCACGGGCCGGCGGCCGCGTCGTCGGTGCCGGCGTCGGCCTCCGGCTCGTCTGTGACGGCGAGCGCCCCCGGGACCACCGCGTCGACCGACACGAGCGCCACGAACACCGCCGCGACGGACACGTCGTCGGCCGACACGTCCTCGACCGACACCGGGCAGAGCGCGCCGGTCGCGTCGCCGCCGGGCACGACGGCGGCCGCGGGCAGCACGCCCGTGACCAGCAGCCAGTCCTGACCGGTTTCCTACTCGCCGACCTGGCGGGCGCGAGCCTTCTTGGCCTTGGCCTTGGCGTCGGCTTTGGCCTTCGCCTTGACCTTCGCCTTCTTCGCGGCCTTGGCCTTGCGGGTGCGGGCCTTGGCGCGTTTGGCGACCAGGCGGGCGGCCCCGAGCGAGCGCAGCGCCGTGGTCTGAGTGGTGGCGCGGCCGAGCGGCGGGCTTCCCGGTCCGGCCGCCGTCACGCGCACGCGGTAGCGGCCCTTGTGGGGAGCCGACCAGCCAAAGGTGTGGCGTCCCCGCGGCAGCCGCGCGACACGGCGCAGCGCGACGCGTCCACGGACGTCGCGGACGGTCACCGTCACGGTGGAGACCTTGGAGATCCACACCGACACGTGCGTCCCGGCCTTGGCGCGCGGCGAGCGCGGGGTCCGGACCGTCGCGCGCGTCGGCTCACGCAGGTAGCGCCGGAAGCGCGTGGTCGCCTGGCAGTAGCGCTTGCCGGCGTCCCGGCGGCACAGGTCCCCCAGGAAGGTCGTCACCAGCTGGTGGTAGCCGACGGGGGCCTCGGCGCCGCCGTCGGAGTACCGCGACCAGGCGCCGGTGTCGGCCTTGCGCAGCTCGACGCGGGCCGCCGCCTCGCCGCGGCGGTACAGGCGCCGCGCGGCCTGGGAGCGGCCGATCGTCGCCAGGTCCCGCAGGCCGGCGAGCGCGTGCAGGTGGCCGTTGAGGACGCGCAGGCTCGGCTGCGTGGAGTACATGACGTAGTGCCGGCCGCCCGGCGCACGGACCGAGAGGCCCTGGGGGGCGGGGCGGGAGAAGGCGCGCAGGGCGGCCCGGGCCCGCCGGCGGTCGGGCGCGTAGCCCAGGACCTCGGCGGACCGCGTCAGCGCCTGGATCATCGTGCCCTGGGTGATCGAGCTGATCCACGGGGCCGGCGCGCCGCCGAAGCGGAAGTAGGACTCCGCGCGGGCGACGCGGTCCCGCCGCACGGCCAGGCCCATCATCGTGTCCACGGCGGAGCGCAGCCGCCGGCGCGGGCAGTGGGCGCGGTCCTCCATGCAGCCGGCGGCCAGGGAGGAGACGAGCGCCCAGCTGGAGAGCTGGTGCAGCACCAGGCCCTGCCCGGGGATGTACTTCATGGACACCGGTCCGCGGCCGCGTACGAGGGACAGCCCGTAGGCGGGCGCGCCGCGCCGGACCCACCAGTCGCTGTTGCGCGACAGGGTCAGCAGCACCGGGCGTAGGCGGTCAGTCGTGAGGATCCGCCGGGCGGCGAGGCGGTCGGCGACGGCCACGGCGTCGCGCTGGTTGCTGCCCCGAGCGCCCGGAAGCTGCCGGCCCAGCCGGCGAGCGCGCCGGAGGATCGCGCGCTGCTCGCCGTAGGTCTCGCGGTCGCTCATGCCCAGCAGCCACGCGCGGCGGACGACGGCCTCGGGGCGCTTCGAGCGGCGCAGGCGGCGGGCCTCGGCCTTCCGGGCGGCTCGCGCCTCGCGGATCTCCGCGGTCCGCGCCTGCGCGACGGCCCGGTCGACCGACGTGACCAGGCGGGCGGTCAGCGGTGCTGAGGCCGTCGGGGACGTCGGGCGCATCATGATCGCGCCCGCGGTGCCGGCGGGCGCCGCAAGCAGGGTCCCCACGAGAACGAGCGGGGGGAGGAGGTGACGGCGAAGGCGGACGGACACGGCGGGTCCCAGGTTCTATCGACACCGGCCGCCGTGAGCGGCAGTGCGAGCGGCAGCGTGCAGACGAACGGCCGAGAACGCCTGACGGGATGGGCCCCGGGCCCACGGCCAGGTGTGGATGTTGGCGCGTCCGCCGCCGTCATTCGGCTCGGGACCGGCGCTCTCGTGCGCCTGCATCGGCCAGAGCGGCGAGCCCGAAATCCCTCCTGCGTGCGGCCGGTGACGTACAATAGACGTCATGAAGACGGCGCGCCTGAGCCTGCGGATCGACGAGCGGTCCGACGCCATCGTCCGCCGCGCCGCCGAGCAGTCGCAGGTGCCGGTCGGGCGTTTTGTGGAGGACGCCGCCGTGCACGCCGCCGAGCGGGTGCTTGCGGACCGCGTGCACTTCTCGCTCCTCGAGGAGGAGTGGGACGCTTTCGTCGCCCTGCTTGACCGTCCGGTGCGGGAGATGCCGGGCCTTGGCCGGGCGGACGCCGCCTGGGACCGGCATTTCGGTGACGCCGAGTAGGCCGCGCCCGCTCCGCGACACCGACCAGCGCCGCGGCTTTGCCTGCGGCGACGACGAGTTGGACGGTTGGCTGCAGCGGATCGCGCCGATGGCCCAGGCCGGGCGAACCGCCCGGGTCTACGTCTGCATCGACGGTGATCGCGTCGTCGGCTTCTACGCCCTGGCGGCCGGGCACGTCGCTCGTGCTGACCTCGACGAGCGGGCCGGACGGGGGGCTCCGTCCCCGGTGCCCGTCGCCGTCCTCGCACGCTTGGCGGTCGACCGCGGGCACCAAGGGCAGGGGCTCGGCCTGGCGCTCGTCAGCGACGCGACGCGCCGTGTGGTGGACGCAGCGGACATCCTTGGCATCCGGGCGCTGATCGTGCACGCAGCCGACGAGCGGGCGGTCAGCTTCTACGAGGCTGCCGGGTTCGTGCCCTCACCGTCGGATCCGCAGCACCTCGCCATTCTCGTGAAGGACCTGCGCGGGCGGTACGGGCCCGCGGAGTGAGACGGCTTGCCGGCGGCGGGTCCGGACCGGGTGGTCGTCACTCGCCGTCCTTCTTGCTGCGCAGCAGGATCGTCATCTCCTCGCTCACGCAGGCGCCGGCGGCGGGGCGCTGGGAGACGACGGTCCAGTCCCCGGACCGAAGCGCTCGGCGAAAACGCCAGCCTAGCGCCCGCACCTGACGGTCAGTAGTCAACTCCCGCACCCGCCGCTGCGGACTGATGAACTGCTCGCCGATGCCCCCGCCATACGGGTCCTCGCGGTCGAAGTTCAGCCGCTTGCCACCACTGATGAAGACGGGCGGCTCCGGCCCCTTATCCCGGAGCCGGTCGCGTTCGTGGCAACGGGTACCAGTCCGGACGCCCGCCAGAGCAATCAGCTACCCGTTCCACGACGTCCAGGCGGGTGACTCCGGACCCGGTGCTTCGCGTGGCCTTCACCTCGCGCAGCGGCGCGTAGTGGGCCTGGGCGCGTTCCACAGCGGCGGCACGGCGCTTGGGCGGAAGGTCTCGGAGGAGGGCGGCGAGCCCTTCACCGTGGATACCGAGCCTATTGGGATGGGTCTTTGACGGCTCTCGCAGCACCAGCGGGTCGAGTACGACGTAGGGCCGGACGCCGCGAGCCCAGCGAACGAGGCCACCAAGGGCCGGAAAGCGGTCGTTGTCCTCGGGCTCGAGTGCGGAAAGCCATGAGCTGGGCAGCGTCTGCTTGACCTGATCCACCATCTCGCCTGAGGTCTCGTTGAGGCGCTCCATGGTGCGGCCCTTACGCCGCATGAGCACCTCGCCATCGCGCGTCACGGTCTCCGCAGCGATTCCCGGATACCTGCGCTTGCCGAGCTCGAGCATCCACTCGAGTGGCTGTCCATCGAGCTCGACATGTGCGACGAACCGCATGGAGGCGGTCGTCGACTTGAGGTGGACGAGATCGGCGTAGTCCCACGAGCGCTGGTCGAGCGCCTGCTGGAGGTTGCCGCGGGTGAGCAGCCCGAACAGCTCGATGGCCTGGAGCACGCTCGTCTTCCCGGCGCCGTTCTGCCCCACGATGAGCATGAACGGGGTGATCGAAATCTCGCTGGCGGGCTCGCCGAACGCCTTGAACGAGCGGATGTCGAGCCGGGTCAGCACGTTGGGGACTCTACGGCCGGCGCCACGTCGAGGTGAACGCTGCAACCGGTCGTTCTCACGCGACGGTGGCCGCCTCGACCAGAACGCGCGCCACCCCGTCCGTGTCGGCGTCCCGCGCTCGCACCATCGCGTCGAGCGCAGACTCGGGCACGGCCTCGGAGAACTTGACGGCGTCGCGCCGCGCCGGCGGCACGCCCCACTCCGCAGCCGGCCCGGCCACCGCCGCCTGCACCGCCTCGATCGGAGGCATGCCGAGCAGGTTGATCGAGAGGTCGTCGGTGCCGCCCACCGCGATCCCGGCCGCCGCGCACCGCCGGGCGAGCTCGGCGTTCGCCCGCCCGCCGGCGAACGTCCACCAGCGGGTCCGCTGCCGAGCCTGGTCGCGCTCGAGCGTGGTGCGGTCGTCGGCGGCGAACGGGAAGTCCTCGCGCAGGAGGTCGAGCTGCGCCACCGCCCGCCGCGTGGTCGCTGCCGGGCGTGCGGCCGACCCGACCACCCGCCGGATCGCGTGGCAGACCTCGATCGACAGCGCGCCGCCCGAGCCGGCCCAGCGCGAGCGCCCGGGGTCGTCGCTGGGCTCCACCCACACGACGCGCCGGTGCCAGTCCACGTCGCCCACCGCCCAGGACTGGCCGCCGAGCAGGATCGTCGGACGCCGGCCCTCCCGGCTCGCCAGCGCCGACGGGTCGACCTGGCCCAGCAGCCGGCCGCCCCACCGCACGCTCAGCAGCGGCTCGGTCAGGAACAGCGACGTCACGTCCATGAAGTGCCGGCGCCCGAACAGCCGCTCGCCCTGCACCCCGATCTGCAGCACCCCGCCGAGGTCGAGCAGGATGTTCCGCGCGACCATGTGATCGGCGACGGCCTCCAGGTCGCCGGCGCCGAGCTCCCCGATCGACCCGACGTCGAGCAGGCTCCCCGGCCACGCGCTCCGGCCCACGCGCCCCTCGCTGAGCACGCAGGCCAGCAGCTGCTGGGCGACGAGGTGCACCGGCCGCGGCGGCGGGACGAGCGGCTCCACCCAGCCGTCCTCGATCAGCGACACGAGCGCGAGCGCCTGCAGCAGCTCGTTGTCGGTCGT
>JBBSUL010000058.1:0-19376 GCA_038234375.1 Solirubrobacterales bacterium | reverse complement strand
CTCGCCTTCCCACCTGGAACCCCCTCGGAGGCTGTGGACGGCTCGCCCAGGGGGCTCGCCGTCCATAGGGAACACTCGCCCAGGGGCTCGCCTTCCCACCTGGAATCCCCTCGGAGGCTGGTTGATGTATGGCCGCACCGTCACAGGTTGTCGAAGAGCAGGTTCACGCCCGGCAGGTCTCCGGGGGAGTCGGCCAGGTGCGACCAGGTGACCACCTTGTCGGGGCCGACGATGACCAGCGCCCGGTTGGTCATGCCGGCGGGCTCGAAGTACGCGCCGAGGGCCTTGGCCGCCGCGCCCTTGGGCTCGAAGTCCGAGAGCTGCTCGATGCTGATGCCAAGCTTCTCGCGGAACGCGGACTGCGACCATGTCGCGTCGGTGCTGACCCCGTAGACGGTGGCGCCCTTGGCCGCGAGGTCGTCGATGACCTCGTCGTAGATCTGCAACTGGTCGGTGCAGACGGGGCTGAAGGCAAACGGGTAGAAGACGAGCACGGTCGTCTTCCCCTCCAGGTCGGCGGGCGTGAAGTCCTCGCCGTCGGCGGTCTTCAGGACGAAGTCGGGAACCGCGGTCCCCGGAGAGATGATGGCCATTCCCAGACCCTATTCGGCATCCGGTGGTCCGCGGGGCGGTCAGTCGCGGTAGGCGCGATCGCGCGGCAGGACGTTGGAGGATCAGACGGTACGGGTGTCGTGGTCGCGGCTGCAGCGGACGGGGCAGTTGCCGACGCGCAGACGCCAATTCCGGCGGGGTGTGGCCGGTGTTCGGCCGGCGGGATGCGGCCGAACACGCATCGTGCCCAGCCCTGGGTGGGCACGATGCGTGTTGGACCCGATGAACCCCACCCGGACTGCACCGGCCTCGCAGGCCGGGCAGCCCCCTGACCCGAACGACAATCGGCATCACACCCGCCGCCACCGGCCGGGTCGATCATCCGCATACGGGTGCTCCGTGGCGGTGGCGCACCTTTCCCGGCCTGCGGTCCTCAAGCGTGCGGCGCTGACCCGTCAGACCCGTGCCCGTGGCGCAGCGGCGCACCTTCCCCGGCCTGCAATCGTCAAACACGTACGGTGGCGATGTGTGCGAGATCACCCTGCTGCGTCCGAACAGTCGTCGAACACATACTCGTTCCAGCCAGCGGCCGCGAGCATCCTCACTCTCCGCTCAGCAAGACGGTGGGCGCCGACCGTGCGCAGATGGCCAGGTGCGGGGTCGGACGCATCTGACTGTGGGTTCCACACCACGCGCAACCAGGACTGCTTGCACGTCTCGGTCGGGGCGGCATGCCGCCAAGCGCCGATTCGCGCAAGCCACCGTCATCGACAAGTCGTTCACCCGCCCACCCGATGGCTAACTCAACGCACTCTTCCGGGTCGGCATGGAACTGAAGAGCAATCCGCCACATCACCCCTCACCTCGTTCACGGCACCAGATGCATCGTCAAGTCGGCACCTTCCGAGACGCTGGGCGGGCCGTCCACAGCCCCCACCAGGCAGGACGCCGATGGTGTTCCCGGCCGGGAGTAGCGAGCCCCCAGGCGAGCTACTCCCAAGGCTCCGCAGATGGCCGAGCCGTTAGGCGAGCGTTATTTGCGGAGGCCCAACTCTTTGATCAGCGCCCGGTACCCCTCGAGGTTGGACTTCTCCAGGTACTTCAGCAGACGCCGGCGCTGGCCGACGAGCATGAGCAGCCCGCGGCGGGAGTGGTGGTCCTTCTTGTTCGCCCGCAGGTGTTCGGTGAGGTCGTTGATGCGCTCGGTGAGCAGGGCGACCTGGACGCGAGTGTTCCCGGTGTCCTGGGCGTTCGTGCCGAACTTCGTGACGATCTCTTGCTTGCGCTCTGCGGAAATGGTGCTCATGGGCGACGTGGGAGGCTAGCAAAGGCCCGCGCCTGCTCGACGTCCCGTGCCATCTCGGCCAGCAGGGCGTCGACGTCGTCGAAGCGCTTCTCGCCGCGCAGGCGCTTGAGGAACTGCAGCCGCAGCGGCTGGTCGTAGAGGTCTTCGTCGAGGTCCAGGATGTAGGCCTCGACGAGGACGCCGAGCCCGGTGGCGAACTGCGGTCGCACGCCGATACTCGTCGCGGCGATGTGCCAGCGCCCGTCGGCGGTCATCGCCCGGCACGCGTACACGCCGTGGGCGGGGGTGACGTACCCGTCGCGGGGCACGAGGTTGGCGGTGGGATACCCGAGGGTGCGCCCGCGCATCTCGCCGTGAGTGACGGTGCCGTCGACGGTGAACGGCGCGCCGAGGAGCTCGCCTGCGTACTCCATGGCACCCCCGAGGACGAGCCCACGGATGTGGCTGGAGCTGACGATCTCCCCGTCCACCTCCAGCAGCGGGACGACCCGGGTCGTGAAGCGCGCGTCGGCCGCCAGCAGCGCGGCGTTGCCGGTCGCGCGGTGGCCGAAGTGGAAGTTCTCCCCCACCGCGACGTCGGTCGCCCCCAGCGCGCCCACGAGCACGTCGTCGACGAAGGCCTGCGCGCTGCGCGCGGCGAAGGCGGCGTCGAAGCCGATGACGACGAGCTCACGGACGCCCGCCTCGGCGACGAGCTCGGCCTTGAGCTCCAGGGTGGTCAGCAGCGGCGGCACCGCGGCCGGGTTGACCACGGAGATCGGGTGCGGCTCGAAGGTGAGGACGGTGTCGGCGCCGACGATGACCTCGCGGTGCCCGCGGTGCACTCCGTCGAAGGTGCCGACGGCGACGCGGCGGGGCCGGCGCTGGACCTCGGCGAGCGCGACGATCTGGGCGGGCGGGGCGTGCATCAGCCCCGGAAGCCTACGACGGGCTTGCCCAGACCACCCTCGACCGGGCGCGCCAGCGCGACGGCGCCCTGGGCGTCGCGCAGGAGCAGGGTGTCTCCGGCGGCCCCGGACTCGCGGCGTGCGCCCTCGGGGGCCGGGCCCAGCGGCACCGCCACGCCGTGCTGCGCGCGCCGGGCGTCCTCGGGGCCCAGGTGCACCACGGGGAGGATCCGCGCGAGCGCCGCCGCGAGCGGCAGGCCGGTCTGCGGCGTGTCGTGGCACGGGGCATCGTCGACGGCGAACGGCCCGATGGCGGTGCGGCGCAGGCTGGTGCAGTACGCGTCACCGAGGTCGGCGATCAGCGTCCGCACGTACGTGCCGGACGAGCATTCGATGAGGAACTCGTCGTCGCCCAGCGGGTCGAAGCGGTGCACGGTGACCTCGCGTTCGGGGATGTCGACGTCCTCCCCGCGACGGGCTCGCGCGTAGGCGCGCTCCCCGTCCACGTGGATCGCGCTGTGGGCCGGTGGCCGCTGGCGCAGCGTGCCGACGGGCAGGCTCAGCGGGCGTGACGGCAGCACGCCGGTCTCGCTGATCTGCCCCTCCGGGTCGCCGGTGGAGGACACCGCGCCGAAGCGGGCTCGCGTGAGGTAGGTCTTGCGCAGGCCCATGAACAGCGACTGCGCCCGGGTGGCGCGGCCGGTGAGCACGATCAGCAGACCGGTGGCGAACGGGTCCAGCGTTCCGGCGTGCCCGACGCGGATGGTGCCCGGCCCCTTCCGGGGTCCGCCCACGGCCCGTCGCACGCGCGCGACGATGTCATGAGAGGTGGCCCCCGGGGGCTTGTCGACGAGCAGCACGCGATCCATGGCCCACCGGCACGGCCGGATCAGGCGCCGGACGGCGCGCCCAGCTGGAGGGTGATCTGCTCGCGCAGGAAGGCGACGAGATCGGGCTCGGACAGCGCCGTCGTGAAGCCCGCCGCCTGCCGGTGCCCGCCGCCACCGCCGGCCCGGGCGATGACCGACACGTCGACGGTGCCGTCGGTGGCCCGCAGCGACACCTTCTTGCGGCGCTGCGGGTCGTCGTCGTCCGTGCCCGCCAGCAGCTCCCGGGCCACCGCGGCGACCCTCGTGGTGCGGACCGAGCGCAGGTGGTCGACGAGGCCCTCAGCGTAGCTCTCCTGCGCCCCGGCCCGGCGGAAGTCCTCGCGGCGCAGGATCGTGAAGGCCAGGCGCCCGTCGTCGTGCCGTGACAGGTTGGCCAGGCCGAGGGCCAGCAGCTCCAGCTTGCTGTAGGGCATCTCCTCGTACAGACGCCGGTACACCGCGTTGACGTCCACCCCGGCCTCGATGAGCTCGGCGGCCATCAGGTGCGCGCGTGTGCCGGTGTTCTCGTACATGAACTTGCCGGTGTCGGTGACCAGGCCGACGTAGAGGGCCTCGGCCACGGTGGGGGTCGGGGCCACGCCGAGCTCGCGCATGAGGTCCCACACGATCTCCGCGGTGCAGGACGCCTCCTCGACGACGTGGTCGACGGTGCCGAAGCGCGTGTTGTCGTGGTGGTGGTCGATGTTCACGATGTGCACGCCGTCGCGCTTGACGTCGTCCAGCGGGTTGCGGTCGATGTTGCCGCAGTCCAGGAAGATGACGGTGCGCTCGTGCAGGTCGGGCGGGACGCTGGCCTGTAGGCCGTCGAAGGCGAAGCCGTGGTACTCGTAGGGCAGCGGGAACTCGTCGGCGGCGATGAACATGACGACGTCCTTGCCCAGCGCCACGAGGATCTCGTGCATCGCCACCAGCGATCCGAGCGCGTCGCCGTCCGGGTGCTCGTGGGTCACCAGCACGAACCGGTCGCCGTGCCGGATCTCCTGGAGGACCGCGGTGCGCGAACCGGCCTGCACGTCGGCGCCGCTCACGACGGGCCGCCCTCCTCGGACACGAGCTCCTCGACCCGGCTGGCGCGCTCTGCGGTGTCGTCCAGGACGAAGGTCAGGGTCGGTGTGTGCTTCATGCGCAGCTGCCGGGCGAGCTGCGCCTGCAGGTACCCGTGACCAGACTGCAGGCCGGTGATGGAGGCCGTCTGCTCCTCGCCGGCCCCGAAGACGCTGACGTACACGCGGGCGTGGCGCAGGTCGGGGCTCGTCCTCACGTCGGTCACCGTCACGAAGCCGATCCGCGGGTCCTTGAGGTCGGCCACGGAGGAGCTGAGGACCTCCCGGACGGCCTCGTCCACCCTGCGCATGCGGTCGGTCGCCACGCCGTTCCGAGCTAGCGGGCCAGGACGCGGTCGACCTTGCGCGTGGCGTAGACCTCGAAGACGTCGCCCTCGGCGATGTCCTGCGTGCCGACCAGCGTAATGCCGCACTCGTAGCCGCTGGCCACCTCGCGGGCATCGTCGTTGAAGCGCTTGAGCGTGTCGATCCGCGACTCGGTGACGACGGTGCCGTCGCGCACGACCCGTAGCCGGGCGCCACGCGTGACCTTGCCCGAAGTCACCATGCAGCCGGCGATGAGGCCCACCTTGGAGGCCCGGAAGATCTGGCGCACCTCGACCTCGCCGACGGTGTCCTCGACCTCCTCGGGATCCAGCAGGCCCTCCATCGCGTCTCGCAGGTCGTCCATCGCCTTGTAGATGACCGAGTAGTTGAGGACCTCGACGCCCTCGCGGTCGGCGGCGGCGCGCGCTGCGCCCACCGGACGGACGTTGAAGCCGAGGATCGCCGCCTCGGAGGCGGTGGCGAGCATGACGTCGGACTCGGTGATGCCGCCGACGCCCGAGTGGATGATGTTCACCTGGACCTCCTGCTGGGGCAGCTTGGCGATCTCGTCCTCCAATGCCTCCAGCGACCCGGCGACGTCCACCTTGACGATCAGGTTGAGCTCCTTGTACTCGCTGCCCAGGACGCGCTTGAACACGTCGTCGAGCGAGACCTTGCGGCCGGAGCGCCGGGCCAGCGACTCGGTCTTCAGGCGGTGCTCGCGCTCGCCGGCCAGCGAACGGGCCTGACGGTCGTTCTCGACGACCCGCACGGTCTCGCCGGCGTCGGGGACCCCGTCGAACCCGAGGATCTCCACCGGGTCACCGGGGACCGCGGTCTTGATGCGGGCCCCCGTGTAGTCGTGCATCGCGCGGACCTTGCCCCACTGGGGGCCGGCCAGGAGCGCGTCACCGATGTTCAGCGTGCCACGCTGGATGAGGACGGTGACCACCGGACCGCGGCCCGGGTCCAGCTTGGACTCCACGACGACGCCCGACGCCTCGGCGTCCGGGTTGGCCCGGAGGTCCTCCAGTTCGGCGACGACGAGGATGGTGTCCAGCAGATCCTCAAGGTTGAGCTTGGCCTTCGCCGACACGTCGACGTACTCGGTGTCTCCGCCCCACTCGGAGGGCTGCAGGTCGCGGGTGGTCATCTCCGTACGCACGCGCGTCGGGTCCGAGCCCTCCTTGTCGATCTTGTTGACGGCCACGACGATCGGGACGTCCGCCGCCTTGGCGTGGTCTATGGCCTCGTCGGTCTGGGGCATGACGCCGTCGTCGGCCGCGACGACGATCACCGCGATGTCGGTGACGCGCGCGCCGCGGGCTCGCATGGCGGTGAACGCCTCGTGGCCCGGGGTGTCCAGGAAGGTGATGACCTTGTCGTTGTGGTGGACCTGGTAGGCGCCGATGTGCTGGGTGATGCCGCCGGACTCGCCGGCCACCACGTCGGCCTGACGCACGGCGTCCAGCAGCGACGTCTTGCCGTGGTCGACGTGGCCCATGATCGTCACGACCGCGGGCCGCTCGACGAGCGAGGCGTCGTCGTCGTCGTACTCGATGACCTCGACGTCGTCGCCCGCGTGGACGATCTCGATCTCACGGTCGAACTCGTCGGCGATGACCTGGATCGCGTCGTCGGCGAGGGTCTGGGTCAGGGTGGCCATCTCGCCCAGCGTCATGAGCTTCTTGATGACGTCGGGCACGGGCACGCCGAGGTATTCGGCGACGTCCTTGACCGTCGAGCCGGAGTTGATCTTGATGAGGTCGATCGAGCTCTGGGCCGAGACGTCGAGCTCGCTGATCGAGTCGTTGTAGGTGCCGCGGCGGCGGCGCCCGCGGCGCTGGCGGCGGGGCGGCTGGTTGGACGGGCCACCCGGGCCGCCGGGGCCACCCGGGCCGCGCCGCGCGGCCTGGGAGTCGATGACCACGCGACGCCGGCCCGGAGGTCCGGTCGTCGCTGCGCCCTTGCGCCCGCCGGGCAGGTTCTGGCTCTCGTCGCGCTTGGGGCGCTTTGGCGGCTCGGGCACCGCCAGGATCTTCGGGCCGCGGCCCTGGTCGGGCTTGTCGCCGACGGTCACCGCCGGCGTGTCGTCGCCCTTCTCCCCCGCCTTCGCCGCCTCGGCCGGCTTGGCCTCGGCGTCCGGCGGCGCCGCGGTGGCCTCTTCGGCCCGGGCGGCGGAAGCGGCGGCCTCCGCCTCCTCGGCGGCGAGAATCCCAGCGGCGATCTCCCGCGGGTCCGGCGGCGGCTGCAGCGTCGGGGCCGGGCGGCTCGGGGCCGCGGGCTCGGTGGGCGCGACCTTGGGCCGGGCGGCGGGCTTGGGCGGACGGGCGGCGGGCGCCTCGTCCCGCTTGGGCTTGGGCGGCGGCGGCGCCTGCTCGATGATGCGCGGCCCGGCGGCGGGCGCCCGGGCGGCGGACGGCGGGGCGGCGGACCGCGCATCGGCCGCCGGCGCCGGCTCGCCGGGCGGGGCCGGGATCGGGATCTGCGGTTCGACCGACGACGGGGCCGGCCCGGGCGCCGGCGGGCTCTCGGGGACGGCGGCATCGGGCTTGGCGGCCGGGGCGAACGGCTGCTCCACCGCCTCGGCTCCGTTGAGGCCGAGCCGCTGGATGACCTCGTCCTCGTCGACTTCCTGGGCCGCCGCGGTGACGTCGAAACCGGCGTCGCGAAGCTGGACCAACAGCTCCAAGGCCGTCAGTCCGTGCTCTTTGGCGATCTTGTGTACGCGCTTGGTTGCCACTAGCTCGATGATTCTAGAAGGGATGGGTCACACGGCACGTTGCGCCTGAACGCGCGGGTCACCGCGCGGCGTCGCAACGCCTCCTGCCAGCACGCCTGGCCACAGACATACGCTCCACGTCCGGGCAGGATCGCCCGGGGGTCCAGCACGACCTGGCCATCCTGCACGGCCAAGCGCTGCAGCTCCACCTTACGACGAATCGTGCCGCAGCCGACACACCGCCGGGTGGGGACGTGCGCTACGACGTGGACTCCTCCTCGGCGAGCGCGGCGGCCTCCGGCCCGTCGGCCGCCTCGTCCGCGGGCGCCCCGTCCGCGGGCGCCTCGTCCGCGGGCGCCTCGTCCGCGGGCGCCTGGTGGAGGATCCCGTCGGCCGCCTCGGCGGCCTCGGCGTCCGCCTGGGCGGCGGCGACGTCCTCGGCGACCTCGGCCTCGATGCGCTCGACGATCTCGGTCACGTCGTCCTCGCCGGCGGCCGGGTTGGCGAGGAACTCGATCTCCTCGTCGCTGAGCTTGGGGAGCACGACCACCGACGTCGTGCTGAAGCGGACGAGCGCCTGGTGGGGCAGCAGGCCGCAGAAGCGCGAGCCGGGGACCGTGGCGTTCGGGCAGCGGCGCCCGTTGGAGAGCACCGCAGCGCAGCGGCCGGACTCCTGCTCGGTCTCCATCGCGTCGTCGCCCGCGCCCTGGGCGAAGTCGGTCTCCGAGCGGATGTCGATCCGCCAGCCGGTCAGCCGCGCCGCGAGCCGAGCGTTCTGCCCCTCCCGGCCGATGGCCAGCGAGAGCTGGTCGTCCGGGACGATGACGGTCGCCTGGCGCGCGTCGTCGTCGACGAGCACCTCGCGCACGCGGGCGGGCGACAGCGCCTTGGCCACGAAGCGGGCGGGCTCGTCGTTGTACGGGATGATGTCGATCTTCTCGCCGCGCAGCTCGGACACGACCATGCGCACGCGCGAGCCGCGCGGGCCCACGCAGGCCCCGACGGGGTCGACCCCGTCGGCGTGGGAGACGACGGCGATCTTGGAGCGGTAGCCGGGCTCGCGGGCGACGTTGGCGATCTCCACCAGGCCGTCGGCGATCTCGGGGACCTCGAGCTCGAAGAGCTTCTTGATGAGCTCGCCGTCACGGCGGCTGACGATGATCGAGGGTCCCTTCGTGGAGGCCGACACCTCCTTGATGACCGCCTTGACGCGCTGGTTGTGCTCGTAGCGCTCGCCGTCGACCTGCTCGGATTTGGGCAGCAGCGCCTCGACGCGTTCGCGCAGCTGGATCAGCGTGTAGCGGGCGTCCTTCTGCTGCACGACCCCCGTCACCAGCTCGCCGACGCGGTCGCGGTACTCCTCGAACATCATGTCGCGCTCGGCCTCGCGGATGCGCTGCAGGATGACCTGCTTGGCCGTCTGTGCGGCGATGCGGCCGAAGTCATCGGGGGTGACGTCCTGCTCGTCGATCTGGTCGGCGTACTCCTCGAACTTCTCGGGGTCGATCTCGATGTCCTCGGGCTCGACGAACTCTCCGGTCTCAGCGTCCAGGTAGGTGTTCTCGTCGATCGTCTCGACGATGAGGTGCGCCTCGAGGCGGTCCGGGATCAGCAGCTCGATGACCCGGTAGTCGCCGGTGTCGGGGTCCAGCTTGACCTTCGCGTACTTGGCCGCGGTCGGCTGCTTCTTGTAGGCCGACAGCAGGGCGTCCTCGAGGGCCTCCTGCAGCTTGTCGGGGGCGATGCCCTTCTCACGGGCCAGGGCCCCCATCGCTTCCAGGATCTCGCGTGACATGGATCTACTCCTCGACGAGGTGGGAACGGTGGATGTCGGCGTACGGGATCGCGATGACCCCGGTGTCGTCGACGGCGATGGTGATGGCGTCCTCCGAGGCACCGACGAGCTCGCCGGTGAACGAGCGGCGACCGTCGTGCCCGTCTCGGGTGCGCACACGCGCGCGGCGCCCGAGAAAGCTGCGGAAGTGCGACGGCTTGGTCAGCGGGCGGTCACGCCCCGGGGAGGAGACCTCGAGCGCGAACCGCTCACGGATGTCGGCCAGCGCGTGCGTCACGCGCTCACAGACGGCGAGCGTCACGCCGTCGGGATGGTCGACGAACAGCCGCAGCGTGCCGCCGCCGTGGACCTCGGCCAGCAGCACCTCGACGTCGGGCTCGGCCGACGCAAGCGTCGCCTCGACCTCATCCTGGATGCTGCGCGACATGGACTCTCCTTGGGACATAAAAAAAAGCGGGCGGGCGCCCGCTTTCACCGACTACCGGAGCGGATGCTCCGGCCACGAAAGCTGTGTGGCAAACATAGCAAGCCGCCCGTGATCGAGGCGTTCCTGCAGGACGTCGGCCAGCCGTGGCGGCGAGCCGGTCCACGGGCCTGGGGCCTGTCGCTCGACGACGTCGGCGGATGGCCGTTGCACGTGGGCCTGGCGGTCCGCGGTCCGGTCCCCGAGCTGCTCGTCGTGCAGGCCATGGTGTGCGGGCCGGGAGCGGTTCCGGCCGGCGACCTGCTGCAGCGCAACCGTCGTCTGCGCGTCGTCCGCCTGGCGTGCACCCGGGCCGGGGAGGTGTGGGTGATGGGCGACCTGCCCTGGCCGGTCACCGACGTGGCCCACCTCGACCACGCCCTCGGTGGGCTGGTCACGGTGACGCAGGACGTGCGTCACGCCGCGTCGCGCACGCACCGATCGCGGTAGGCGCGGTAGTCGGGCCGGTCCGGGCGCAGCAGCGCGGCCTGTGTCAGCGGCGGCCGGGCCTCGGCGTGACGGCCGAGGAGCTGCAGGCAGCGCCCGAGGCAGAACAGCGCGTAGTCGTCGGTGGGTGACGTGCTGACCACCGCGGCGAACTCGTCGGCGGCCTCGCCGTAGCGCTGGCAGCCGAAGTACGCCCGGCCCAGCGCCTCGCGCACGCTGGCCTTGTCCGGTTCCAGCTGCGCAACGCGGCCCAGCGGCACCGCGGCAGCGTGGTAGTCGTGCCGGTCCAGCAGGGCGCTGCCGGTGCGGAAGAGCTCGTAGACGCTGTCCATCGCTGCCCACGCAGTGTAGAAGCCGCCGCGGCGCTCATATCAGACCGTTCGTCGGTCGGAGTGGGGGTGACGGCGGCGGGGTGGCGCACGAACGGGCCGCTGTGGGTGCCTTCGTGCGCCACGCCGGCGGCGTCGCGTGAGCGGTTATCGCCGCGTGGCCGGTGGGCCTGCGCAGATGCGCGCCCGGCCCGGCCTCCGCGACCATCCGGATGAGACGGTGCTCCATGCGCGGTGGCGCACCTTTGCGGACGTGGCGTCCGCAAGCGTGCGGCGCCGATGCGTCAGACTGGTGCTTCTGGCGCGGTGGCGCACGTTCCCGGGCCCGGCGTTGGGGAACGTGCGGCGCCGATACGTGAGCTTGAGAGCGACGGTCGTTGCGATCCGGTGTGACCGGTCGGCGGAGCGGCCGCCCGGACCCGCGGAGCCCGTGCCGCGGCCACGGCTGAAGGGCGCGCCCGCTGAGTCCCACAAGCCGGGACACCGCGGACCCCCGCCGGGGCGTCGCACGCCGACGCTCACAGCGGTGCGCCCGCTCATTCGCACCAACCGATACACAGCGGACACACCCCCGAAGCTGACCGGCACCGCGGCCAGGCCCAACCCTCCCGACGCCCACGAGCGCGGACACGCCCGCCGACGGTCGATGCGCCGCCGCACACGCGCACCCGCCGTGACACCCACACCCGTCCACACCCCGGGGCGCCCGCTGGTCGTACCCGGGACGGCTCGGCCAGACCGATCCCACGGCCCCTCAAAGCGGACCGACAACCCGAGTCAGACGCTCGCCGACCGGCCAGCGATCGCGTCGACGTGATCGAGGATGGCGGCGGCCACGACGTCCTTGCTGGCCTGGGGGACGTGCGTCTCGCCGGTGGCCGTCACGATGGTGACCTCGTTGTCCGGCGTGTCGAAGCCGATGCCGGGTCGCGCGACGTCGTTGACCACGACGGCGTCCACCCCTTTGCGCGCCAGCTTGTCGCGCGCGTAGGCCACCGCGCCGTCGCCCGTCTCGGCGGCGAAGGCGACGAGGGTGTGATCGCCGGTGCGCAGCGCCGCCAGCTCGGTGATGACGTCGGCCGTGAGCTCCATCGTCACCGTCAGCTCGTCGCGCCCGGTCTTCTTCAGCTTGACGGTGGCGGCGTCGACCGGGCGGAAGTCGGCCACCGCGGCGGCCATGAGCAGCACATGGCAGGCTCCGAACTCGGCCAGGCAGGCCGCGTGCAGCTCGGCGGCGGTCTGCACGTCGACGTACCGCACGTCGGGGTCCCGAGGAAGGGCCACGTTCGCGGCCACGACGCAGACGTCGGCGCCGAGCGCGGCGGCGGCGGCGGCCAGCGCGAAGCCCATGCGCCCGCTGGAGCGGTTGCCGACGTAACGCACCGCGTCGATGGGCTCGCGGGTGCCGCCGGCGGTCACCAGGACCCGGCGCCCCGCCCACGGGTCGCGGTCGGGCTCGGCCGTGTCGTCGGCGGAGGCGGTCCCGGCCACGGCGAGCACGGCGGCCAGGAGGGCCTCGGGCTCGGCCAGTCGCCCGGCCCCCCACTCCCCCAGCGTCCCGAGCTGCCCGTGCCCCGGGTCGACGACCGTCACCCCGCGGGCGCGGAGGGTCGCGACGTTGGCGGCGGTGGCAGCGTGGTGCCACATCGCGTCGTTCATGGCGGGCGCGACGAGCACCGGGCAGCGCGCGGCCAGGGCCGCGGCGGTCAGCAGGTTGTCGGCCAGCCCGTGGGCCAGCTTGGCGATGGTGTTCGCGGTGGCGGGGGCGACGAGGTAGGCGTGCGCGTTGGCCACCAGCTCCAGGTGGCTGGCGGGGTCGTGCCCGGGGGCCACCTGTCCGGGGAAGGCGCCGCGGAGCGGGTCGCGCTCGGTCTCGGAGGTGAGGACCGGAGCGCCGGTGATCGCCGCGAACGAGGCCGGCCCGACGAAGGCCTGTGAGGCCGGGGTCTGGATGACGCGCACCGCGTGGCCGGCCTTCACGGCCAGTCGCGCGGTCTCCAGCGCCTTGTAGGCCGCGATCCCGCCCGTGACCCCGAGGAGGATCCGCGACCGGGCCACGGCGTGCGCCGGGTCTAACGGTACTGGTACTTGATCTTGCCCTGGGCGACTTCCTCCAGGGCGATCGTCAGGTAGTTCTTGGAGCCGCTCTCCACCATCGGCGGCGGGAACTCGTCGAACGTCCCCTCCCCGAGGTTGTGGTAGTACGAGTTGATCTGGCGGGCGCGCTTGGCGGCCACGAGCACGGAGGCGTAGTTCGAGTCGACGTGCTCGAGAAGGTCATCAATACGCGGCTGGATCACACTGTGAGTGTAGCGCGCTGACCGGCCGGGGCGGGCGGGATGGGAGTCAGCGCGCGGCGCCGACGATGTCGACGAGCTCGTCGACCGCGGGCTTCAGCGCGGCGTTGACCACCTTGTGCTGGAACTCGTCCTGGGCAGCGAGCTCGGCGACCGCGACCTCCAGGCGCGCGGCCACCTGGTCGGGTGTGTCGGTGCCGCGGCCGACGAGCCGCTGGCGCAGCGTGTCGGTGGACGGCGGCACGATGAAGATCTGCACGGCCTCGGGCATCGTCGTCCGGACCTGCCGCGCGCCCTGGACCTCGATCTCCAGCACGACCGGCCGGCCGCCGCGGGTGCGCTCGCGCAGCTCCGAGCGCAGGGTGCCGTAGCTGCGCCCGGAGTACTCGGCGTGCTCGACGAAGTCGCCCGCGCGCACGCGCTCGGCGAACGTCGCGTCGTCGAGGAAGTGGTAGTCGACGCCGTCGCGCTCCCCGGGTCGGGGAGGCCGGGTGGTGGCCGAGACGCTGAGCTGCAGCTCGGGCAGCCGTTCGCACAGGCGGCGGATCAGCGTGCCCTTGCCGACGCCGCTGGGTCCGGTGATGACGAAGACGCTGGCCACGGGGCCGGGGACCCTATCCGGGGGCCCCGACGGAGCCCGGGAACGCTAGCGGCGCAGGAGGGCGACGGCGACCATCCTGCCGCTACGACACCTCTTCGCCGCAGAGCCCGCGTGGGTCAGCGGCGCAGCAGGGCGACGAGTTCTGCGCGCTGCCGTTCCGACAGGCCGCCGATCGTCTTCGACGGTGAGATCCGGCAGGCCACGAGCACCTTGTTGGCCTTCACGCGCCCGTACTTGGGGACGGCGAGCAGCATCTCGAACACCTTCGCTGTCTCCAGGTAGTCCGGCGGCGACTCCAGCAACTGGTGGATCGACACCCGGCCACCCTTCAGATCCCGCTTGAGCTGGGCGCGCTGCGTCCGAATGGCGTTGGCCCGCGCGAGCGCCTCCATGCGCTGGTTCAACGACCGCTCGGGCGTTGCGGTCTGCTTTGACGGGGTGTCGGCGGCCAGCGGCATCGGCGCTGGAACATACATCGTGCCGCGGGTCGGCGTCAGCCCCGGCGGCAAATCCATCTCGACCTCAAGTCGAGCTTTATGCTTCTGGAGACTACTTCAGCGTATTCGCGCTATTTGCAGCAAAATCCAGCAAGACCGCGACGACATGAGGCCGAATGCGCCGCCCGTTCAGTTCCGGGTGAGGGCCTCGAGCTCGCGCGCGATCCGGGTCCCCGCGGCCGGGTCGCGGAACGTCTCGGTGCCCACGGCGACGAGCGTCGCGCCGGCCCGCCGCAGGGCCGCGGCGTGCTCGCCGCGCTGCACGCCACCCATGCCGACGATCGGGATCTGCACGCGCGCGGCGACCGCGCCCACCTGGGCGAGGGCGACGGCGCGGATCGCCGGTCCCGACAGCCCGCCGGTGGTTCCGCCGAGCCAGGCCGCCCCGCTGGCGTCGGGGCGGTGTGCGGTCGCCCGCAACGTGTTGATGAGCGAGACCGCGTCGGCGCCCTCGGACTCGGCGGCCTGGGCGACCCGCGCGACGTCGGCCGTGTTCGGGGTCAGCTTCACGATCAGCGGCTTCGCGGTCTGGGGGCGCACGGCCCGCATCACCTCGGCCAGGGACGCGGGGTCCGCGCCGATGTCCAGGCCGGTCTTCACGTTCGGGCAGGAGACGTTCAGCTCGATCGCCGCGATGGCCTCGTACGCGTCGCAGGTGGCCACGAGCGCGGCGAGCTCGGCTGCGTCCGAGCCCATGACGTTCGTGATGAGGGGCACCGGCAGGGCGGCCAGCGCGGGCAGGTCGTCACGCAGGTAGGCCTCCACCCCCCGGTTGGGCAGCCCGATCGAGTTGATCATCCCCGCCGGGGTCTCCCAGAGCCGTGGCGGCGGGTTGCCCGCGCGGGGCGCCAGGGTGATCGTCTTGGAGACGAAGGCGGCGAACGGGAAGGCATCCAGGAGGGCATCGCCGAAGACCCCGTGGGCGGCGATGGCGTCGAACGTCCCCGAGCCGTTGACGATCGGGTGCGCGAGCTCGATGCCGCAGAAGCTCACCATCAGTGGGCGGGGACCAGCTCGAGGGTGGTGGCGTCCATGACCGGCCCGTCGACGCAGACGCGGGCGTAGCCGCCGGCCGCCAGCGGGACCACGCAGCCGAAGCAGGCGCCGAAACCGCAGGCCATCCCCGACTCCAGAGCCAGCTGGGCCGGGACGCCACGCTCGACACAGTGCCGTCGGATCGCCTCGAGCATCCCGGGCGGCCCGCAGGCGTAGACGACGGCGTGCGCATCGCGGTCCAGTTCCGCGGCCAGCAGCTCGGTGACGAGGCCATGATGGCCGATCGAGCCGTCGTCGGTGGCGACGCGGACCGTGTCGAACGACGCCGCGACCGCGGCGTGGGCGGCGTCGCGGAAGCCGAACTGCAGCGTCGGGCTGAGGCCTCGCCCGACCAGGGCGCCGGACCACATGATCAGCGGCGGAACCCCCACCCCGCCCCCGGTGAGGATGGGCCGGCGGTCCTCGTGCGGGGCCCGGAACCCGTGGCCGAGGGGACCGGTCACCCACAGCGGCTCGCCCTTCTGCAGGCGGGCCAGGCGATGGGTTCCGGGGCCGACGTCCTCGAGCATGAACCACAGCCGTCCGTCGGCGCCGCCCATGGCGCTGAAGGCGCGCGGCAGGAACGGACGCTCGTCCACCCCCGCCCCCCAGCCGCTGACCGCGGCGAGCATGTAGAACTGGCCCGGTTCAGGGTCCGGGCCGTGGCGGTCGACGACCTCGAGCACGTGGTAGGCGCCGACCTTGCGGATCGACGCGAGCACCGCGCGCCGGCGCCCGAACGGCGCGAGTGTCACGGCTCCGTCCGTCCGGACGCCGGGACGTTCTGAGCCGAAGGCGAGGAACGAGCCACAGGCGAAGAACTCCCGACCGCATCCGAGGGCTCTGCCCGAGGATGTGGCGAACTCCCGACCGCATCCGAGGGCTCTGCCCGAGGATGCGGCGAGCCCCCTGGGCGAGCATGCGGCAGGTTTTGGAGGGCGATGACCTCGGGCTCGCGGCCGGCGGCGGCGGCGATTGCCCGCGCGGCGGCCATGCCGCCGGAGAGCGTGGTCAGGCACGGGATGCCGCGGGCCACCGCGGCGCGGCGGATCTCCCAACCGTCGGTCCGCGCGCCCGACCCGGTCGGAGTGTTGACGACGAGGTCGACCTCCCCCGCCTCGACGAGGTCGACCACGTGCGGGGAGCCCTCGGCGATCTTGTTCAGGCGGCGGCAGGGGATGCCCATCCGCTCGATCGCCGCGGCGGTGCCCGCGGTCGCCACGACCTGGAAACCCTGGTCATAGAGCTGCTGGGCGATGGCGACCGCCGACGCCTTGTCGTGGTCGGTGACGGTGATGAACACCGTGCCCGACGACGGCAGCGGGGACCCGGCGGCGGCCTGGGCCTTGGCGAACGCCGTCGGGAAGTCCCGGGCCACGCCCATGACCTCGCCGGTCGAGCGCATCTCCGGGCCCAACAGCGCGTCGGACCCCTCGAAGCGGTCGAAGGGCAGGACAGCCTCCTTGACGCTGACGTGGTCGCCGCCCATCGGATCGGCGGGCAGGCCCAGGTCGGCGATCCGCTCGCCGAGCATGATCCGGCAGGCCATCTTGGCCAGCGGCACGCCGATGGCCTTGGAGACGAACGGCACCGTCCGCGAGGCTCGCGGGTTGGCCTCGATGACGTACAGCTCACCGTGGTGGACGGCGTACTGGGCGTTCATCAGGCCCACGACACCGAGGCCGAGGGCGATGCCGCGGGTGTGCGCGCGGATCCGCTGCAGCATGTCCTCGCCCAGCGAGTGCGGCGGCAGCACGCAGGCGCTGTCGCCGGAGTGGATGCCCGCCTCCTCCACGTGCTGCATGATCCCGCCGATCCACACGTCGGCGCCGTCGCACAGGGCGTCGACATCGACCTCGATGGCGTTCTCCAAGAAGCGGTCCAAAAAGATCTCTGCCCGCTCGGTGCCGGGTTCCGGTGCGTGCCGCTCCAGATAGTCGGCCAGCCCGTCGCGGGAGTAGACGATCTCCATCGCCCGGCCCCCCAGCACGTAGGACGGGCGCACGAGCAGCGGGAAGCCGACACCGTCCGCCGCGTCCAGCGCACCGTCGACGGAGTGCGCGGTCGCGTAGGGCGGCGCCTTGAAGTCCAGCCGGTCCAGCAGCGCTCCGAATCGCCCGCGGTCCTCGGCCAGGTCGATGGCGTCGACGCTCGTACCGAGGATCTGGACCCCCGCCTCCAGCAGGCCGGCGGCGAGCTTGAGCGGGGTCTGACCGCCGAACTGGACGATCACCCCCTCGGGCCGCTCGACGTCCAGCACTCCGAGGACGTCCTCGAGGGTCAGCGGCTCGAAGTAGAGGCGGTCGGAGGTGTCGTAGTCGGTGGACACCGTCTCGGGGTTGCAGTTGATCATCACCGCGTCGCGGCCGGATGCGCGCACGGTCATCGCCGCGTGAACGCAGCAGTAGTCGAACTCGATGCCCTGCCCGATGCGGTTGGGCCCCGAGCCGAGGATGACCACGGACGGGTTGTCCCCCCGGACGACCTCGTGCTCGGCGCGGCGCTCCCAGCCGGAGTAGAAGTACGGCGTGGACGCGGCGAACTCCGCCGCGCAGGTATCGACGGCCTTGAAGCAGCGCTCGCCGGCGAACACGTCCTCGGGCCTCAGCGCAAGGTCCTGCAGCTCGCGCAGGAACCACAGGTCGATGTGCGTCTGGGCGTGCGCGTCCTGGAGGCTGACCCCGCGGCGGAAGGCCTCCAGCAGGATGTCGTACCGGTCGCCGGAGGGTTGGGCCAGCGACTCCACGAGCGTCTCGGTGTCGGTCGAGGCCACGTGCGGGACGGCGTCCAACTCGCGGGAGCGCATCGCCTTGGCGAAGGCCTGGCCGAAGGTGCGGCCCATGGCCATCGCCTCCCCCACGCTCTTCATGTGCGTCGACAGGACGCTGTTGGCCCCGGTGAACTTCTCGAAGGCGAAGCGCGGCCACTTGACCACGACGTAGTCGATCGTCGGCTCGAACGAGGCCGGGGTGAGCTTGGTGATGTCGTTGTCGATCTCGTCCAGCGCGTAGCCGACGGCCAGGCGGGCGGCGATCTTGGCGATCGGGAAGCCCGTCGCTTTCGAGGCCAGCGCGCTGGACCGCGAGACGCGCGGGTTCATCTCGATGACGAGGATCTCCTCGGTCTCCGGGTTGACCGCGAACTGGACGTTGGAGCCGCCGGTCTCCACCCCCACGGCGCGGATGACGGCGATCGCCTGGTCGCGCAGCTGCTGGTAGAGGCGGTCGGTGAGCGTCTGCTGGGGGGCGACGGTGACGCTGTCGCCGGTGTGCACACCCATCGGGTCGACGTTCTCGATCGAGCAGACGATGACGACGTTGTCGCGGTGGTCGCGCATGACCTCCAGCTCGAACTCGCCCCAGCCGATGACCGACAGGTCCACGAGCACCTGCCCGATCGGCGAGGCTTCCAGGCCGCGCCGGACGATGCGGGTGAACTCCTCGGCGGTGCGCGCGATGCCGCCGCCGCGTCCTCCGAGGGTGAACGCGGGACGCACGATGGCCGGCAGCCCGACGATCTCGGTGGCCTGCGCGATCTGGCGGTCGATGTCGGCGTCCGTCAGCCGTACGCCGTCGCCGGCGTCGTCCTCGCGGCTGTGGATGATCATCGACGCGGGCATCTTCAGGCCGGCCTTGGCCATCGCCTGCGCGAACAGGTCGCGGTCCTCGGCGCAGTTGATCGCGTCGTAGTTGGCGCCGATCAGCTCGACGCCGAACTCCTCCAGCGTCCCGTCCTCGCGCAGCGCCTTGGCGAGGTTCAGCGCGGTCTGCCCGCCGAGCGTGGGCAGGAGGGCGTCGGGGCGCTCGCGGGCGATGACCTGGCGCACCGGCCCGGGCAGCAGCGGCTCGACGTAGGTGGCGTCCGCGAACTCCGGGTCGGTCATGATCGTCGCCGGGTTGGAGTTCACGAGCACGATCTCGTAGCCCTCCTCCCGCAGGACCTTGCAGGCCTGCACGCCGGAGTAGTCGAACTCGGCGGCCTGGCCGATGACGATCGGGCCCGAGCCGAGGATGAGGATCTTGTGGATGTCGTCGCGGCGGGGCATCGGTCAGGCGCTCCGGACGGCGTGCAGGAAGCGGTCGAACTGATAGAGCGCGTCGTTGGGACCGGGGCCGGCCTCCGGGTGGTACTGGACGGTGGCGCAGTTGACGTCCATCAGCTCCAGGCCCTCGACGGTGCGGTCGT
>JBBSUL010000057.1:0-19786 GCA_038234375.1 Solirubrobacterales bacterium | reverse complement strand
CCTCGAGGACAAGGTGGACCATGTACTCGTGGACATGCACGCCGAGGCGACGAGCGAGAAGGTCGCGCTCGGCTGGTATCTGGACGGCGAGGTGACGGCGGTCGTGGGCACGCACACCCACGTGCCCACCGCGGACGCCCGGGTCCTTCCCAAGGGCACCGCCTACATCACCGACGTCGGGATGACCGGTCCGCGCGGGGGCGTCATCGGCGTCCGTCGTGAGCAGGCGATCGAGTCACTGCGCACCCAGATGAACGTGCGCTTCGACACCGCCGACGAGGACCCGTGGCTGATGGCGGTGCTGGTGACCTGCGACCCGTCGCGCCCGTGCCGGGCGAGGTCCATCGAGCCGCTGCTCGTGCCGTGGGACGGACGGGCCGCCACCGGGTGACGGACGGCAGCTACGTGCTGACGGGGGCCACGAGCCGTCCCGCGACGAGCGCGGCGGCGGCGGTGTGCGCCGGATCGGCGGGCGACGGCGCCTCGCCGACGGTGTCGTCGTAGCGCGCCAGCAGCGCGAAGAGCACGAGCGGCAGGAACCACACGATGTACAGGTAGAACCAGTGCGTCACCCCGGCCTGCAGGGCGATGACGATCGCCGCCGCGCACGCCGCGAGGCCCACGAGGTCACGGCGCCGAGGGACGACGGCCAGCGCGAGTGCGAGCGCGACCGAGGCACCCTGCCATAGGTGCTGGAGGGACGCCAGGTCGTAGAGGCCCCACACCGAGAATGGCGATCCGCGCGAGGCCTGGAAGCCGAGGGTCCGGTCGTATACAAGTCCGGGCGACTGGCCGTGCACGATGATCGGCAGCACGCAGATCGCCGCGGTCACCCCGAAAGCCAGCGAGAAGCGCACGAAGCGGCGGCGACGGTCCCCGGCCGGCGCCCGCGGGTCGTCGGTCCGGTGCAGGGCGAACAGCGGGGTCACGGCCAGCGTGGCGAACTTCGTCAGGCCCCCGAGCGCGACGACCACGCCGCTGCGGGCCGGTCGGGCGGCCGCCAGCAGCGCCCCGATGAGGAAGACGGAGACCAGCGAGTCGTTCGTGTTCGAGCTCAGCGCGTACAGCGTGAACGGGCACGCCGCCCATAGGTACGCGAGGACGATCCCCAGCGACGGCCCCCGGACCATGCGGCCGAGCAGGAACAGCAGCGCGACGCACAGCAGGTCGAAAGCGATGGCGGCGCCGTGGGCGGCCGGCAGGTCGTCCCACGTCCCGCCGAAGCCGAGGACCTGCCGGAACGGGACGTAGGCCGCGTAAGCGACCGGCCCGTAGGTGTCGCCGCTCTGGTTGTCCTTGGGCCAGTCCCCGTAGAGCTTGTCCCCGGAGGTCAGCTTGTCGGCGCCGATCACGCCCGCGTACCCGACGTCGATCACGTTGGAGTCCGTGACGTTCAGCGCCACCCGGAAGCCCATGAGGAAGACCACGCCGATCGCCAGCCAGGTGACGGGCACCGCGAGCGGCATCCGGCCCCGCGGGCCCGCGCCCTCCCGCCCCCTGAGGCCGATCCACAGCATGCGGGCCAGCAGGTACCCAAGCAGCGGGTAGACGAGCGGGACGCTGACGCCGATCTGCGCGTCGTTGAAGTAGGCCACGCTGATCCCGAAGGCGGCGATGACGCCGAGGTCGAGCATCAGCCACGACGGTCGCCAGCGTCGTCGCGGACCGAGGAAGGGCGCCAGGAACAGCGCGGTCAGCGGGAGCCACACCCACGGCGAGTTGACCTTGCGCCCGAACGCCCCGGGATAGCCGCGGGCCATTCCCCAGGCCACCTTGTAGCCGACGTAGCTCTCGGTCACCTTCCCGGTGGCGTCGTCGACAATGACCTGTCCGATCTCCTTCAGCGGCTTGGTCTTGGCGTAGTAGCTGACCTGCCAGCGCTGGCGGCCCTTGAGGAACACTCCGGGGTAGGAGCCGGGGTGCTTGCGGCGCTCGGAGACGATGTTGCGCTGCTTGTCGGCGAGCGCCTGGACCTGCTGGCCGGTCAGCCGGTGGCCGACCGGCGCCTTGTCGAGGTTCGGCGGGGTGGTCAGGGCATTGCCGTCGGCGGCGCCCGCCGGCTGGCCGGGAGCCACGGTGGCGATCGGCGCCTGGTCGGCCAGCGCGACACCCGTCAGCGTCGCCCCCGTCAGCGCAGTCATGCAGAGGGCGAGGCCGAGGGCAAGGGCGTGCCTCACCCGCGGAAGCTCCACAGCTTGTTGCCCAGGAAGTTCAGCGGCGTGGCCCCGACGATCGAAATCGCCTGGGCCGGGACCTTGGCGACGCCCGCCTCGCCGACGAGCAGCTGGAGGATGCCGAAGGACACGAGGAACGCGGCGACGCTGACGGTGAAGAAGCGCGCGGCCTGGAAGCCCGCGTGCCCGGCGGAGGCGCCGAACGTCCAGTGCCGGTTCCACCAGAAGTTGTTCAGCACCGCGGCGAGGAAGGCGAGCACCGCGGCGATCCGGTAGTCGACGGACAACGGATGGACGGTGAAGGCGAACACCGCGAGGTTCACGGCGTAGCCGCTGGCGCCGACCGCGCCAAAGCGCACGAACTGGAGCCAGTTGGCGCGGTGCCGCAGCCCGTGGCGCACGCGCAGGTGCAGCGGCAGCGGCGCGACCGCCTCCTCGCTCATGACGTCAGGGTAGCCGCGGCGGCCGCCGCGAAGTGGCGTCGGACCATGGGCGCGATGTCGGCGATCGACCACGCGCCGTCGCGCACCCGGTCGGCCGGGGCGTCCACGCCGCAGTAGATCAGCGCGCCGAGCGAGTCGTCGACGTGCAGGGAGCCGTGCGATCCGCCGCCGACGTGGTGCTGCTCGCCCCAGTCGGGGAACTCCCAGCCCGGGGCGGCGCTCAGGAGCACGTCGCCCGAGGTCGGACAGGTCAGCGCTGCCCACACGCGGGCCAGCGCGTCCGGGTAGTCGGCTGTCATCAGCTGACCCCCGGCCACCGTCGCGTTCAGGACCGCGAGCTCGCCCTCAACGGCCCATCGCTGTCCACGGGCGTCCCAGACCAGGCGCGCGTCCCCGGAGCCCTCGGCGCCGGCGGCGCCCCCGCCGGCGGGGCTGAAGCGCAGCACCCCGGAGCGAGCGTGGATGACGCCCTGGGCCGGGCGCCCACGGTCAAGGCGCATCGCCCGCTCCACGCCGTCGGTCTCCAGGGCGGTGCCGATCAGCTCCCGGGTCAGGGGCCCGGGGTCCTCCGCCAGCACGTAGAGCTGGGCCGAGCGCTGCGACGGGCACAGCGCGATCCGGGCGCCGGCGCCGCCGCGTCCGGAGGGCGCCAGGACGTCGTACTCGGCGAACGTGTCCTGAAAGGGGATCGTGTGCTCGACGAGCGTGTGCGAGTGGTCGGCCACGACGATCACGGCGTGCTCGCGCAGGAACGCGTCCACGCCGCCCCCGGCGTGCATGAGACGCTCGAGCTGACGGTCGGCGGCCTCGATCGACTCGATCTGCTGGCCGGGGCCCGCCTCGTGCGAGTGGGTGTCGTTGTCAGGGAGGCTGAACAGGAGGAAATCGAAGAGGTCGTGCTCGACCAGGTAGGCGCCGACGCACCCGGTGTGCTGGTCGCGCATGCCCTTCATCCCCAGCCGCGACCAGCAGCCCGTCTCCCGGCTGGCGTACAGGTCGGCGTAGAACAGCTCGGTCGGTCCCATCACCGTTCGGCGCATGACCTGGGAGACGACCCGCGAGACGGCGGTCTCCTTCGACGGACGGTGCTCGTGCCGGCCGCGGAACATCAGGTAGGTCGTGCCGGCGGTGCGCAGGCCCTCGTCATCGAGGGACTCGAACACGGTCGGCACGTCGGCCGGGAGGTGCTGGCCGTTCATGTTGTAGACGGTGTCGATCAGCTGCTGGGCGAACCCGAACCGGCGGGACGCCGAGAAGCTGGACCCGTACTCGACGTAGCGCGACTCGGCCCGCGAGTACCAGTTCATCGCCGGGATGTGGTGCTCGTCCTGGCGCACCCCGGTGGCGATCGTCGCGGCGCACACCGGGGTCACCGACGGGAAGGCCGCACAGCACGTATCCACGTAGCTGCCGCGCCGCATGAGCTCGGCGAGGACCGGGGCCCGGCCGGCCACCACCGTACGCTCCAGCTCGGAGGGCTTGAGGCCGTCGATGACGGCGAGGACGAGCTTGGCGGGCACCGGTTCGGCCCGCTAGCGCAGGATTCTCAAGCCGGCGTACTTCTCGCCGGCCCGGCGGCGGCCGCCGCGGAGCAGGAAGACGACCCCCACCACGCCGACCACGCCGACCGGGGGCGCAAGGACGCTGAGTCCGGCGAGCGCGAGCGCGATCCCCTCGGCGTAGAACGGGAGCGTCGCCGCGGTCCCACGGTCCAGGCGCGCCCGCACCCGGTCCAGCAGGCCGGAGACCGCCAGCGTGGCGAGCACGGCGAGCATGGGCCCGGCGAGCAGGCCCGGCCACCACACGTCGAAGCGGTCGTCGAGCTGCCCGGCGAAGGCCAGCGCGGCGAGCACGCCGCCGACCGCCGTGATCGCCTGGGCGCCCCGCCCGGTCTCGAAGGCCCGACGTCCGGCGATGCTGCCGATCAGCGCGCCGGCGCCGAGGCCGATCCACACCGGGGACTCCAGGAAGGCGAAGCTCGTGCCGTCGAAGTCGACGCCGAGGTTCGCCGCGGCGAGCACCCCCAGCAGTAGCGTCGGCAGGAACGGGCGCACACCGATCGCGATGGCGACGCCGGCGGCTTGGAGGATGTCGAAGAGGAGGTCCATGGCGGTGGGCGTCCGGCCCGTCAGGGCCCGGTACCGTCTGGGACATGATGACCGACTCAAGGCCACCGGGGTCCGGCGGCGAAGAGCACAGGATGACGCCCCGCCGCCCCGGCCGGACGCAGGCCCGCGACCTGGAGCGCTACGCGGCCCTGTTCTCAGCCCGGACGCACGTCATGAAGTCCTCGGCGATGCGGGACCTCATGGCGCTGACCGCTCGGCCGGAGGTCATCTCGCTGGCCGGAGGCAACCCGGACACCTCCACGTTCCCGGCCGAGGAATTCGCGGCGCTGATGTCCCGCATCGCCGCACGGTCCACCGCGCGGGCGCTGCAGTACGGGCCGACGGAGGGCATCGCCGAGGTCCGCGACGCAATCGTGCAGGTCATGGCCGCCGAGGGCACCGACGTGCACGGCGAGGACCTGCTCATCACCACCGGCGGCCAGCAGGTCATCGACCTGGTGTGCAAGACGCTGGTGGACCCCGGCGACGTGGTCATCGCCGAGGCGCCTACGTACCCCGGCGCGGTGCCGACGCTCAGCGCCTACCAGGCGGACGTCATTCAGATCGAGACCGACGACGACGGGATGCGGATCGACGTGCTCGAGGAGACCCTCGAGCGCCTGGATCACGAGCGGCGCCGCCCGAAGTTCATCTACACCATCCCGAACTTCCAGAATCCTGCAGGTGTGACGATGTCGCTGCCGCGGCGTCGGCGCCTGGTGGACATCGCCCACGAGCGCGAGCTGCTCGTGCTCGAGGACAACCCGTACGGGCTGCTGCGCTACGAGGGGGAGCCGCTGCCGTCGCTGTACGCGATGGACGGCGGCGAGTTCGTCATCTACCTCGGCACGTTCTCCAAGATCCTGTCGGCCGGGGTACGGGTGGGCGGGGCCGCCGCGCCGCGCCCGGTGCTGGCGAAGATGAACATCGGCAAGCAGTCCTCGGACCTGTGCTCGTCGACGATGACCCAGATGTTCGTCGCCGAGTTCTTTGCCTCCGGACGGTGGCCGGCGTACATGGACGAGCTGCGCACGCTGTACCGGGGGCGCCGCGACGTGCTGCTCGAGGCGCTGAGCGAGCACCTGCCGGCCGAGGCCTCGTGGACGCAGCCGCAGGGCGGCCTGTTCATCTGGGCCACGCTGCCCGACGGCCTGGACACCACCGACCTGCTGGCCAAGGCGCTCTCGCGCAACGTCGCGTTCGTGCCCGGGCGCGCCGCCTACCTCGACGGCCGCGGCGGCACCTCCATGCGCCTGAACTTCTCGTTCCTCCCGGATCATCGCCTCCGCGAGGGCGTGCGCCGGATCGGCGAGGTTGTGGCCGAGCAGCTGGACCTGCTGGGGTCGCTGACCGGGAGCCGCCCCGGATCGGTTCCGCGGCCTGGGGCGCCGACGGGGCCCGCTGAGGGCGGGCGTTCCCTGGCCGACGTGCTTCACCTCCCGCCGCGCCGCGAGGGCAGCGGCGGCGACGGGCAGCGGTCCTCGTCGTGACCGCGCGCTCCCCGTCCTGGAGGGTGGTCGTCCTCAAGGGCGGGCGCTCGCTGGAGCGCCAGGTCTCGCTCGCCTCGGGCGCCCGCGCGCAGGACGCCCTGGAGCGCCTCGGCCACGACGTGCACGGCGTGGACGTCGGCCATGACCTCGTCGCCCGGCTGCGGGACATCAAGCCCGACGCGGCGTTCATCGCGCTGCATGGGCGCGACGGCGAGGACGGGACGATCCAGGAGCTGCTGGAGATCCTCGGCATCCCGTACACCGGGTCCCGGATCGGTGCCTGCGCGCGCTGTGCCGACAAGGTGCTGGCCAAGCACGCGATGGTCGACGCCGGCCTGCCCACGCCGGACTTCCTGTCGTTCAACGAGACCGCGTTCAAGGAGCTCGGGGCCGCCGACGCCCTGGGTGCGGTCGCCGATCGGCTCGGCTTCCCGCTCGTGGTCAAGCCGGCCGACCAGGGTTCGGCGTTCGGGCTGAAGTTCGCCGCCTCGGCGGCGGACGTCCCGGCCGCCCTGGTGGCCGCGTTCTCCTACGGCGACAAGGTCGTCCTCGAGCAGGGGATCGACGGACGCGACCTGGCGGTGTCGATCCTCGACGACCGGGCGCTGCCCGTCGTCGAGGCGGTCCCGCTGGACGAGGACGGCTACGACTTCAGCGCCCGGTACACGATCGGGCGCACCCGCTTCGCCTGTCCCGCCGACCTGGACGATGCGACCACCGCCGAGGCCCAGGCGCTGGCACTCGCGGTCCACCGGCTGCTGGGCTGCCGGCACTTCTCACGCGTCGACCTCATGTGCGACCGCGCGACCGGCGCGCTGACCGTGCTGGAGGTCAACGTCATTCCGGGGCTGACGGACACCAGCCTCCTGCCCCAAGCCGCCGACGCGGCGGGCATCGCCTTCGACGAGCTCGTGGCCACGATGCTGGCCCTGGCGCTGGCGTCAGCCTGACCCCTTCCCGCCAGGTCCACGGGAGAACCGAAGCCGGGAGAACGAGCCCCTGGGCGAGTTCTCCCGAGGCGGGCCCGTTCTCCCAAGGCCGGCCGAGCCGCCAGGCGAGGCTGGCCCCTATTCACCGGACTCGCCGGCGAAGTCCTCGGGGGTGACCTGGTCGAGGAAGTCCTTGAAGCGGTCCACGACCTCCTCGGTGTCCTCGACCTCGTGCTCGAACTCGATCGCCGACTCGGCGATGACGTCTTCGGCGGCGAAGATCGGTGCGCCCGAGCGGACCGCCAGCGCCAGCGCGTCGGAGGGGCGGGAGTCGACCTGGATGTCCCGCCCGTTGATGGCCAGGGTGATCGACGCGAAGAACGTATTGTCCTTCAGCTCGGTCACCGCCACCTGGGTGCACTTGACCTCCAGCTCGCCGAGCATCTCGACGAGGAGGTCGTGGGTCATCGGCCGCGGCGTGGACTGACCCTGCAGTTTCATGAGGATCGCCGCCGCCTCTGGATGACCGATCCAGATCGGCAGGAACTTGTTGGAGTCGACGGTCTTCAGCAGCACGATCGGCTGTTTGCCGACCATGTCAAAACTCACACCGTAGATGACCATCTCCTGCACGCGAGAGCTCCTCGGCTTCCGTGGGGTCCCCCGAGTATAGGTGTCGGCCTCTACCTCCCCGCGCGCGCCGGGGTGGCCGGTCCCAGCGCCCGAGCGGAGCAGCGGGCCGGGCTAAGATCGGCCGGTGACCGTGACTCCCCAGCGCCAGATCACGGTCGTCGTCTGCGACGATGTCGCGGAGCTGCGGACCCTCCTGCGCTACGCCTTCGAGGACGAGCCGGACCTCACGATCGCGGCCGAGGCCGGCGACGGGGCCGACGCGATCGAGGTCATCGCGGCGACCCGGCCCGACGTGGTCCTCTTGGACCTGTCGATGCCGCGGATGGACGGCCTGAAGGCGATCCCCGAGATCCGCCGGGTCTCCCCGGACTCGGCGATCATCGTGCTCAGCGGCTTCGCGGCCGGCGCCCCGGCCGACGGGACGCTCTCCCTCGGCGCCGACCGCTACCTGGAGAAGGGGACCGACCTCGGCACCGTCGCGGCCGCAGTGCGTGACGCCGGCACCGCGCGACGATGATCGCAGGGATACCCGGGCGTCGAGGTGACAACCACTGGCCGCCGTCCTTCGCGGCAACCAGGGCGCCGGTCCGAGGAGCGCCATCCTCGGCTGGCCGGTTCAGCGCAAGCTCCCGCGCGGCGCCAGCCACCGGGTCGGCTGACCCGTGACGTCAGCGATACGGTCGTAGTCCTCGTCGTAGTGCAGCAGGCTTGCGCCGGCGGCTTCAGCGGCCGCGGCGATGAGCAGATCGGGATGCTTGACGGACCGCTGTGCGGCTCCGCCCTGCTGGCTGAGACGGCCGTAGACCCAGAGCGCGCGTTCCCACTGGGCCTTGCCGATCCGACAATCCGGGAGCGCAGTCAGCTCCTCGCTGAGCTCACGGAACTCCGTCGGGTTACGGGCACTATGAAGGAGTTCGAGGCGCACCATGTCGCAGGTGGCAATCTCACCGTCGACGAGCTGGCTGTCGAACGACCGCCGGAGTTCCGGGTAGGCGCGACGCCGAGACCATGACCAGGCGCTCGTGTCCGCGAGCTGCGTCACGCGGTGCGGCCAGCAGGGGCACGCATCGCCTCGACCGCCTCGGGCGTCAGATCCAAGTCGCGTGCGGCAAGGCGAGTGCGCCGCGCGCGAGCGATCACGTCGCGCAGGGCCTGATGAACGGTGTCCGTCGTCCGCTCGGTCCCGAGCTCGCCCGCGGCCCTCTCCACAAGGTCCATGTCGAGGTTGATGTTGGTGCGCCTGACCATGATTACATCATACACCCAACGACCGGTCCACGATACACCTGAGACGATCGGCTATGTCCCGTCCTCGGCGCCGAAGTAGTCGAGGTCGAACTTGTTGCCCGCATAGCTGGTCTCGACCGACACGCCTACGCCGTGGTCGAGCATCAGTTCCGCGAGCTGGCTGCCGCTCACGAGCACGACGCGGGGGTGCACGGCATTTGCGTAGTCAAGGGCCTCCCTGCGGAAGGAAGAGGTCGTGATGAACACGTCCATGGTTGCCCGCTGGCCGTTGAGCGCGCCGACGAACTGCTGGAATGTCCGGTCGGCCCACGGTGTTCGTCCACCGCTTGGCCTGCACGTAGATGAGGTCCAGTCCAAGCTTGTCTTCGCGAATGACGCCGTCGACGCCGCCGTCTCCGCTGCGACCGAGTCGCTCGGCAGCATCCTCCCGCGAGCCGCCGGAGCCGATTGCGCGGAGGACATCGAGAACCACGTCCTCGAAGAAGTCTGGCGTCTGCTGGCCGATCCGCCCGAGCAACTCGGCGGCGAGCGCGATCCGTAGCTCGCGCCAACCTGACTCGATCCGCTCAGTAGGAGTGTCGCTGCCGGTCTCGACCGCCGTCGGCGGTGCCGGGTCACCCGTCCCGGTGTCGTCCGCGTTCGGCGACCGGAACTGCCGGGGATTCGGGAAATGTGTTCAATAATCGAAGGTCGACGCGCTCGGTCTCTGGGACATCGGCGAGGACCCCCGTCCCCCTCGTCGTGATCCGATACACACCCCTCCGAGAAGACTCGATCACGGCACCTCCTTTGAGGTGCGTCAGAGCCCAGCCGACTCGGTTCCGATAGGTCTTGTCGAGGCCACTGGGAAGGCTTCGAGTTCGTCGGCGGACAAGTTGACGGTCTGCGCAACCGTCTCGCGAATGGCGTGAACTGGACGTTCCTACCCGTCGGCGAGAACGACGAGCAGCGGCCGCATGACGGTCTGGAAGTCTGGAATCGCCACGCAGCTCAATCTATTGACCGCCAGCAACTGCACGTCGTCGCTGACGCGGTGTCGCTTCCGAACCGCTTTGCAACGGGTGGACGGCGCATCGCGAGTCGGACCGACCCGAAGAGAGAACCAGTGGGCGATCCAGGATTCGAACCTGGGACCTCTTCCTTATCAGAGAAGCGCTCTAACCGACTGAGCTAATCGCCCGGGGCGGTGGAGTGTAGCGAGGGCCCCGGAGGGGGTGCCGGGCCCTCGCTCAGCGTCCGCCGAGGCGCTGTGCGAGGGATTGGGCCTCGTCGGCGTCGGCGACATGCAGCTCGACCTTGTAGCCCGTTCCACGGGGCCGGACTCGCACGTCGACGCCCAGCGCGCGGCCGAGCTGCTCGGTGATCTGGTCGATGGCTTCGGCCTGGTCGGGGTGCAGCGCGGCGCGGCCTTTCGTCGGCGCAGCTGGGTCGGCGTTGGCCTCGCGGGCCCGCTGCTCGGTGACGCGGACCGACCAGCCCTCGGCGGCGGCGGTGCGCGCCAGGCGGCGGCGGTCGGCGTGATCGGAGGCCATGAGCAGCGCGCGGCCGTGGCCCTCGGTCAGCGCGTCCTCCTGCAGGGCCTCGAGGACCTCGTCGGGCAGATCCAGCAGGCGTAGGAGGTTGGAGATCGCCACCCGGCTGCGCCCGACCTTGCGCCCCACCGCCTCACGGGTGAGCCCGAGCTCCTCGACCAGCCCGGCCACCGCGCGGGCCTCCTCGACGCAGTTGAGGTCCTCCCGCGCCATGTTCTCGACGAGCGCGTCCTCCAGCGTGCGAGCGTCGTCGCGCTCCTGGACGATCGCCGGCAGCGTCGTCAGCCCGGCGAGCTGCGCCGCGCGCCAGCGGCGCTCGCCGGCCACGAGCTCGTAGGCCCCGGCGCCCGCGGGACGGACGAGGACCGGCTGCAGCACGCCGTGGTCGGCCAGCGAGTCAGCCAGCGCCTGCAGGCCGTTGTCGTCGAACTGCTTGCGGGGCTGCGCCGGGTTCGCCCGCACCGCGTCGACGGGCAGGTCGCGCAGCTGGGGGCCACGCGGGCCGGTCGCCGCGGCGATCGCGTCGGGGTCGCTGGCCGAGAGGATCGCCGATAGTCCGCGGCCCATCCCGGCCTTCTTCGACGAGCTAGCCACGGGCTGCGACCTCCTTGGCCAGCTCGAAATACGCGTCCGCTCCGGCAGAGTGCGGGTCGTGGTGGATGACCGGCAGGCCGAAGCTCGGCGCCTCCCCGATGCGCACGTTGCGCGGGATGACGGTGTCGAACACGAGCGCCGGGAAGTGCGCACGGACCTCCCGCTCGACGTCACGGGCCAGGTTGGTCCGTGCGTCGTGCATGGTCAGGAGCATTCCGGCGACGGTGAGGTCGGGGTTGAGCTCACGCTGGACGAGGGCGAGCGTGTCCAGCAGGCCGGCGAGGCCCTCGAGGGCGAAGTACTCGGTCTGCACCGGCACGATGACGCGGTCGGCGGCCACGAGCGCGTTGATGGTCAGCGGCCCCAGCGAGGGCGGGCAGTCCAGCAGGAGGAAGGCGTAGTCGTCGCGGACGGGGGCCAGCGCCTCGCGCAGACGGACCTCCGAGCCGGCCTGACGCGGCAGCTCGACGCCGGCGGCGGCCAGGTCCGGGTGCGCCGGCAGCAGCTTCAGCTTGTCGATGGAGGTCGCGACGATCGCGTCGGCGGCAGGCACCCCGCCGGTGAGCACGTCGTAGACGCTCGGCTCACGCTCCTTGGGTGCGCCGATCCCCACGGTCGCGTTGGCCTGCGGGTCCACGTCGACGAGCAGCGTCTCGTACCCGGCCTCGGCGATGCAGGCCGCCACGTTCACGGCGGTCGTCGTCTTGCCGACGCCGCCCTTCTGGTTTGCGATCGCGTAGACGGTCCCCATCGGGCAGGGACGGTAACGGCGGGAGGGGTCGGGGCGGGGCGTCGATCCCCGCACGATGCGGGTTCCGCAGCGGAGGCGGGCGGCCGGGCCGTCGACTCCTCGTTCGGATTGTCGGTCGCGTTGATGGGCGTCGGGGGTCCGGTCCGGTCCGGGCCCATCGGGTTGACGGGCCCGGCGCCGCACGTTGGCTGGCCGCGGGCCCGGGAAGGTGCGCACCCGGGCCAGGAGCACGCCCCTCACCGGGGAACGTCGTTCGGGTCGGCCGGGCGCGGGAGCACCGGTGCCCCCGGCCACGGGGTGCTGACGGGCTCACCCGGACATCGGCAGACCAGCGTGCCGCACGGATGCACCCCACAACGGTCCGTTCGTGAGCCACCCCCCGGCGACAGCGACCCGTCACACCGACTCCGACCGACCGACCGACCGACCAGCGGTATCAGGACCGCGCCGCCGGAGCGGCGACCAGTGGCCGCTTGCGCGCCATCCCCTCACGACGTGGGTAGCGCGGCGGGGTCGGCGCCACCTTGCGGAAGACGTGCAGGTGGTGCTGGTCGGCGCCCGGTCGGGGTGGGACCGGGCGAACCTCGACGAGCGCCATTCCGGTGGCCGCGGCCGCAGCGGCTCCGTCGGCCTCCTCAGCGGCGGCCCGGGCGCCCTTCCAGGCCACCAGGTGACCGCCGTCGGCGAGCAGCGGAGCCGCGTACTCGACCAGCACATTGAGAGGGCCCAGCGCCCGCGCGGTGACCAGGTCATGCGCCCCGATGCCCACCGCCCAGGCCTCGGCCCGGCCGTGGACGGGCAGGGCGTTGGTGATCCCCGCTGCCCGCAGCAGCCGCCCCATGAACTCGCACTTGCGGCCGGCGGACTCCACCAGGCTGACCGTCGCGGCTGGACAGCAGACCGCGAGCACGGCGCCGGGGACGCCGGCGCCGGCGCCGAGGTCCGCGATCCGGGTGGCGGCCCGCACACGGTCCAGGGCCAGCCCGTCGAAGGCATCGGCGACGTGGGTCTCGACGGCCGCCGCCGGATCGGTCACGGGCGTCGGTGCCGCCGGGTCGACCGCCAAGAACGCGAGGATGCGCCCCAACGGGACGGCCGCAGCCGGGTCGACACCGTGCGTGGCGCACAGGCCCTCCAAGCGCAGACGGACCGCGCGTGGCGTTTCACGTGGAACACCACCGCCTCCGCCCTCGGAACGTTCCACGTGAAACGTCGGGTCAGGCGTCGCTGGGCGAAACGACGAGATGGCGGTCGGGCTCGTCGCCCTCGCTATGCGTCTGCACGTCGTCGCGATCACGCAGGCGCTCGTGGACAAGGCGTCGCTCGCTGGCCGTCATGGCGTCCAGGGTCACGGCGCGTGCGTGCTCGACCGCTTCGTCGGCGGCCTCGTCAGCCTGCCGCTCGAGGGTCTCTCGCCGCCGCTCGCGGTACCCCTCGGCGTCGATGACCACCCGGCGCATCTCGCCGGTCTGGGCGTGCACGATCCGCTGCGCCAGATGTTGGACGGCGTCGATCGTCTGCCCGTGACGGCCGATGAACAGCCCGAGGTCGTCGCCCTCGAGCGTGCCGACGAGCTGATCGTCGACCTCGTCGACGCTGACGGTGGCGACCAGCCCCAGAGCGTCGACGACGCGCCCAAGAAGGTCGGTGACCAGCTCTCGGTCGGTCGTGGACGCCATCAGCGGCGCCTCCCCGACCGTTTCTTCTTCTTCCCGCGCGGTGGTGGTGGTGGTGCGGTCGTCCGGGTGCCGGCCGGCTTCGGCGCCGTCTTCGCGGCGGCACCCTTGGCCGGCGCCTTGGCGGACTTCGCCGCCTCGGCGTCGTCGGCGGCCTGCTGGTCGGTGGCCCGGCCCACGAGCTTGCCGAAGATCCCGGGCATCCCCGCAGGCTCCGCGGTCGCCGGGCCGCCGGCCTTCCCGCCGCCGGCCGTGGCGATCGCCTCCTCGATCGGCGGGGGCGTGCCCACGATCTTGCGCAGCGTGTACTGCTGACCGACCGTCCACACGTTCGTGGTGATCCAGTACACGAGCAGACCCGCCGGGAAGCTGATGATGAAGATCGTGAACACGAACGGCAGCGCCAGCATCAGCATGCGCTGGTTCTTGTCGACGGTGGTCGACATGAGGATGCTCGACAGCAGCTGTGACCCGATGTACAGGACCACGAGGACCACGAGCACGCCCCCGGTCGCCTTGTCCGTCAGGTCGGGGATGAAGAGGAAGCTCCCCGAATCCGGGTTGACCGACTGACACGCCGTGGTCTGCAGCGCATCGCCCGACGCCTTGCCGGCCGCCCGCAGCGCGTCGCCGCAGATATCCAGCTTCAGGTCCTTGCGCAGCATGTAGAACAGCGAGATGAACACCGGCATCTGCGCCACCAGCGGCAGGCACGACCCGAACGGGTTGACCTGGTGAGTCTGGTAGAGCTTCATCATCTCCTGGTTCAGGCGCTGCTTGTCGTCCTTGTACTTGGCCTGGAGCTTCTTCATCTCCGGGCCCAGACGCTGCATCGCCTGCATCGACTTGAACTGCTTGACCATCAGCGGCAGCAGCACGATGCGCACGGCCACCGTCATGAGGATGATCGACAGCCCCCAGCCGATCCCGAACGTGTCGTGGAAGAAGCGGATGACCGCGTCGAAGAACGCGATCAACTGCTTGAGGACGGGGATGACGGCGAGGTGGGTCATTCAGCTCACTGGGTCGACGGCGGAATCGTGGTCGGTCTCAGGGTGGCGATCACGGCCGTTCCGGCGCCCGAACAGGCGCTGGTCGGACACCTCGTCAAAGCCGCCCGGGCTCCAGGGATTGCAGCGCAGAAGGCGCCACCCGGCGAGCACAAGACCCCGCAGTATGCCGTACTGTCCGATGGCCTGAGCTGCATAGGTCGAGCATGTCGGCTCGTACCGGCAGCGCCGGGGCAGGGCCGGAGAGATCAGACGCTGGTACAGGCGGATCGGAGCCAGCACGAGCGCACGCATCGTCACGCGGCCGACGATCCTGAGGCCTGGCCCAGCAGCTCGCCGAGCGCGGTGCGCACCCCGGCGAGGCCGTCACGCTCGGCCAGCTCCCACGCCGCGGGACGGGCGACGATGACCACGTCGAAGTCGGGGCCGAGCACCGCGCCGTCGACGTCGAAGGCCTCCCGCAGCAGACGCTTGACGAGGTTGCGCTGCACCGCTCCACCCACGCGGCGCGACACCGAGAGGCCTAGACGAGCCGCGGATCCCGCACCGCCGTCCGGGCGCGGGAACACGTGCAGCACGAAATGCCGGTTGCCGTGGGACCGGCCCTGCCGATAGACGCGCTCGAACTCCGCCGAGCGCGAGAGGCGCCGGCGCGGCGGACGGCGGACGACGGGCACCTCCAGACCGTCACCCAGCCGAGCGCCCACCGCTCAGACCGTCAGGCGCTTGCGACCCTTGTCGCGGCGGCGCTTGAGCACCGCGCGCCCCGCGCGGGTCTGCATCCGCTCGCGGAAGCCGTGGGTACGTGCGCGCTTGCGCTTCTTGGGCTGGTAGGTGCGCTTCATAGCTCTCAGACTTCGGGCCGCCCAAGGGCAGGCGGCGGGCCGTCTAGGGTAGCGGACCACGGTCGTGTGACGGAGCGCAGGCGGGGCACGCACACCCATCGGACAGACTTTTCGCGCGATTTGCGAGATGCGTCCGCCGACGCCCGGAGGCCGGAACCGCCCTTTGGTATGTTCGCCGCTCGCCGTCGGTCCCGTCCGCCGGCCGCCTCGCCGCACCGTTCCGCCCGCCCCTCCCGAGGAGTCCACGTCCCCTGCCGTGACCGAGGATCTCACGTACATCTGGCAGGAGGTCCAACGCGCGCTTCGCGACGCCGTGGGCACCTCCGCCTACGAGATCTGGCTCGCGCCGGTCCAGCCCCGGAGCCTGGACGGTAGGCACCTCGACGTCGCGGCTCCCGAGGAGCTGCGCGCGTGGATCACCGATCGGTTCGGGGCGGTCCTCGATCGGGTGGCGTCGCGGGTGCTCCAGCGGAGCGTGACCGTACGGGTCGGGCGCCTCTCAGGCAACGACACCGGCTCGGGTCCGGACGGACGCTTCGAAGTCCCCCGCTCCGCGCGCGACGCGGTCGAGCCTGAGGTCCCCACCGACGTGCCGCTGAACCCCAAGTTCAGCTTCGACCAGTTCGTGATCGGCGACGCCAGCCGCTTCGCGCACGCGTCGGCCCTCGCCGTGGCCGAGCTGCCCGGCCAGGCGTACAACCCCCTGTTCATCTACGGCCCGCCCGGGGTCGGCAAGACGCACCTGCTGCACGCGGTCGGCAACTACGTCCGCGCGTACGGTGGCGGACTGACGGTCCGCTACACGACCAGCGAGCGCTTCACCAACGACTTCGTGTCCTCCGTGAAGGCCGGCGGCCCGACCATGGAGCGCTTCAAGGACCGCTACCGGCGGCCCGACGTCCTGCTCATCGACGATGTCCAGTTCCTCCAGTCCAAGGCCAGGACCCAGGAAGAGTTCTTCCACACCTTCAACGCCCTTCTGGAGGCCGGCAGCCAGCTCGTCATGACCGCCGACCGCCTGCCTGGCGACTTCCAGGCCTTCCAGGAGCGCTTGCAGGCCCGTTTCGCCTCCGGTCTGGTCACCGAGATCGAGCCCCCGGACCGGTCCGCGCGCCTGACGATCCTGCGCAAGCGCGCCGCCCACGACGGCATCCACCTCGAGGATCCCGGCGTCCTGGCCCTGGTCGCCGATCGCGTCACCGCCTCGGTCCGGGCGCTGGAGGCCGCCCTGATCCGCATCGTCGCCTTCGCTTCCCTCACCGGACGGGAGATCGATCGCGACCTGGCCGAGCACGTCCTGCGCGACCTCTACCCGCGCGAGACGGCGCCCGGCATCGGTCAGGAGCGTCCCGCGACGACCGTCCCCGCCATCCAGACGCTCGTGTGCGAGGCCTTCGCGGTCACCGAGGACGAGCTGGTGTCGACCGACCGCAGCGCCCGCGTCGCCTGGCCGCGACAGGTGGCGATGTACCTCGCCCGCCGGCACACGGACACGACGCTTCCGGCCATCGGCCGACAGTTCGGTGGGCGCTCGCACACCACCGTCATGCACGCCGTCAAGACGACCACCCGCCGGCTGGAAGTCGACGAAGAAGCGCGCGAGGTTGTGCACAGGCTCCACGCTCGGCTCGGCTCGGCCGCTCCCGACCGGCAGGACTGACAGACTCATGCACCGCACGACATTGGTCGGTGTGCGTCGTTTTCCCGCAGCACGCGGGGGTTCGCGCAGTTGTGCACCTGTCGACACCGCTTATGACGTCTATCCCTGATCAGAGGTTCTCTTCGTGAAGCTCTCCACCACGAGCCAGCAGCTGCTCGGTCAGCTGCAGACCGTCGCCCGCGTCGCCTCGACCCGCAGCGCCGTCCAGGCTCTGTCGGGGGTCCAGCTCGACGTCTCCGGTGACGTCGCCGAGCTGCGTGCCACCGACATGGAGCTTGCCCTGCGCGTGCCGCTGGAAGCGCAGGTCGAGCGCGAGGGGGTCGTCGTGCTGCCGGCGCGCCTGCTCCTGGACGTCGCCCGTCAGCTGCCGTCCGGTCCGGTGAGCCTCGAGCTCCGCGCGGCCGAGCAGGACGTCGAGATCGTCGCCGGCCCCGCCCGCTTCCATCTGCGCACCCTCCGGGCCGAGGACTTCCCGCCGCTGCCCACGCCCGCCCACGACACCGTCGTGGGCGTCCCGGCCCTTCCGCTGGATGCGACCATCGACCGCGTCGAGCGCTCGGCGTCCAAGGACGAGACCCGGCCGATCCTCACCGGCGTCCTGTTCTCCGCCAGCGGGACCCAGCTGCGCATGGTGGCCACCGACTCCTACCGGCTCAGCGTCAAGGAGACGACGCTCGAGGTGCCGCTGGCCGGCGAGCTCGAGGCCAACGTGCCCGTCCGCGCGCTCCAGGAGCTGCGCCGGCTGATCGCGGCCTCCGACGATCCCGACGTACGGATCACCGTGCGCGAGAATCAGATCATCTTCCAGCAGGGTGCGGCCACGCTGTCCTCGCGGCTCATCGACGGGCAGTTCCCCAACTATCGCCAGCTGCTGCCTGACACGTACGAGCACGAGCTGCACGTCCCCGGTGACGAGCTTGCCGGGGTGGTGCGCCGGATCAGCCTCATGGCCCAGAAGAACGCGCCCCTGCGCCTGGCCTTTTCCGAGGGGCAGCTCACGGTGTCGGCCCAGACCCCGGACGTCGGCGAGGCCAGTGAGCCGCTGCCGATCCCGTTCTCCGGCGAGCCGTTCGAGATCGGCTTCAACCCCGAGTACCTCAAGGACGGGCTGGAGAGCGTCGGATCGGACGACGTCGTGCTCAAGCTCATCAGCCCGCTGCGTCCGGGGCTGATCGAGTCCGGCGACGGCTCGGGATTCCTGTACCTGATCATGCCGATCCGCCTGAACGTCTGAACGCGCGGTCCGTGCGCCGGCCCCGGTCATGATCGTCACCCGGTTGTCGCTGCGGGACTTCCGCACCTACGACCGGGTGCAGCTGTCACTCGGGCCGGGCCTGACCGTGGTCCACGGCCGCAACGGGGCAGGCAAGACAAACCTCCTGGAGGCCCTGTACTTCGGGTGCACGGCCCGTTCGTGCCGGACATCCAACGAGCGGGAGCTGCTGCGGTTCGAGGCGCGGGCCACCCGGGTCGAGGTCCACGGCCACGATCGCGACGGTGAACACCATCTGGCGGTGGGCTTCCAGCCCGGGGAGGACAAGCGCATCACCGTGGACGGCGCGCCCGTGGCCCGGCTGCTGGACGCTCCGGTCCGCCCCCTCGTCAGCGTCTTCCTGCCCGAGCGCCTCGAGCTCATCAAGGGCCCCCCGGCGCTGCGCCGGTCGCACCTGGACGCCGTCATCACCGCGCTGTGGCCGACGCGCACGTCGCGGCGCGTGGCCTTCCGCCAGGCGCTCGCGCAGCGCAACGCCCTGCTCGGCCGGTTGCGGGCCGGGCGCTCGGGGCGTGCCGACCTGCCGACGTGGGACCACGAGCTGGCCCGCCACGCCGTGGCCCTGCAGGACGACCGCGCGCGCGCCGTCGACCTCCTGCGCGGCCCGTTCACTCAGGTCGCCTCCGAGCTCGGGCTGTCGGGTGCACCGGAGCTCGAGTACCGGCCGCGCTCGCGGGCTTCCACGGCGCAGGAGCTGGCGGCCGAGCTGCGCCAGCGCTGGGACGGGGACATCGAGCGCGGCTTCACGGGGCACGGCCCCCACCGCGACGAGATCGCCCTCCTGCGCGACGGTCGCGAGCTGCGGGTCTACGGCTCCCAGGGCGAGCAGCGGCTGGGGCTGCTGGCGCTGCTGCTGGCCGAGCGCGACGTGCTGCACACCGAGCGCGGGACCGTCCCACTGCTGCTGCTCGACGACGTGATGAGCGAGCTGGACTCCGACCGGCGTGCGCTGCTGGTCGCCCGGATCACCGCCGCCGGACAGGCGCTGGTCACGACGACCGACCTTGCGCACGTCCCCGGGGCCGAGGATCCCGCCGTCGTGCGTCTGCGCGTGACGCCGGGCGCGGTGGACGACGACCGCGTCGCCCCGGCCGGCGAGGGTGTGGCGGCATGAGGCACCGGCCGGGGCCGCGTGACCTGCGTACGGCGCTGGATCAGATCGTGGCCCGGGTGGAGCCGCAGACCCCGCTCGCGCGCCTGCAGCGCGTCTGGCCGCAGGTCGTCGGCGAGCACGTCGCCGCGCACGCGCTCCCGACCGCGCTCAGCGCCGACGGCGTGGCGACGGTCACCTGCGACGCTGCGGTCTGGGCGCAGGAGGTGGACCTGCTGGCCGCGGAGCTCGTCGCCGGCCTGGACGCTGTGCTGGGGTCCGGAGCGGTCCGACGGCTGCGGTGCCAGGGCACCGAGGCGGGACCGTGGG
>JBBSUL010000056.1:0-20109 GCA_038234375.1 Solirubrobacterales bacterium | reverse complement strand
TGGCGCAGGAGCGGCCAGGTCATGGCCGCAGGGTCCGGGTCCGCAGGGCGGTGGGACGGGTCACGCACGCAGGCATGCGTGCGCCACTACCCGCGGTGCCACCGCGATGAACACGGATGACAGACCAGGCGCGCCCGCCGCGCCGGGCGGGCGGACCGTGAGCGGCGCTCCCAGCACGGGTCGGCCGACGTGCTGCGACGACGATCACAAGGGCCGGGGTCGGCCCCGTCTGCGGACGCCCTCCTGGTCCGGCACGGGAGTCGAGCGTGCATCCGCAAGCTGTGCCTGCCGCGGGCGGCCGTCGCGAGCGCAGGTGCCCTGCGAGCGACCTTTGGTCAACGCGCCGTCCCCTGGGGCTCGGCCTCGGCCGCCTGAGCGGCCTCGTGCTCGGCGGCCTCGCGGTCGGCCTGCACCGTGTCGGAGCCCTGCAGGTTGCGCGCGATCGTCCGGGTGAGGAAGAACGCTGCGGCCGGTGCGACCCACACGAGCACGCGATAGACCCAGACCTGGCCGACGTACGGGGCACCGAAGAGCACCGTCGCGCGGTCGGAAGACCCCGCGACGAAGATCAGCACCACCCAGGTCAGGAAGGCGACGCCGCACGCGGTGCGCCCGGGGGCGTCGCGGGGACGATCGAGCAGGTTGTGCACGGCACGGTCCTTGGTGACTCTGGCCTCAAGGAACGGCCACATCAGGATTGCGACGAGGACGAACGTCGGGAACAGGATGCCGCCCCAGAACGGGCCGGGGATGACCGTGTAGTCGCCGATGGTGACGTCGAAGCCGGGCACCAGGCGCAACGCGCCGATCAGCCAGCCCAGGTACCAGTCGGGCTGGGCGCCGTTGGTGCCCTGCGAGAGCTCGTAGGGCCCCCACTGCCAGATCGGGTTGATCTGCACGAGGCCGCCGAGCGCGACGAGGACCGCCGCCGTGGCGAAGAACAGTCCCAGCGATCGCGGTGCCTGGGCCGGGAACATCGGCAGGCCGACCAGGCGGCGGTTGGTCTGGCGTTCGGAGCGGCGGAACTGCGTGTGGTGACGCGAGGCGACGAGCGCGAGGTGGGCGGTGAGCAGGATCGCGATGAGTCCGGGAAGCAGCAGCACATGAGCGATGTACATGCGCGACTCGAAGCTCGGAGCGCCGGGGAACGGGCCGCCCCAGACGCCCAGCGCGAGGTTGCCGCCGATCAGCGGCGCCGACAGCGCGACGCCGTAGCCGATGGCCAGCCCGATGCCGGAGAGCAGGTCGTCGACGATCGAGTAGCCCAGGTAGCCCTCCAGCAGCGCGACGAACAGCATCAGGGTGCCGAGCATCCAGGTCAGCTCGCGCGGCTTGCGAAACGCCCCGGTGAAGAACACGCGCAGCAGATGCATCACGATGCTCGCCACGAACACGTCCGCGGCCCAGTGATGGGTCTGGCGGATCAGCAGCCCCGACTTGTGGACGAAGGAGATGTCCACCGTCGACCTGTAGGCCTCGCTGACCTGCAGCCCGCGCAGCGGCGCGTACGTGCCCTGGTAGGTCGTCTTGGCGAGGCTGGGTTCGAAGAATAGCGCGAGGTAGATGCCGGTGGCGATGAGGATGACGAACGCGTACAGCGCGACCTCCCCGAGGAGGAACGACCAATGGTCCGGAAAGACGTAGCGCAGCGCCTTCTTGGCGAAGGGGGCCGCGCCGGTGCGCTCGTCGACGAAGCGCACGGGATCTCTGAAGGCTTCGCGTTCGGGGCTCATCAGCTCGGCCTCTGTGCGCGAACGCCCTGCCACGCCGGACCGACCGGTCCCGAGAAGTTGCCCGCGGCCCGCAGGTGGCCCTGCGCGTCGATGGTCAACGGGAGTTGAGGCAGCGGCCGGCCGGCGGGCCCGAAGGTCACCGTTCCCCCGGCCGCGGGGTCGAACGTGGAGTAGTGGCACGGGCAGACCAGCGCGGGACCGGGCGCGGTCGGATCGAACAGCGGTGTCCGGTACAGCGCGATCGCGCAGCCGGCGTGCGTGCAGATCTTCGAGTAGGCGAGGATCCCCCCCGGCGCCCACTGCGCACGATCGGCCGGGAGCCTGAGGACCGATGGATCCAGGCGCACGAGCACCAGCGGCGCGCCGATCAGGTCGTGGCGTGCGTCCTCGGGAAACGCCGTGTAGAAGGTGTCGCGTGAGATGTCCAGCGCGCGCAGCGGCCGACCGGTCTCGTCGACGAGGCGCCGCCTTGCCTGCCACGGGGTCTCGTAGAGCGAGTCGGTCTGGACCCACGGCCCCAGGGACAGCAGCGGCGTCAGACCCGCAAGGCCCAGCGCGCCGCCGGCCGCGCCGCCGGCGCCGAGCAGCAGCCGCTTGCGTGTCATGCCCCCGGCGCCCTCGGACAGCATCTGCGCGACGGACTCCTGCTCGGCGGGGTGCTCGATCTGCGGGTAGTCCTCCTCGAGGTCCTCGCTGACGAGCACGCGCTTGCCGAGGATCACCAGCGCGGCGGCGATGAGCGCGAAGCACAGCGCCAGCGCGATGCCGAAGAGCTGGGTGCGGTTGCCGAGGCTGTCGAGTGCGTACAGGACGACGAAGCCCAGCCCCGCCAGGGCGGCGGCGAACAGCAGCACGATGACGACCGACTCCGCCGGGCGATCCGGCGAGCCGGGCGCGATGATGCGCTCGCCCTCGCCTTCGGGCTCCTTCTTGCGGCGACGCACGAGGCCGAACAGGGCAGCGAGCGCGACGACCAGCCAGCGTCCGAACGTCCTCATCGGCGGCTCCTGCTCGAGATGAGCACACACACGCTCACGAGCGCGAGGGCGGCGATCAGCCACGTGACGATCCCTTCGGGCGCGGGCCCGAGGTTGCCGATCCCCCAGCCGCCGCGATCGTCGGGATGCCTGGAGGCCGCGATGTAGCGCACGATCGAGTTCAGCTGGCGGTCGCTGATCTGGCTGGGGGGGAAGCGCGGCATCACATAGGGGCCGGTGCGGACCGCCTCGGCGATCTGCGTGACCGTCGCGTTCTGCAGCGGCGGCACGCGCGCGCCGGTGACCACGCCGCCCTGGGTGGCGACCTGATGGCAGCCGGCGCAGTGCTCGGTGAACTGGTGCAGGCCTTCGCTCAGCGAGCCCGTCTGCGGCTGGGGATGGGGGATCGGCGGCCCCGGTTTCAGCGCTGACACATAGCTCACCAGGGCACGGATCTCGCGTTCGGAGAACAGCACGCGGCTGCGCGTCGGCTGGTCGGTGGGAGATCGGAGGGGCATGTAGCCGGTGCGCAGATAGAAGTCGGCGGCCCGGGCGCCGACGCCCAGCAGCGACGGCCCGCGAGCGGCGACGCCTCGGCCGGTGACGCCGTGGCAGGTAGCGCAGTTTGCCGCGAACAGGCCCGCGCCGAGTCCGCGCGCGGAGCCGGCGCCGCCCTCGTCGGGACGGACGATGGCCCCGGGCTCCTGCGCCGCGCCCGTCGTGGCGGCGCCAAGGCTCACGACGATGAGCGCGGGGAGCAGGCCGTGGCGCAGCCGCATGCCCGACCTCATCCCTGGTGGCAGTTGTCGAGGAACACGACGCCGAGCCCGCTCATCACCATGATGCAGACGAACAGCGGGCTCACGACGGTGCCGATCACCGCCAGGAAGTGCACGCGGCTCGCCGGTGGCGCCTCGGGGCCGTTCCGGGTGGCGCGCTGCACCGTCCAGGCCGAGATCCAGGCGGCGAGGCCGGTCGCCACCCCGGCTGTGGACAGGGCGATCGCGAAGGCATCGACAGGAAGGTCGCGGCTCTGGCCCGCCGGCAGGCAGGCGGCGAACGTGAAGCTCAATCCCACCACGAACTGGATCATCCAGGCCGCCGGCGCGCCGAACAGGCCGAACCACATGAGGACCGACTGCGCGGGCACACGGCGCGCGGGCACACGGCGCGAAGAGCTCATAATGACGGTGAGACCTGGGTCAGCACGACCACGATGGCCGCGGCGTTGACGAAGTACCAGTACAGGGCCACCACGCGCACCGCGACCACCCGATAGGTCGTCAGGCCCCCCAGCAGGCGGCCGAGCACCGACACCTCCAAAAGGATGCCCAGCAGCACGTGCGCATGGTGGATGGCCAGCAGCGTGAAGTAGATCGATCCGTACGATGTGTCCTTGGGGCTGAAGTCTGCGAGATCGCGCTTGAAGAGGATGACTTGCACGGCCAGATACCCGCCCTGCACGAGCACTGCCAGGGCGATCATGCCCCACGCCATCCGTGTCCGCTGCGCCCGCGCCGCCCGGAAGATCGGCACCGTCGTCGCGACCAGCGCACCGGTCAGCGCCAGCGGGAGCAGCACGTCCGGTGCGGTGATTCCCGGCGGAGGCCAGACGGTGGCGCGGAAGCGCAGGTAGAAGTACGACGCCGTCAGGGCGCCGAACACCGTCGCCTCCCCCGCGGCGAACAGCGCCACGCCCCAGATCCCGTTGGGCAGGGCGATCCGGCGTTGTGCGGTGCGCGCGACGGCCGACCGTGCCGTGGCCTGTGCGCCGCGTGCGGCGTCCGACGGGCCGCTCATCGCAGACGGCTCCCCGGCCCAGCGGGCACCCCACGGCGACGCCGCGCGCTCATCCGGCCTGTGGCTCCGCGGAGTGCCAGGCGAGCAGGACCAACCCGACGAGGGCCCCGAAGCCGCAGGCGATCACCCAGTGGCCGAGCAGCAGCATCACGAAGACCCCCGCGAGGGCGAGCGCGAGGAGCAGGGGCGCCCACGAGCCGGAGGGCATGTCGAGCACCTCGTCCCAGTCGGCGTCCAGCGCTGTCGACGCCGGCGTCCGGTGGCCCTGCTCGAGGACCCGCTCGCCACGGTCCAGGTTGGCGGCGTCGGTCGCGCGATCGTCGGTGTCCCACATCGCGTAGGCGCTGGAGACGGTCGGGATGACCGCATAGTTGTACGCCGGCGGCGGTGACGTCGTCGCCCACTCAAGGGTGTCGCCGCCCCACGGGTCACCGCCCACGCGCCTGCCCCTGAAGGCACTGACGCCGAGGTTGACCGCGACGATCAGCAGGCCCAGCGCCAGAAAATAGGAGCCGATCGTCTCCATCAGGTTCAACGTGCCCCAGCCCAGGCCCCGGTGATACGTGTAGATGCGCCGTGGCATTCCCAGCAGCCCGAGGATGTGCATGGGAAAGAAGGTCACGAACGTGCCGACGAACGTGATCCAGAAGCTCGCCTTGCCCCAGCGCTCGTGGTACATCCGCCCCGTCACCTTGGGGAACCAGTAGTACAGCCCGCCGAGGATCGGGAAGACCGCCGCCCCGAAGATGACGAAATGGAAATGGGCGACGACGAAGTAGGTGTCGGTGACCTGCTGGTCGAAGGGGATCGCCGCGAACATGATGCCGGTCAGCCCACCGATGATGAAGTAGATGATGAAGCCGATGATCCACAGCAGCGGCGTCTGGAAGCTCGGTTGACCGGTGATGATTGTGGTGATCCATGCGAACAGCTGGATCGCGCTGGGGATGACGATGATCAGGCTTGCCGCGGCGAAGTAGATCGTGGTGACCGTCGGCAGCCCGACGGCGAACATGTGGTGCACCCACACGCCGAAGCCGATGAAGGCCACCAGGATCTCGGCGAGCGCGACCAGCGGGAACGCGACCATCCGGCGCCGCACGAACGTCGGGATGATCGAGGTGGCGATCCCGAACGCCGGCAGGATGATGATGTAGACCTCAGGATGGCCGAAGATCCAGAACAGATGCTGCCACAGCAGCGGATCGCCTCCCTGTGCGGCATCGTAGAAGTGAAAGCCAAGACGCCGGTCGAGCTCGAGGAACACCAGCGCCAGGGTCAGGACAGGAAGCGCGAAGACCAGGGCGAAGGAGACCGCGAGAAATGCGTAGCAGAACAGTGGCATGCGGTTCAGCGACATACCGGGTGCGCGCATCTTGAAGATCGTCACGATGAAGTTGATCGCGGTCGCGGTCGTCGCGATGCCGTTGAAGATGAGACCGAGCGCGTAGAAGTCGATCCCGCTGTCGGGCGAGTACTGCTTGGAGGCCAGCGGCACATAGTCGAACCATCCGGCGTCCGGACCATGGCCCAGCGCGAGGCCGGCGTACATGAACACGCCGGAGCTGGCGAAGATCCAGAAGGACAGGGCGTTCATGCGCGGGAACGCCATGTCGCGAGCGCCGATCATCAGCGGGAGCAGATAATTGCCGAACGCCCCGGTCGAGATCGGGATGACGAAGAGGAAGATCATCGTCACGCCGTGCATCGTGAAGACCTGGTTGTAGGCCTCCGGTCCAAGCACGTGCTGATCGGGTGCGGCCAACTGCGTGCGGACGAGCAGAGCCTCCACCCCCCCGGCCCCGAAGAGCGCAAGGGAGGCGAACAGGTAGAGGATCCCGATGCGCTTGTGGTCGGTCGTCGTCAGCCAGCCGACGAGGCCGGGAGGTTCCTTCCAGATGCGCTCCAGGCGCGCGACGCGCGCCTGCGCTGCGGGGGTGGTGGCGGTGGCCATCGGTCTTAGCGCCCCGCGTCCAGATAGGCGACCAGGGCGGTCAGGGCAGCGTCGCTGAGCGCGACACTGGGCATCTTGTTCCCAGGCTTGACCTGCTGCGGGCTCTGGATCCAGCGGCGCAACTCGGCGGGAGTGTTGGGGATCGTCAGGGCGGCCAGGGTCTGGCGCGACTCCAGATGGGTGAGGTCGGGGCCGACGGTGCCGTGCGCAGGGGTACCGCGGATGGTGTGGCAGCTCGAGCATCCGTTCGCGGCGAAGGCCTGCGCGCCGGCGCGCTGCGTGGCGGTGGCCGGCGGCGCCTGGGGGTGGGCCTCGCCGGCGAGCCACCGGCGAAAGCGCGCGGGCTTCTGGGCGACGACCCGCATGGCCATGTTCGCGTGCTGGACGCCACAGAGCTCGGCGCACTGGCCGCGGTAGACGCCGGGCTGGTCGGCGTAGAGCAGCGTGCGGTTCGGATATCCCGGGATCATGTCGACCTTGCGGTTGAGCTCGGGCACCCAGAAGCTGTGGATGACGTCGGAGCTGCGCAGGACGACGTTGATGCGCGTGCGGGCCGGGATGTGCAGCTCGTTGGCCGTCACCGCCGGGGTGCCGGGATAGCGGATCTCCCAGAACCACTGGTGGCCGACGACCTCAATGGTCATCGCCGTTGAGCCTTGGGCCGGGGCGTCGGTGATGCTCGCCACCGTGAAGTTCGCCACGACGAAGACAGCGACGAGCGCGACCAGCGGCAGCAGGATCCCGAACGTCACGACGAGCCACATGTTGATCTGCTTGGTCTGCTCGATCACGGGAAGCCCGGGCCTCCCGCGGCGGCGGTAGCCGACGGCCAGCAGTCCGAGCGCGCCGACGAGCACGATCCCCGCCGCGACCAGCATCCACCAGAACAGGGAGGCGATCTCCTGCGACTGGCGGCTGTGGGTGTCCAGCGTGGACTGCCCTCCGCAGCCACCGGCAAGCAGCACGGCCGCCGCCCCGGCGCCCGCCACGAGGAGGGCTCGAGGCCGGGCCCGGCGCGACTGCATCCGCGCAAGCGGGGGGCGCGGGGCGCGGGGCATCCACGGCATCGGCGCGTGAGTCTATGACGGCGGCGACGGGCAGGCTCGCCGGAGTCCGTCGACGGACCTCGCGCGCGGAGGGCTCGCGCCGGCAGCGGCGGGTTCGTATCGTGCTCGACGTCGATGGGCCACTGGAACCTCGATCCGCTCCAGATTGCTGCCCTGACGATCGTCGGAGGGGGCTACACCCGCCGAGCCCGCACGCTCGCGGCCCGTCGGCGGCCCGTCGCAGCCGCACGCCAGGCGTGGTTCTACGCCGGGCTCGGCCTGCTGCTCATCGCGCTGGTCTCGCCGATCGACCGCCTCGGTGAGACGCGGGTCTTCTATTTGCACATGGTCCAGCATGTGCTCCTAGGCGATCTCGCTCCCCTCGCGATCGTGCTCGGCCTCGACGGTCGGCTGCTGAGGCCTCTCCTGACGCTGTCCGCCGTCGGCCGGCTGCGCGGGATTGCCACCCCGTTGCCCATGCTGGGGCTCTGGGCCGCCAACCTGTGGCTCTGGCATGTCCCGTTCTTCTATCAGGCCGCACTGGCCCATTCAGGGATCCACGCGCTGGAGCACATGCTCTTCTTCTCCAGCGGCGCGCTCATGTGGGCGGCCGTCATCGAGCCACTACCGGGCCCGGCGTGGTTCGGCGCCGGCTGGAAGGCCGTCTACGTGCTGGGGGTCCGCGCGGCGGCCGGCCTGCTGGCCCTGATGCTCATCTTCGCCGGGCATTCGTTCTATCCCCGGTATGCCGTCGGCGAGCGTCTGTGGGGTATCACGCCGGCCGACGACCAGAACCTCGGTGGAGCGATCCTGTTCGTCGAAGGTGCCGTCGTGACGCTGGTGGTCTTCAGCTGGCTGTTCCTGCGCTGGATGCGCGAAGCCGAGCTCGGCCAGCGTCTCCTCGACGCCGGCCATGACCCCGTCGTGTCCGCCCGCGCAGCCCGTTACGGACGCTCGGCACTCGCGCGCTCGGCCCGTGATCCTCGTCCCGAGAACGCGGGAGGCATCGAACCGGACGCGTAGGGGGCGGCCACGAAACCGCGACGAGACCAGCGGCCGACTCGGCATGTAAGCGCTTGCCCGCCCCGTCCCGGTTCGTTAAGGTCCTGTCCTGCATCGCGTCTCGGTACGGGACGGGGTGCGACATCCCCGCTGAGCGCCGGGCAGGTGAACACGCCCGACCGGAGCCACCAGTCGACCATGACTCCCATGAGGGTGGACATTTCTTTTCTTTCAGCATCATCGCCCTTGTCGGTGCCGGCCCCCGCGCCGGATCCGGCGCCGCTCCCGGGGCTGACCGTGAGCACCGCAGACGACGCGTCGGACTTCGTCATCAGCGTCGACGGTGAGATCGACATCGCGACCGTCGCCGTGCTCGAGTCCGCCGTGCGGCGGGCGCTGGCCAGCCCGGCCCGGCAGATCGTCCTCGACCTCACGGCGTGTCAGTTCATCGACTCGACGGGCATCGGGACGCTGCTGCGCCTAAACCGCCGCCTGGCCCGCGACATCGCCCGAGACCTGCTCATCCTCCCCGGCCCTGCTCACGTGCAGCGGGTGTTCGAGGTCTGCGGACTGGTCGACGTGCTGCCGTTTCCCGAGGAGCCTGCTCCGAGAGGCTGAGGAGCACTTCAGCGCGGCACCCAAGACCGAGAACCGTGGGAACGGGTTGAGTACGCCCGTTCCGGGTAAGCCGGAGTGGAACCCAAACGAAGGAGCCTGACACATGGGCATCATGGACAAGATCACCGGCAAGGCCAAGCAGGCAACCGGAGACCTCACCGGCGACGCGGCGACCCGACGGGAGGGCGTCAAGGAAGAGCGCAAGGGCGAGGCCAAGGACCAGGCCGCCCGCGCCGAGGAGACCGCCGAGGCCAAGCAGGCCAAGGCCGACCGCTTGGAGCGCGAGACGTCCTGAGCTTCACCTGCCGCACACGCGCCCGGGTCCGTTCCTACGGGTCCGGGCGCGCTGCGTTCCGGGCGGCGGCCCCTCGTCTTCGGGCTGGCTGCGTACCTCCTGGAGCACCCTGTGGGCCGCGCCGGTCGCTCGGAACCGCAGGCCTCCCGAGGTTGGACGTCATCAGCACCGTTGGTGCAGTCCGCCGGGATCCCCGCGCCAATCACGGACGGTTCGGACCGGAACACCACGTCCGACGCGAGGCTGCACCGGCCGGCACCGGCCCGTGCCACGATGTCACCCGCTGACACGTGCCGGCCACTGCCGCTCGGCGGCCGACGCTCAGGGTAGGCGGCCGTGCGGATCAGCCGCGGCGCCTTATCGGATTGCCTGGCCGAGCCACTCGAAACACGAGGACGCCGGCCCGCCCCGCCAGTCGCCGAATGCGCTGATCGCCAACCTCGTCGTGCGCATCGTCAACGAGTACACCGGTCGCGGTCCCACGCGCGCCCGGGCCCACATCACCGAGGACCTTGTGACCGTCGTGCTGGAGGACAGCCTGACCAAGGCCGAGCGCACCCTCGTCGCCAGGGGGTACGCCGATCAGGTGCAGGCCACACGCCTGACCTTCCAGGCGACCATGGAGGACGACTTCGTGGCCGGCGTCGAGAAGATCCTCGGCCGCAAGGTCCGCGCCTTCCTCAGCGCCAATAACACCACCCCCGACGTGGCGGTCGAGAGCTTCGTCCTGGAGCCCATCTGACGGGGCGCGGACGCGGCGGCCACGCGGAGGCTGGGGGCCGGTCGCGAGGTCGACGTCTTCCGGGCTGCGCTCGACGAGGCGATGCGCGCTGGATACGACGTGATCGTCGACCTCTGCGCCTGCTCGTTCATCGACGTCGCCGGGCTACGTGCCGTGGTCCAGCGCAAGGACGATGCCAGCGCCCGTGGCACCGGCTTCGTCGTGGCCTGCCTGACCGGTGGTGGTCCAGCCCGGGTGCTCTGCCACCTGCTCGGCGAGCGGCCCGACTGGGTGCAGGCCAGCCGGCACTCGGCGCTGGAACACCTGTCGGCCGCCCCCCGCCGGGGCGCTTCCTCCGGCTCGTACGTCCGGGGGCCGCTGCTGGGGTGTCCCCTGCGGCGGATCGGGTAAGCGCGGGGCCATGACCGACTACTGGTTCAGCGCCTCCCACGAGCAGTTCCCGCCCAGCGTCCTCATCGACCAGGCCGTGCAGGCCGAGGCGGCGGGCTTTGACGGCCTGGGCTGCTCGGACCACTTCGCGCCGTGGTGGCCGGATGGCGAGTCCGGCAACGCGTGGGTGTGGCTGGGGGCCGCCGGTCAGGCCACGAGCCTGCCGTTGGGCTCGGGCGTCACCGCGCTGGTGCACCGTTACCACCCGGCCGTCGTGGCGCAGGCGTTCATGACCCTGGAGGAGCTGTACCCCGGTCGCCTATCTCGGGGTGGGGTCGGGCGAGGCGCTGAACGAGATCCCGTGCGGAGCGGACTGGCCGTCGCCCGCCGAGCAGATCGAGCGCCTCGACCAGGCCCTCGACGTCATCACCCGGTTGTGGGATGGCGAGACGGTGACCGTCGACCACGGCTGGTTCGCCTGCCGGGGGGGCCAAGCTCTACACCCGCGCCGCCGACCGGCCCCGCCTGTACGTGTCGGCCTTCGGCCCGCAGGCCGCGCAGGTCGCCGGCCGCTACGGCGACGGGGTGTGGACGCTCGGCGACCCCGACGCCGTGCCCGAGATACTCGACGCCTACCGCGGCGCCCGGGCCGCGTCATCCTTCACACCGGCATGGCGTGGGCGCAGACCGAGGACGAGGTCATCGATGGCGCCCGCGGCTGGCGGGGCGCCCAGCCCGACGAGGCCTACACCGAGCCGGCCGGCAGCCCCGAGGCGATCCAGCAGCTCGCGACCCCGCAGGTCGACGACGACGCGCTGCGCGAGGGCTTCATCATCTCCGCCGACACCGACGAGCACGTGCGGCGCATCCGCGAGCTCGAGCAGCTCGGTGCGGACGTCGTCTGCCTGCAGAACGTCTCGGGCGCCGACCCGCTGGGCACGATCCGCGTCTACGCCGAGCACGTCCTGCCGCAGCTGCGCGCCTGAGGCGCGCTCGTCAACCGGCGGCCAGCGGCGTCTCGTCGATCGCCGCGGCCAGCTCGACGATCGAGTCGAACACGCGGACGGCGCCGGCCTCGGTCAGCTCGGCCTCGGAGAATCCGCCGGTGCGCACCGCGATCGTTGGCACCTTGGCGGCGCTCGCCGCCTCCACGTCCCACGGCGTGTCGCCGACGAGCACCGCGTCGGTGGTGTCGAGCACGTCCATGGCCGCCCGCACGAGGTCGGGTTCGGGCTTGGTCCGCGCGACGTCCGCCGCCGTCGTCCAGCCGTCGACACGGGCGCGTGCGCTGAGCAGATCGATGTAGTGGTCGACCTCTTGGGCCTTGGCCGAGCTGGCCAGCACGATGGCGTGACCGCGGCGGCGCAGCAGCTCGATGAGGTCTCGGGCGCCCTCCAGCGGGGCCACCGAGCGCATCGCCGCCAGGTACAGCGCGCCCTCCGCGTCGCGCACGGCGTCGCCGTGAGCGGCGTCGAAGGCCTCGTCGGTGAGCGCGGCGACGAGCTGGTCGCCGCCCATGCCGATGTGGCGGTGGATGCGCCACACCGGCAGCTGGACGCCCTGCTGGCGAAACGCCTCGTACCAGGACAGCGCCGTGCTGGTAGTTGGTGTCGACGAGCGTCCCGTCGATGTCGAGGATGGCGGCCGGGGGCATGGACGCGCACGTACCCGCGGTCGCACCGCCCCACGCGACGACTCGTGCACGGCGCGTTCGTCGCGTGCGCGCCCGGGTAGACAGTGACCATGACCACCGAGGAACCGCCCCGGTCCGTGGACCGCGGCACCGACGAGCGCTTCCCACCCGCAGGTGCCACCGAGGCGGAGGCTGCCCCATGACCCCGATCGACACCGCCCTGACCATCGTCGGCGGCGGTCCTGCCGCCATGGCCGCCGCTCGCGCCTACCACGACGCGGGCGGACCGGGGCCCGTCGCGCTGATCGCCGACGAGGAGCGCCTGCCCTACCAGCGCCCGCCCCTGACCAAAGAGCTGCTGCAGGGGCACATGGACGAGGCCGAGCTGCCCCTCGAGGACGACGGCTGGCCCGCCGCGCACGGCGTGAGCTTCCTTGCGGCCCGCGCCGTCGCCCTCGACGACCACGCCCGCACGGTGACGCTGGACGACGGTCGGCAGCTGCGCTTCGGGACGTGCCTGCTGGCCCCCGGATCCGCACCCGTCCGGCTGCCGGTCCCGGGCGCCGACGATCCGGGCGTGCTCGTCGTACGCACGCTTGACCATGTCCGTGAGCTGACCCGGCGCCTGCACGCCGACGCGGCGGTGACGGTGATCGGCTCGGGGTTCATCGGCTGTGAGATCGCCGCGTCGCTGCGCCGCCGCGGCCACCCGGTCACGCTCGTCTCCGACGAGGCCGCGCCGCAGGCCGCCCGGCTCGGCCACGAGGTCGCCGAGCGGCTGCGCGGCTGGCTGGACGACGAAGGTGTGCGCCTGCTGCTCGGACGCCCCGTGGACGAGGTCCGCCGACAGGGCTCCACGTTGCGGGTCGTGGCGGGCGACGCCCACGCCGACGCCGGCGTGGTGGTCATGGCCGCCGGGGCGCGCCCGCGGACCGAGCTGACCCGGGGCACCCGGCTCTCCGTGCGCTCCGGCGCGATCGTCGTGGACGCGCACATGCGCACGTCCGTGCCCGGCGTCCTGGCCGCGGGTGACGCCGCCTACGCCGCGCACGCCGTGGCGGGCCGACCGGTGCACGTGGAGCACTGGGGCGACGCGCTGGCCCAGGGCGACGTTGCCGGGCGCACCGCTGCCGGAGCCGATGCCGTCTGGGAGACGGTTCCGGGCTTCTGGTCGACGATCGGCGACCGCACGCTCAAGCACGCTGCCTGGGGTGACGGCCGCGACGCCGTGCAGGTGACCGACCACGGCGGCGGCGCCTTTACGGCGCGCTACTGGTCCGAGGACGCGCTCGTCGGTGTCCTCACCCACGATCGGGACGAGGACTACGAGCAGGACCGCGACCGGATCGCGCACGACGCGCGTCTGACCACCCATCCCCCAGGAGAGTGACCGTCGATGCCCCTTGAGCACGAGGACGACCGCCAGACCCTCCGCGCCAAGCGCGAGCGTCGTGGCGCCGCAGACGCCAACACCGCAGACAGCCCGGTCGATCTGGACTCGACCTCGTTGAAGACGACGCTGAAGCGGACGGTCAAGGAGTTCTCCGCCGACGAGCTGACCGACTCCGCTGCGGCGCTGACCTACTACGCGGTCCTCGCGCTGTTTCCGGCGCTCATCGCCCTGGTGTCGATCGTCGGCCTGCTGGGCACGTCGGTCACCGACTCGCTGCTGGACAACATCAACTCGTTGAGCCCGGGACCGGCTCAGGAGATCCTCTCCGGCGCGGTCAAGGGGATCGCCGGTTCCGGCGGCGCTGCCAGCCTGGGCTTTGCGATCGGCCTGGTGCTGGCGCTCTACTCGGCCTCCGGGTACATCGCCGCGTTCGCGCGCGCCTCCAACACCATCTACGAGGTCAACGAGGGCCGGCCGATCTACAAGCTCAAGCCCCAGCAGGTCGGGGTCACCCTCGTCCTGCTGCTGCTTCTGGTGCTCGTCATCGTCGGGGTCACCGTCAGCGGGCCGCTGGCCGAAGAGGCGGGCAAGGTCGCGGGCCTGGGCAGCACGGCGGTGAGCGTCTACGACATCGCCAAGATCCCGCTCATCCTGGGGCTCGTCTCGCTGATGATCGCCTTCCTGTACTGGGCGGCCCCGAACGTCAAGCAGCCCGGCTTCGCGTTCGTGAGCCCCGGCGGCATCGTCGCGCTCGTGCTGTTCATCGTCGCCTCGCTGCTGTTCAGCTTCTACGTGGCGAACTTCGGCTCCTACAACAAGACCTACGGCTCCCTCGGCGGCGTCGTCGTCTTCCTGGTCTGGCTGTGGATCACGAACATCGCGATGCTCCTGGGCGCCGAGTTCAACGCCGAGCTGCAGCGCAGCCAGCAGCGCGAGGCCGGCCATCCGGCCCCGCTGGACGAGCCGTTCCTGGAGCCGCGCGACGCGACCAAGCAGGAGAAGCAGGACCAGGAGGACTGACGCTGGGAACCCGACGCGCCCGGGATGCGCGTGCGAGCGGGAACCGTCCGTTTTCTGGCGCTCGGCTGTCCCGTTTCAAGCCTCCGCTCGGGGGTCATTAACGAACCGTGCCCCCTGCTGAGCGACGCACCGACTACGAGGCCGACCTGCACCTGCTGGTGCGTTATCAGCAGCACGGTGACTTCCGGGCCCGCACCGAGTTCATCGAGCGCTCGATGCCGCTCGTGCACTTCGTGGTCCGCCGGTACCTCCAGCGCGGACAGAGCGATGAGGACCTCGTCCAGGCCGGCTCCATCGGCCTCGTGAAGGCTGTCGACCGCTTCGACGTCGAGCGCGGGGTGCAGTTCGCCACGTTTGCCATCCCGAACATCAGCGGCGAGATCCGCCGGCACTTCCGGGATCGGGGGTGGGCCGTGAGGATTCCGCGCGGCCTGCAGGAGCGCCACTCCCGCGTCTCCCGCGAGACCGAGCGTCTCACCGGCCAGAACGGGCGCGGACCGTCGATCTCCGAGTTGGCCGCGGCCACGGGTCTGTCCACCGACGAGGTGCTCGAGTCACTCGACGCGGCCCGCGCCTACACCGCGGCGTCGCTGGACGCCCCGCTGGACGAGGACACGACGACCTACGACCGGCTCGGCGCCACCGACCCCGGCTTCGAGCAGGCCGACCGTCGCATGATGACGCTGGCCGGGCTGCAGACGCTGCGCGTCCGTGACCGCCAGATCATCGTCCTGCGCTTTTACGAGGGACTGACGCAGACGGAGATCGCCGAGCGCTTGGGGATCTCGCAGATGCACGTCTCCCGGCTGCTGCGCGCCGCCCTGGACGAGCTGAGCCACGTGATCCCCTCCGAGCACGGTGACGTAGAAGCCGCCGGGTAGACGCCGCGCGGCGGCACCGAGCACGCTCGGCCAGCATGGCTCACGACGCTCCGACGGCCCGAACGCCTTCGATCGTGGACCCCCTGAGCTTTGCCGTCACCCTCCCGGCCGTCCCCGAGTCCGTCGCCGTGGTCCGCCACCTCGTCGGCGGGACCGCGGGGCACTGGTCGGTGTCCGAGGCGTTGCTGCACGACATCCGCGTCGCCGTCAGCGAGGTGTGCACCGATGTGGTGCGGCGCGCTGGGCAGGCTCCGGTCCCCGGCACGATGGAGATCCGTGCGGGCACCGAGGAGGACTCGATCGTGATCCGGGTGCGTGACCCGGCGCCCGCCGCACCGGCGAGTGTGGAACCGCGTGATCCGGGCATGCTGCTCGCCGCGGCCCTGACCGAGTCACTCCAGGTCGATCCTGGTCCGGACGGCGCCCCGCTGATCACCATGACATTCGCCACCGCCGACCCCGCAAGATGAGCACACCGGAGAGCATCGTCCGCGCCCGGTTGGAGCTGCCGGCCGGCCCGCTGGCCCGTCCGCTGGCCCACCGCTTCGTCATGGCGCTGGGCGTCCAGACCGCGTTGCCGGTCGACCGGGTGCAGGAGGCGGCGATGGCCGCCGAGACGATCGTGCACCTTTACACCACCCACACGTCCGCACGCGCGGTCGAGCTGACCGTCCGCGCGGAGCCCGACCGCCTGCATCTGCGCTTCAGCGGCCTCGGCCCCGACGGTGCCATACGCCTGCTCGCCGCCGACGCGTCCGGGTCGCCGCCCGATGTCCTGCGCACGCTGTCGTCCGCGCTGGACGTCTCCAGCGGCAGCAGCGGCGACCAGGCCCTCGTGCTCGTTGTCGCCGCAGCCTGAGCGCCCGCGTCCACGTCCCACGTCCACGTTTGGGAGCGGTGACAACGGGTAGGCGGCGCGCGATGCCGACCGCGAGCTGCCCCCACTGCGGCCTCCCGCTCGACCCAGACGCCGGTGAGGGCTATCCGCCGTTGCCGATCCGGTGCCCCAACTGCCGCTTGGCGGTGGCGGCCGGGCGTGCGCGCCTGAACGGGGAGACCGGGCCGGGCAGCGGCAGCGCCGCGGCGGGCATCATCCGCGGCGCCGCGCGCCGCGCCGAGGACACGGCAACCACGCCCGAGCGGGTCACCGCCGCGCTGAGCTTCGCCTCGGATCAACTGGGCACCTCCGTGCTGCGCCTGCGCATGCTCGACTACGAGTACCTGACGCGGTCCCACCCCGACCTGCCGACGGTCGGCACCATCCTGGCCACCCATTCCTCGTGGAAGCAGGCCCGCCGGGACGTCGACGGCCAGCAGCGCGCCGGGACCTGACCACCGTCGGACAGCGGATCTGATGCTCGCCGGGCTGATCGTGGCGTTCGTCGTCTTCTCCCGCGAGGTGCCCGAGACCAAGGGCCGCTCCATGGAGGAGATCGAGCAGCAGGTCGGCTCCGCCGTCGGCTGAGCGGCCTCAACGCCGGCGCAGCGCCCGCCAGATGCGTAGCCGGAACAGGCCCACGAGCGGCGCGCGGCGGCCGAGGTCCTCGCGGTCGAAGGCGCGGGCGAAGTGCGCGGCCTCAGCGTCGCTCGCATACCGCTTCTCGCCGTCCCAGCCGCAGCCCCGCTGGCAGCGCCATCGCATCACCGGACCCTCGGCGGTGAAGCGCGGGGCGGTGACCCTGAAGGCGGCTGGCGAGCATGCGAGGTATGTCAGCAGACCTCAGTGGTGTACGGGTTCCCGCTCCCGGATATGGATGCGGACCTGATGAGCGACATCCAGACCGGCACCATCGAAACCGACATCCCCGCGCATCGACCGCCTGCCGTGGGCGCGCTTCCACTGGATGGTGGTCATCGGGCTCGGGACCGTCTGGATCCTCGACGGCCTGGAGATGACGATCGTCGGGGCGATCGCCTCCCGGCTGACCGAGGGCGACAGCGGGATCGCGATCAGCACGAGCCAGGTCCGCACCGCGGCGGCGATCTACATCGCCGGCGCCGCGCTCGGAGCCCTGTTCTTCGGCCAGCTCACCGACCGCTTCGGGCGCAAGAAGCTCTTCCTGATCACGCTCGGGGTCTACATCGTGGCCACGGGCGCCACCGCCTTCGCCCACACCGCGACCTACTTCTTCATCGCGCGCTTCTTCACCGGAGTCGGGATCGGCGGCGAGTACGCGGCGATCAACTCGGCCATCGACGAGCTCATCCCCGCCCGCGTGCGCGGGCGCTCGGCGAGGCCGTCGACGATGGCGACGCGCGCCGCGTCGGGCGCTCCCGCTACGACCTGGCGGAGCGGTAGCTGCCACGCATCGGCGGTGCCTGACGTTGGACTTCAGACAGGGCCCGGGCGGTCTGCGACCGACCGTGCGACCGCCACGCCGCCGAGCGCCAGGACGCCGGCGACCACGGCGCCGCGGGCCAGGCGCAGCGACCACGGTGCGGGCGGCCGGTCCAGCGGCCCGGTGTTCTCCGGGCGTTCCCCCGCGTCCGGCCGGCCATGGTCGCGGGCGAGCTTGATGACCTGCGCGAGATGCAGCGCCCGGCGTCCGGTCCCGGCCTGCTGGATCTGGGTCTTGCACGAGAAGCCGTCGGCGACGATGACCGTCTCGGAGTCCGCCTCCCGCACGGCAGGCAGTAGCGCCTGCTCGCCGCAGTCGATCGAGATGTCGTGCTTGCCGCGCTCAAAGCCCCACGAGCCGGCCAGGCCGCAGCAGCCACCGCTGACCTCATCCGTCTCCAACCCCATGCGCTCGAGCACTCCCTGCTCGGCGCCCATGCCCCCGGTCGCCTTCTGATGGCAGTGGCCCCACAGCAGGGCGTGGCCCTCGAGCTCGGGGACGTCGATGTCGTGCGCCCGCAGGAAGTCGCCGAAGTGCTGAGCGCAGCGCTTCAGGCGCTGGGCGTCGTCGTCGTAGGGCAGGATGCCCGTCAGCTCGTCCTTGAACACGGCCAGGCAACTGGGCTCCATGCCGACGATCGGGGTCCCGGCGCGGACCTCGTCGCGCAGCGCGTCGATCACGCGCAGCAGGTAGCGCTCGGCCATGTCCAGGAAGCCGTAGTCGTACAAGGGGCGCCCGCAGCACAGGTGCCCCTCGGGTATCACCACGTGCCAGCCGGCCGCCTCCAGCGCCTCCACGCAGGCCACGCCGACGTCGGTGTGCAGGTGGTTGTTGAAGGTGTCCGGGAAGAGGACGACCCGCGGGCCGTCCGGGTTGACGGTGTCGCGGCGCCGGAACCAGGCCTGCAGCGTGATCGGCGCAAACGCCGGGATCTCGCGCGCCGGGTCGATGCCGGCGGCGAGCTTGGCCAAACGGGACAGCGGCGGCGTCCGGGTGACGAGGTTGACGGGGCCCGGCAGCCGCGAGGCCAGACGGGCGGCCTGGTCGATGAAGCCGAACGCGTACGCGTGCCGGGGGCGCCAGCGCCGGGCGCTCTTGTAGTGGTGATGCAGGAACTCGGCCTTGTAGGTGGGCATGTCCACGTTGACCGGGCACTCGCTCGTGCAGCCCTTGCAGGCCAGGCACAGGTCCAGGGCGTCCTTCACCTCCCGGCTCTGCCACCCGTCGGTGATGACCTCGCCCTGCAGCATCTCCCACAGCAGCCGGGCGCGCCCGCGGGTGGAGTGCGTCTCCTCGCGCGTGGCCATGTAGCTCGGGCACATCACGCCGTCTGAGTCCGGCACGCGGCAGTTGCCGACGCCCACGCAGCGCAGCGCAGCGTGCGCGAAGTCACCGCCGTCGCGCTTGTAGGCGAACTTCACCTTCGGTCGCGGCGGGTTGCTGTCGGTCCCGAGCTTGAGGTTGGAGTCGATCGGGAAGGGGTCGACGACCTTGCCGGGGTTCATCTTGAACTGCGGGTCCCAGATGCGCTTGAACTCCCGGAAGGCGTCCACGAGCTCGGTCCCGTACTGCTTCTCCAGGAAGGCGGCGCGCTGCTGTCCGTCCCCGTGCTCACCGGACAGCGAGCCGCCGTAGCTGACCACGAGATCGGCAGCCGCGTCCATGAAGCGCCGGTAGTTCTCCAGGCCGTCGGCGTGGCGCAGGTCGAAGTCGATGCGCGAGTGGATGCAGCCCTGGCCGAAGTGGCCGTAGGTCGCCCCCTTCAGCCCGAACTTGGCGTACAGGGCGCGCAGGTCGCGCAGGTAGGGGCCGACCTTCTCGTGGGGCACGGCCGCGTCCTCCCAGCCGGGCCAGTGGTCGCCGCTGCGATCCGGCGGGAACGCGGTCGCGCCCAGGCCCGCCTCGCGCAGGCGCCAGATCTCGCCGCTGTGACCGCCCTCCTGCGTGCTGCGCAGGACAGAGATGCGCTCCTCGTCAAAGCCCCGCTCGTCGGTGAGCCAACTGGTGAACGCGTCGGCGGCATCCTCGGACTCCTCGGCGGTGTCCGCGCCGAACTGCACGAGCAGCCACGCCGCGCCGGAGCCACGCCGGGGCAGCTCCGCCAGCGCCTTGGGGTTCAGATCCAGGCCCTCCTGGTCCTCGATCAGGCGCCGGTCGATGCCCTCCAGGCCGATCGGCTTGAAGCGCTCGATGATCTCCTCCACATCACTGCCGGCGTCGGGCAGGTCGTCGTACTCGACGATGACCAGCGTGCGCATGTACATGCCGTCCATGAGGTCGAGCTCCACCTCGGTGGCGGTCACGCAG